>JANXXI010000264.1 GCA_025350695.1 Acidobacteriota bacterium
GACTTGGTTCGGAAGAATCCCGCGATTCCCATTGTGGGCAAGCCGTGAGCTTGTCGACCGTTCCTAAATGAACAGTATTGTCCCCAGCACTAGTTGTTACACTAGCAACTTGGTAATCCTCAGCACCGCCAATTTGGGCCACTATCTCGCCCTGCGCCATTCTGAATGGGTCCCCATCGGCATCCCCACCAGCCTTGGCGGAGGAGTCTCTAACACCGTGCTCTTGGTTGACACAGCCGTCGGACCGGTAGTCGTCAAGCAAGCCCTCCCGAAACTTAACGTCGAACAGGATTGGTTCGCCGACCCCGCCCGCACCGTTCGCGAATATAACGGTCTCCAAGCCGCCGCCCGCTTCCTTCCCGCGGGTTCCCTGCCCCAAACTCATTTCCTCGATCCGGAAAATTCGATTTACGCCATGCAAGCCGCACCCAATGGCGCCGTCGATTGGAAGCAACTCCTCCTGTCAGGAAACATCGATACCTCCATTGCGCTCCAGGCCGGCAATATCCTCGGCGCTATCATCGCCGCCAGTTGGAACAACCCCGCACTAGCGGCTGCGTTTGGCGACCAAACTGTCTTCAACCAATTGCGTCTCGACCCCTACTACAAGACAACCGCCGCCAAGCACCCGGATCTCGCTTCCTTCTTCCAACAGTTGATCAACAGCTGTGACCAGCGGCGTTTTAGCCTGGTTCATGGCGATTGGAGTCCCAAAAACTTGCTCGTCTCAGAAAATCAAGTAATGGCCATTGACTTCGAGGTGGTCCATTTCGGTGACGCCTCCTTTGACGCCGGTTTCCTACTGAACCATCTGATGCTCAAGTCTTTTTTGATGCCCCAACGCCAGAAGCAATTCGAAGGCGCCGGACTCGCCTTCTGGCAAAGCCTGCGGCAACATTTGCCCGCATCGGCCGAAAATTTCGAGAAATTCACCCTGCGCCACTGGGGAGCTCTCATGCTGGCCCGCATCGACGGCAAATCGCCAGCCGAATACATTAAGGATCCCGTCACCAAATGTAGGATTCGCGAATTTGCCCGTCACCTGATTCTGAACCCGCCCGCAACCATCGAAGCCGTTTGGGTCGCAAGGCGCAACGCATGAACCTAACCATTCGCACGGTGGAAGCTTGGGAGATCCTCGATTCCCGCGGCAACCCGACCATCGAAGCCCTCTTAACCCTAAGTGACGGATCCCAGGCATCGGCCCAAGTTCCCTCCGGCGCTTCAACCGGCAAACACGAAGCTGTCGACCTGCGCGATGACGACCCCGCACGCTACCAAGGCAAGGGTGTCCGCAAGGCCGTGGACAATGTCAACGGCCCCATCGCCTCCGCGCTTTCTGGCCGAAAAGCAATTCAATTCGATGTGGATCGGTTCATGATCGAACTCGATGGCACACAGAATAAGTCGAACCTAGGGGCAAATGCCATTCTCGGCGTTTCCTGCGCCTTGGCCCGAGCCCTGGCCATCTCCGCAAAACTGCCCTTGTGGCAGTCTCTCGCAGGCAAAGCATCTCCAATATTACCCGTCCCCATGGTCAATATCATCTCAGGGGGCCTTCACGCTGGCGGCCAAATCGAATTCCAGGACTTCCTAATCATCCCTCACGGCTTCGATTCGTACACCGAAGCGCTCCAAGCCACCGTGGCTATTCATCGCGCAGCGGCGGAACTCATTAGCGAATCAGGCTACCCCCTCACCGGAGTCGCCGACGAGGGCGGTTGGGGCCCGCGCCTTGAATCCAACGAAACGGCCCTGAAATTACTCACCAAATCCATTGAAAGGGCCGGATTCAAACCGAAGGAACAAGTCAGTATTGCCATCGACGCCGCAGCGTCACACTTCCACGATGGCGGTATCTACAATCTCCAATCGGAAACAAGAATGCTCACCGCGGAAGAGATGGCTAGTTTGTTGAGACAGTGGGTGGATCGTTATCCGATTGTGTCCATGGAAGACGGCCTGGCCGAGGATGATTGGGCTGGTTGGCAAAGTCTCACCACACGTTTGTCAGATCGCATCAATCTGGTGGGAGATGACCTGTTTACCACAAACCCGAACCGCCTGCGTCATGGCATTGAACGCGGAGTCGCCAACGCCGTGCTGGTTAAGATGAACCAAATTGGAACGCTGAGCGAGACGTTTGAGGTCCTCGAAATCGCCGCCGAGCATAACTACGCAGCAGTAGTCTCAGCCCGCAGCGGGGAAACCGAAGACAGTTTCCTCGCCGATCTGGCAGTGGCCAGTGGCGCCGGCCAAATCAAAATAGGGTCCATCACTCGCTCCGAACGCCTCTCGAAGTACAATCGCCTGCTGCGAATCGAGCGCGATTCCGGGTTGGTCTATCCAGGCAGGCAGTTCCTCAAAACCATCGGAACTCGCCGCGCCAACCACTGCAAGCCTACCCGATCGCCTTAGCGATCCCAAAAGCCGCCCCAGCCGCCAACCCGCCGATCAACATCGTCCGGAACGCGCTCTGCCAGGGATGCGTTCCCGTAAAGGTGCCTTTCATATAGCCAAATCCGAACAGAGCGATCAGCGTAGCCACCACCGAATAGAGCAGCGCCTGCTTTGCGTCGTTGATCAGCATGTAGGGCATTAGAGGCACGAATCCCCCGGCGATGTAGGAGAACGCAATCGTCGCCGCACTTTTCACCGCCCGCGTGGGATCAGGCGGCTCAAGCCCTAGCTCAAAACGCATCATCCAATCCACCCAGACTTTTGGATTCGCCTTGAAATGGGCAATTATCGGATCGCACTGCTTGCCCGGCAGACCATACGTTTCTAAGATTTCGCGGACTTCCTTCTCCTCGTCGGCGGTGCGTTCCTTCACTTCCATTTCCTCTCGGCGCAGTTCGCTCACATAATGCTCAGCATCATTCCGCGCCGCCAGGTACCCACCCAACCCCATCGCGATAGCCCCGGCCGCGATTTCCGCCAGGCCGGCAACCACGATAATTCTTGTACCCTCCACCGCTCCGCTCAGACCGGCGGCCAAGGCAAAGGGAACGGTCAATCCGTCGGCCATCCCAATCACAATGTCCCGAACAACTTCCGAAGATGTGAAGTGACTTTCAATATGTGGCGTACTTGGCATGTTCTATCTACAGGTTACCTTGGGACGGACCAAACCCTTGAACGTAAACCAAAAGTTTTCCCAAGAAACTGCCGATGTGCTCTAAGAGGTAACTCGGGGGCTCCCCCGTGTTTCCATCGATCAAAAAAAGGGAAGCGCCTTAATGCTCGAAATCATCCGCAAAAAACTGTTCCCAGGCAAGCGTATAGGTTACAGTCATAAAGAGAGTGGCGAAACGCAAAAGTCCAAAGGGACACCCGCAAATGACTTGCCTAAAAACGATTTGCCTATTGGCTCCTTGCCGTCCAAGGCTCCGCGCAGGGGACCGAATCTTCGCCAGTCGCTCAACCCGAAAAGCTTCTCTACTCATAACTCAGGCGTTCTTCTCATGGATCCTACAGAACTGAATAACCCCACTAACCCCGAAGAATTCTATCTATGGCAACCTAAAGGCCATCCTGTGAAGGTTTCCTTGCATTTCGATTTTGTCGATAAGCTTCTAGTGGAAATCATGAAAGGGTTCGGCTCCATCCCCCGGCGCGGTGCTGAAGTTGGCGGACTGCTGCTCGGAAAGTCGGAAACAAGAGATGGCGAGTTGCACATCACCGTCCAGGACTTTCATCCAGTCCTCTGCGAGCACGCGGGAGGTCCTTCGTATAATCTCTCGGCGAAAGACGTGAGCGAATTTGAGTCCACTCTTCGGCAATGGGGCACAACGGGGGGTGAGGAAGGCCAGCCTTTTTCAGTGGTGGGCCACTATCGCAGCCATACCCGCGACGGTCTGGGAATGTCGGACGAAGACATTGATCTTATGGATGAGCATTTGCCCGGAGATGGCAAAATCATGATGCTCGTTAAGCCATTCGCCACCAGGGTCAGCACGGCCGGAATCTTCTTCCGTGAAGGGGGAGAGTTCCTTCGTACCGATTCAAGCTACACCGAATTTCCTTTCCGCCGCAAAGAACTCGGCGGTGGCAGTTCCGGAGCAGAGCGATTTGCCGCTGCTGCCCGTTTTGGTCAAAACCGCCCCTCCGATGCGGCCATCCCGTTCTCGAACGCTCCCCGGACAACACAGGGTGCACGGACCGATAGGCTTCAGCCGGATCTTGAGCAACTGCCTGGTCACGACATGGACACTCAGCAGAGTTTCGGGACAGTCCCACCCACCTATTCCGATCAAGTGTCCCAACCCCCATCCAATACCGAAGGGACTTATCCGCCAACGCGAACAAGAAAGGAGAATAAAATTCGATCGGGTTGGGTCTGGTTCCCTCTTTCTCTAATCTTCCTTGCGCTCGGTGTCTTGCTAGGGTTTCAAATGGCCTTGAGCATGCGCCCGAACGGCCCCGCCGCCCTGGGACCGGAGGTCTTCAACCTCGGGTTGAAAGTTATCAAGGCGGGCGATGCCCTCAACCTCACCTGGGACAGGCAGGCGCCGGCAGTTCGTTCCGCTGGCCGTGGCGTCCTGTTTATCAAGGATGGCGATCATAACCTTTCCCGGCCGCTCGATGTCACCGACCTTCAAAACGGATCCGTGGTCTATAGCAGACCATCCCCTTCGGTGACATTCAAACTGGAAGTATACCCTCGCGATCACTTACTTGTGACCGAAAGTGTCGACTACAAAGAAACCCAATAGGGACCCAAATCGGGAAATGTATCGTAATCTAACAGCTAATCGGTAGTAGTTAAACCAGGCAGCACTCTACGCGCCCCGAGATATTTAATACTGCCCAGCGTGGGAGCCAGAGTGTCAATCCGCACATTTCGCGTCGTTAGCGCCGCGTGGGAAAACTTGCCATCTCCAAGATACAATCCCACGTGAGAAACACTCTGTTCACTCGCCCCGAAAAACACTAAGTCACCCAAAGACAACTCATCCTGTGGCACTGCCTGGCCGATTCTGAATTGTTCATTAGCTGTCCGCGGAATCGGCAAACCGAGTTCGCTGTAGATTGTCGAAGTGAACCCGGAACAATCTGTGCCTTCCCGCGTGTTCCCAGCGTATCGGTACGGAGTTCCTATAAAACTCTTCGCCGAGCTCCACAGCCACTCCTGCTGCAGCGTTTTCGGTGCAACCTCAAAGGATGCAACGAAGTTCTGCTGGCCCGCTAACTCGAGCGGCGTTAACTGCCGTCCAGGAGCAACCGCCATCGCACGCTGGGGCCGCGAGACAGGCCGCCGCACCGCAGCCTTCTTCCGCGAAGCCGTTGTCTTCTTCACGGGAGTTCTCTTCTTGGTGACGACCGCACTCTTTTTCCGAACGACAGGCTTCTTCGCAGTTGCCCCGAAAGTGGGAACGAGCCCCCATATCAGGCAAACTACCAGAAACAGGCCGAGTTGTGCCAATCGATTTCGCATATCAGTACTAGGAATCGCTCAGGCTATCACAAATTCATACTGGTTCGCTCGCTCTATTTTGCAAATCCCCATCGAATAAGAACTCGATCTCCCGATTTTTCAACCACTTGATGACCGGCCAATGTCAATATCGCCTCTTTCAAGTAGTAGTTTAGGACAGAGAGCGAATCCGGCCGGAGTACTCTCGAACCAAAACCGGACCACGCAAGTGGTTCGGCCTCGGGTCGATCCGAGTTGTCAATGAAGCGTCCAGTATGAGGTTGTGGACCGTGGAATCATTCGAAAGCGGTGCTGATTGGAGAATCAGCGCCGCAGCCTGACGAATCAGGCAGGCTGCTTTGGGTGGCAGCCTTCGTCTTGAAGCGCAAGCAGCCCTCGCTGGGCGTGAACATCAAAATGAGTAAGGCAGTTCGCGAGGCACACGTGTCTTCGAACGCGATTACAGGATATTCAAGCGGCAAGGCATGGATTACAGGCACGACATCTTTTTCAGTTATAAACGGGACGCACTGACTCTCGACGGGCCCCGGCCCGAAAGCCATGCCTTCACAGTGGAAGGTCCGGGGGGGCCTGCGGTCGGAGGGAAGCTAGGTGGTGGCCGCCCCCTCCACCGCGGGCGCCGGGGTCTCCGTCCGGTCGCCCCCCGCCTCAACTCCACCCTTCCATAACACTCCAAAAACAAGTACAGTAAAATCATGGCAACCGCAACAGCAATTGGCACATTAATCACTCAAACCCCAGGTCTGCGCGGTGGGCGTCCCTGCATCTCCGGCACGGTGTTTCTGTCCGCCGTATTGCCACTTGGCACAACATGGGGTCGATTCCGGAAGAAATCGTCCAAAATTTCGGTCACAACTCTCTAGCTCAAGTTCACGCCGCCCTTGCCCATTACTACGCCAACAAGGCGGAAATCGACGCCGACATCGAGGCGGAAGCCAGATTGGCCGACACACTTGAAAAGCAACATTCCCGTCGGCCTCAGTAGTGAATTCATTTGTAATTTACATTGACGAAGACGCGATGGGCCGGGAACTTGTGGCGGCTCTTCGGGATCGGGATGTTGTAGTCGCAACCGCCTACGATTCAAATCAAGTTAAAGCATCCGACGAGCGTCAGCTTGAGTACGCGACCACTAACTCATTTGTCCTCCATACTTTCAATGTTTGCGACTATTACCAGCTTCATACTCAGTGGCTTGCACGGCAAAGAAATCACGCGGGTATGATCCTTGCTCAACAGCAACGATTTTCTATTGGGGAGCAACTCAACCGTCTCCTCCGTCTTCGCTCACTAGTCAGCAATTGGGATTGAAGCGGGATTGAATACACAGCCCCTAGCGCCACTCCGCCCCGCCATGTCATAATAGGAGGCACCTACCCGGCACGCAGGTAGCGTGCCGGTGCACGGTCTCAACTCCTCACCCGGTTCTGAACAAAGCAAACATGTTTGAAGCATTAGGCGATAAGCTACAAAGGGTCTTCAAAAACCTCCGTGGCGAAGGGAAATTAACGGCGGAGAATATGGAAGCCGCTCTACGCGAAATTCGCGTGGCGCTGCTCGAAGCCGACGTGCATTTCCGCGTCGTCAAACAACTTCTCGACGCCGTCAAGGAAAAAGCCCTCGGCGAAGAAGTCCTCAATGCCCTTTCCCCCGGCCAGCAAGTCATCAAAATCGTTCACGATGAGCTGATCAAAATCCTCGGCACACACGCCGCGCGCCTCCGCTTCGCCAATGAACCGCCAACCGTCATCATGATCGTCGGCCTCCAAGGTTCGGGCAAAACTACTTCCACCGGCAAGCTCGCCAAGCTCCTCGCCAAGGAACAGCACACTCCGCTTCTCGTCTCGGTCGACGTGTACCGCCCAGCCGCCCGCGAACAGTTGCGCATCGTCGCCAAAGAGATCAAGGTCCCCATTTGGGCCGGCGCTGAAGGGGAAAACAAGCCCCTCGAGTTAGCCAAAGGCGCTCGCAAGGAAGCAGTCCAAACGGGCCGCGACGTTCTGCTGGTCGATACCGCCGGACGCCTCCACATCGACGATTCGTTGATGAGCGAACTCGAAGAGCTCAAGCAAGCCCTCAACCCAACCGAAATTCTGTTCGTGGCCGATGCCATGACAGGCCAGGACGCCGTCAAGTCCGCCGAAGAGTTCCACAAACGCCTCGGCATTACCGGCATTATCTTAACCAAGATGGATGGCGATGCCCGTGGCGGAGCTGCCCTCTCCATCCGCACGGTAACCGGCCAGCCGCTTAAGTTCGTCGGCACCGGTGAAAAGTCGGATGCCTTCGAACCGTTCCACCCCGATCGCGTCGCCAACCGCATCCTCGGCATGGGCGATGTCCTCAGCTTCATCGAAAAGGTGCAAGAGAACATCGACCACAAGTCGGCCGAAGAGATGCAGCGCAAGCTGATGGACAACGAGTTCACTTTAGGCGATTTTCGCGACCAGATGAAACAGCTCGCCAAACTCGGATCCATGGAATCGCTCCTCGGAATGTTACCCAACGTCGGCCCGATGAAGGCTCTCAAGGATGCTAAGGTCGATCCAAAAGAAATGTCCCGCGTGGTGGCCATCATCGATTCGATGACGCCCAAGGAACGCAACAATCACATGATCATCAACGGGGCTCGCCGCCGCCGCATTTCAAAAGGCAGCGGAACCTCGGTGCAGGAAGTTAACAACCTGCTCAAGCAGTATGCGGAGGCCCGCAAAATGATGAAGGCCTTTACCGGCGGCTTGCAGGGGCAAGGAATGCTCGGCAAGAAGCTGGCCAAGTTTAAATTGCCAGGAAGCCTGGCGGATTTCAAGTTTTAGTGGATACTGGAGTAAGAGAAACAAAATGCTAATGATTCGTATGGCGCGTTTCGGCGCCAAAAAAAGGCCGACCTACCGCATGGTGGTTATTGAGAAGGAACGCGCCCGTAACGGCCGTGCCCTCGAAGTTGTGGGATTCTACAATCCAGTGTGTCAACCCGCTGAAGTCACAATGAAGCATGACCGCTTATCTCATTGGATTCAGTGCGGCGCTCAGCCCTCTGACACCGTTGCCCGGTTGATGAAGAAATACCCGGCCCCACCACCAGTCCCCGCGGCTGTATAAGTTTTCGAAGTTTGAGTTTAACGTCCAAACCCGTAGGAGCCTTCAACCCATGGCCCAAGTCAAGGAACTAATCGAAGATATTGCAAAAGCTCTCGTCGATGTCCCAGATGAAGTTGTGGTCAATGAAGTGTCCGGCGAACAGACCACGGTCTACGAGTTGAAAGTCGCCGCCAGCGATATCGGCAAGGTGATCGGAAAACAGGGCCGTACGGCGCGATCCATTCGAACGCTGCTCGGCGCTGTTGGCGTGAAACTCAATAGGCGCTTCACGCTGGAAATTCTTGAGTAGTATTGGAATTGGAGCGTAAGTTCTGGTAATCGCCAATAAAAGTGAAGAAGATTGGGCCATTCTCGCCGTGCTCGTCAGGCCGCGAGGCATTCGTGGCGAAATCATTGCTGATTCCCTGTCTGACAGCGGGGCTGCACGCTACGAGTCCCTCAAAAAGATCACCCTCTTAACTCCGGACGGAAAGCCCAAAGGCGAGTACGAACTGGAAGAGGTTTGGGATCATCAAGGGCGCCTCGTATTCAAAATCGCCGGCGTCGATTCGATGACCGACGCCGAACCGTTCCGTGGCCTGCAGGTAGCCGTGCCGAAAGCCGAACGGGCTCCACTTGAAGAAGGGGCGTTCTACTACTCCGACCTTGTGGATTGCATGGTAGTCGACGCTGACTCCGGCGAAGAGTTCGGGAAAGTACTCGGGTTCCTCGAAACAGGCGCCCATGGATTGCTCGAAGTAGAAGGGGATTTGTTGATCCCTTATACGAAGATTTTTTTGATTGAGATCGCCCCTGAAAAGAAATTGATTCGGGCTAGGCTTCCGGAAGGTTTGCGGGAGCTGAATTGATTCGATGAAGTTCCATTTGCTGACGATCTTCCCTGAGTTTTTCAAGGGGCCTCTCGATCACGGCGTGGTTTCGAGGGCGGCAAATAACGGCTTTCTCGACATCACGGTTCACGACTTAAGAAAGTGGACTTTCGACCGCCATAAGTCCGTCGATGACCGACCGTTTGGTGGTGGCGAGGGAATGTTGATGAAGGCCGAGCCTATCTTTCTAGCGGCCGAGGAGATCTTTCCCGGCGGCAAGAAAGAGGGTCAGAAGATTGTTATCCTTTCGGCCCAGGGCAAGCTGTTCGATCAATCAATAGCCCGGCGCTTGGCGGCGGAAAAAGAGCTGTTGCTGATTTGTGGCCGATACGAAGGTGTGGATGAGCGCGTGGCCGAGAATCTGGCCGACGAAGAGATCTCCATCGGAGATTTTGTTTTGAGTGGCGGCGAACTCGCCGCGGCGTTGATTTTGGATGTAGTTGCCCGCTTGCTGCCGGGCGTTTTGGGAAATGAAGCCAGTTCGGTGCAAGAGTCATTCTCGGAAGACTCTGGCCTGCTGGACTGCCCCCACTATACCCGCCCCGCCGATTTCCGGGGCTGGAAGGCGCCCGAGGTTCTAATGGGCGGCAACCATGAAGAGATTAGGAAGTGGCGATTGCAAGCGTCGATCGCCAAGACAGTAAAGAACCGCCCCGATTTAATGAAGTAGGGCGAGCAAGAAGCACTTCAGGAATTTGGGGAAGACTTGTGTGCAGTGGGGCGGACCCCCTGGCCCGACTGCCCAGGCAACGGAAACAGCTTCGAAACAAAGTGATATCCCCGAATAGCGGGGGATCGAAATGGCGAGCCCACCGCTCAGCCTGTTACAATAGAGTTTGCAGTTCATTTGAAGGAATTTGTCTCATGACCCACGCAGCATTGCAGAAAGTATTCGATAAGAACAAACGCAGCGACCATCCGGCGATGCGTCCGGGCGATATTTTGAAAGTCCACGTCAAAATCAAGGAAGGCGAAAAAGAACGTCTCCAGGCTTTTGAAGGCGTATTGATCGCCGAGCGCGGTAAAGGCATGAGCCAAACCATTTTGGTCCGCAAAATCAGCTTTGGCACCGGCGTGGAACGTCTTTTTCCAATCCACGCGCCTGTCATCGACCACATTGATGTGGTTCGTACAGGTAAAGTTCGTCGCGCGAAGTTGTTCTTCCTGCGCGGCCTGAAGGGCAAGGCTGCCCGTTTAAAAGAGCGCGATTAACCTCCTGTGGCAGCCGGTGAACGGCGGAATTCCTGTACGCTTTACTTTGAGCGCAAAGCTCGGAAGTTGGGATTCCGTGTGATCGCCGGCGCGGATGAGGCCGGTCGTGGCTGCTTGTTTGGCCCGGTTTACGCCGCTGCCGCCGTGCTTGATCCAAAGAAGCCCATTCGCGGTTTAAACGACAGCAAACAATTGACCGCCGCCGAACGTGAAAGGTTGGCGGGTGAGATCCGTTCGAAGGCCGCCGGATTCGCGGTCGCCGCCGCTAGCGTTGCCGATATCAGAAGGCTTAACATTTACCACGCATCTCGTCTGGCAACCAAACGCGCCTTGTCCGCCCTTCCCGTCCAGCCCGACTATGCCTTGCTCGATTTTCTCCGCGTTGACCTCCCCATGGAACAACTTCCCCTCGTGAAGGGCGATGCCCGGTCCAGATCCATCGCTGCCGCGTCCATACTAGCCAAGGTGGCTCGGGATGAAGCTATGGTGAAATGGGACGAAGTGTATCCTCAATATGGATTTGCCAGACACAAAGGTTACGGCACGCCAGAACATCTGGCGGCGCTTGCTCAATTCGGCCCAACGCCCTTGCATCGCTTAGCCTATGAGCCTGTCGCCGCCGTCAGCCCCGAAGCTAAATACCGCCGGACGACGCTTCCGGAACAGGCGAATCTCTTCGACCCAAATAGTGAGGTCCTATGACGCCGGACCACGAACTACCGAATCAGGAACCAACAGAGCCGTCAATGCACGACGAGGAACTCTCCGAAGAGTCGCCAAAAAAGGAACGGCTTAGCTGGTTCGCCAAGCTAGGCTGGCTCGCCTGGATTATTCTATGCTTTGAATTAGGCGCCTTCCTGCTGGTTTACCCCTGGATGGATACCTGGCAGCAGAACGGGATTCAGGACTGGTTAAGACTTGGCGAAGATACTTGGCTGAACCCCTATTTCCGGGGAGCCCTCTCCGGGTTGGGGGTGCTCAATATTTACGTGTCTTTAGTGGAACTGTTCTACTACCTCAAGTCGTTGTTATTCGAGTAAGCGGTAAAATGGAAAGGAAGAGGCAGACGTGGAAGAAGTAGAGTTGGAAATTCCGCAGGAGGATTCGCCCCAAGAGGCGGGAACTCTGGCTGCGGCCAACAACGCGAATCAAAACGAAGCGGCCCCCCGCAACATGATTGCGGAGTGGACCATCACCATTCTGCTGTTACTGTTCGGCACTACTACTCTGGTCCAGGCCTTTGTCATTCCAACCGGCTCGATGGAGGACACTCTGCTTGTAGGGGATCACCTATTGGTGGACAAGTTGGCCTACGCTCCGCCCGGCCAGCTAAGCAAATTTGTTCTGCCCTACAGCCCCATAAAACGAGGCGATATCATTGTGTTCCGCTGGCCCAGCGACATCAAACTGACCTTCGTTAAGCGAGTGATCGGCATCCCTGGTGATCACATCCGCCTTGAAGACAAGGCTCTTTACCGCAACGGGAAAAAGATCACCGAACCATACAAGTACCACAAGAATGATTCCTACGATTCCTATCGCGACAACTTCCCTTCCTCGCCCAACGCCAACGTCGAGGGCGGTGCGCTTGAGATGTTGCAAAGCCACGTGGTTGGGCGCGAAATCGTGGTTCCCGAAAACTGCTACTTTGCAATGGGAGACAATCGCGACTATTCGCTCGACAGCCGCTACTGGGGCTTCGTCCCGCGGCAGAACATCATTGGCAAACCGTTGATCATTTATTGGTCCTACGAAACCACCACCGAAATGCTTTCCAGCCCATCGATCAGCGCCGAACACTTGAAGGACCTGGCGTTCAATTTTTTCCGCAAGACCCGCTGGCAGCGATCGTTCCAACTTATCCGGGGATTTCCGAGCCCTGAGTAACAAATACCGAGTGAATAAAATGTTTGATTACAAAAATTTTTTCAAGAAGAAACAGCCCGAAAACCCCGAAGAACAACGCCACGCCGTGGCCGATTGGGCGATGAACATCCTCATCCTGCTATTCGGCACAACCACCTTGGTGCAAGCCTTCGTGGTGCCGACAGCTTCCATGGAAACCACCATCATGATCGGCGATCACATGTTCGTCGACAAGCTGGCCTACTCACCTTCAAGCGGCATCGGCAAGATGCTGCTGCCTTATTCGGAAGTGAAGCGCGGCGACGTGATCGTATTCCGCTATCCACTCAATATCGCGATGAATTACGTGAAGCGCGCCATCGCTATTCCCGGCGACCGCCTCAAGATTGTGGACAAGGTCGTTCACATCAACGGCAAGCCGCTCGACGAGAAGTACAAGCAGCACATTTTTGCCAGGAACGAGCCCACGCCTTACATCGACAATTTCCCGATGGATCCCGCCCTCGCCCCGTTCGTCCGAGTTTATGACCGCGCCCGGGACATGCTGCGCGACAACGTCAAGGACGGGGAGTTAATCATTCCCGAAGGCATGTATTTCGCCATGGGCGACAATCGGGACAACTCTGAAGACAGCCGCTTCTGGGGATTTGTGCCGCGGGAAAACATCATTGGCAAGCCGGTCTTTGTGTGGTGGTCCTACGACGCTCCCACCAAGGATTGGGTCACTTGGGACCCTGCCCACTTCTTCGATGTCGCCGTTAACTTCTTCTCGAAAACTCGCTGGGACCGTACGCCTTCTTTTGTTCGCCCCGTGCCCATCGGAAACTAAGCATGGCGAAAACTGATCATTACTACGGGCTAATTTTAGCCGGCGGTCGCGGTACGCGTTTTTGGCCCCGCAGCCGCAAGAAGTCCGCTAAGCAGGTACTGAGCTTCGGTGGCGAATTGACCCTGATTCAACAAACCGTTGAGCGGCTTCGCCCCTTATTGCCGCCGGAACGTATCTGGGTCATCACCAACGATCTGCTGCGCAAAGAAATCATCAAGCAGCTTCCCGATGTTCCGGCCCATCAGATTTTGGCGGAGCCCGTGCAGCGCAACACTGCCCCAGCTATCGGCTTGGTGGCGCAGGTACTCAATCGGATCGATCCAAAAGCGGTGATGGGCGTGTTCCCGTCCGACCATGTGATCGAAAATCCGGCCAACTATTTGAAGTTCGTGAAGCCCGCGTTTGCGGCGGCGGAGAAGGGTGCAATCGCTGTGCTAGGCATGGTTCCGCGTTGGGTTGAGACTGGTTACGGTTATATTGAATTCCCGAAGGGTTCGAAGGCCGGCGGCGTGGCGCCACTGCCGGTGAAGAGCTTCCGGGAAAAGCCCGACGAGCCGCTGGCGAAGAAGTTCGTCAAGGCCGGCAATTTCTATTGGAACGCCGGTATGTTCTTCTGGCGGACGCAGACAGTTCTTGATTCGCTAGCCCAGCATCTGCCGGAAACAGCTGCGGCGCTAGCAAAGATCCCGCAGCCGGAAGCGAAGAACTTCGCCTCGCAACTGAACAAGCTTTTCCCCCAATGCGAGAACATCTCGGTCGACCACGCGATTATGGAAAAGGCCACAAACGTGGTGGGCTTGGCCTGCGACGATTACGGCTGGAACGACGTGGGCAGCTGGAACGCCGTGTACGAATTGGCGGCGAAGGAGCCTGGCGAGAACGTGGTCAACGGCTCCGTGGTGGCCACCAATTCTATCGGCAATTTCGTCGATGTTCGCAGCGGCAAGCTAGTGGCATTAGTGGGCGTGAATGACTTGGTGGTGGTGGAGACCAAGGATGCGTTGCTGATCGCCAATCGGAAGGAGGCGCAGAAGGTTTCCGAAGTGGTGAAGATGTTGGAGCAATTGAAGCGCGACGATTTGCTATAGGCTGGTCAGGCTATCCTATTTAGTTTAGTACGGAGGCAGATCCGAATATGGCTAGTGATTGGCCGCAATGCCCCGCAGTGGAGAGTCTACCCGGCAAGGTCAGCGGCGCTTGGGTGTTCAAAGGCGCCAGTATGCGCGTTCAAACGGTGTTTCTAAATCTTGAGGCTGGCATGTCCCCGCGAGAAATTACGGAAGAGTTTGACGTGACTCTGGACGAAATTAATGCGGTGCTCCACTTTGCGAGCGAGAACCTGGGAAAGGCGCCCGTATTGACCGCATGAAAATACTGTTCGACAACGGAACTCCACGGTCCATGGCTCGAGTCTTGACACGTCATGAAGAAGCCCGGCCAACTGTATGCAAAGATCCTAAAACAAAATGCACAGCGCTGCTATTCTTGCATCCTCAAATCCTGCCGGGCGGGAAAAAATTCCGAGTCGTAGTTTCGTAAAAGTAGGATGAGCTAGTCGAGTCGCCCATATCCTACTTCACCGTTTTGAAAACCTTCTTCAACCCAGTAACAGCCTTGTCGATTTCCTTCTCCGTGATGATGTAAGGCGGCAGGAAACGCAACACCGTATCGTGCGTGCAGTTGAACAGCAATCCTTGCTTCAACCCTTCCGACACAAGATCCTTGCCGGGGATCGTCAACTGTACGCCGATCATAAGACCCAGTCCGCGCACCTCAGTAATAAAGGAATTCTTACGT
The DNA here is from genome assembly GCA_025350695.1 of Acidobacteriota bacterium. GTDB lineage: Bacteria > Acidobacteriota > Terriglobia > Bryobacterales > Bryobacteraceae > JANXSF01. Next base: position 15,113 of record JANXXI010000264.1, read on the forward strand.
TGCAGTTCCCGTAATTCTTGCCGGAAATATTCGCCTACGCGATCGATGTGCGGAAGAAGGCCGGGCAGCATCTCCATGAACTCATGCGCAACACGCGTCGCTAGCGCACCGCCTCCGAAAGTTGTCCCGTGCATTCCTGGCCGAATCGCCGCCGCGGCGCGCTCGTTCATCATCACAGCGCCGAGCGGCAGGCCGCAGGAGAGGGGTTTAGCCGTCACCATCACATCGGGCTTCACGTCGGGCGCAATTGCCTGGTGCGAAAAGAAATGCCCCGTGCGGCCCACGCCGCATTGGATTGCGTCGAACACTAGGATCGCGTTGTGCTGATCCGCCAGTGCGCGCGCCTTCCTAAGAAACGCGGCGGTCATGGGATGGATGCCACCCTCGCCCTGAATTCCTTCGATCACGATGCCGGCGGTCTTTTCGTTCATCACCGCTTCGAGTTGGTCAATGTTGTTGGCGTCTACGAAGCGGACGCCTTCCATCATCGGCGCGAAATCCTTTTGATATTTTGGCTGGCCGGTTAACGCCAAAGCGCCCATGGTTCGGCCGTGAAAGGAATTATTGAGCGATACAATTTCGTGCTTCCCTTCCCCCGCGCCGTTGCCGTGCGAGCGCATGATCTTCACCGCGCATTCCATGGCTTCCGCGCCGGAGTTGCAGAAGAACGAACGGTCGAGACCACTCGCCGCAGCCAATTGTTTGGCCAGTTTGCCCTGATACTCGTGGTAGTAAAGATTCGAACAGTGCATCAGCTTCGCGGACTGTTCACGAATGGCGCGCATCACTCGCGGATGGGCGTGGCCCAGTGCGTTTACGCCGATCCCGGAAAGCAGGTCTAGGTAACGGCGGCCATCGGTGTCATAGAGGTAGCAGCCCTTGCCTCGCTCCAGCACCAATGGATAACGAGCATAGTTGCCTAACACACATTCGCGTTCCAAAGCCATGATGGCTTCGGCTTTGGTCACTGTCTTTACTTCCACGTCTGTTTCAACCACTGAATCATTTTCTCCTTGTACATGCCCAAGCCCGGAATTTTTTCCCAGCCGCCCATGCCGTGACCGCCGCCCGGTAGCGTCAGCAACTCGCACGAGGCTCCAACCTTTTTCATCTCTTCGCACATCAAGACTGATTGGTCGTAGGGGACCTGAAAGTCTCGGGTGCCGTGGATTAAATAGAAAGGCGGCGTGTTTTTGCTCAAGTAAGTAATTGGGGAAATATCTTTCAACATTTTGAGCGTGGGTTCGGTTAAATCGTTGGGAAGGCCGAGGTGCTTGGACAGATTGGCTCCAAGCCCGTCCCTCTGCTTTGATCGCTGTACCCAATCGTAAACGCCATATAGATTTACCACGGCGCTGACTTCTTCGCCGGGGCCGGGATGGACCGCTACATACCCCACAATCGATGCGCCCGCGGATTCGCCCATCAGCGCGATCTTGCGTGCGTCAACTTTGTACTGTTTTGCGTTGGCTTTTACCCATTTAATGGCGCGGCCCAGGTCTTGCTGCGGCGCCGGGAAATGCACCTTGGGGGCGAGGCGGTAGTTGATGGTGAACCAGGCGAATCCACTGCTTTTGAGCGGGTCGAATAGTGGCTTCACGTAAGTTTGTTTGTCGCCATTGATGAAGCCTCCGCCGTGCACAACGATCACAGCCGGAAAGGGACCGGGGCCCTCGGGGATCCACGCGTCTAGCGTTAGTTTTTCGCCGCCGTCAACTGTGGCGAATTCTATGTCTTCCTTTAGGATGCCCGCGGCTTGGGAGATGCCAGCGATTAGTGCGGCAAGGAAACAGAGATTTCGGGGGGCTCGGAGGTGTTTCCAGAGCCTGAGCAGGCTGGCCAGGGGGCCAGCCGCAGACCTGGGGGTCTGCCCCACTTTTGAATCATCTGTTGCTAACAAGCTACAGCAATTATTCTTAGAGACCTGTTGTTGCATTCTTCTTTCCTTCGGGTTGCTGGCCGCGGGGGCGCACTGGCTTCGGCAGTGGCTTGCGGGGTAACATGTCTTCGCGGTTCGCGGTGTTGTACACGAAGGAAGCGATGATGGCCGAGGCCTGCATTAAATCGCTCTTCTGGATGTAATCGTACACGTCGTAATTGGAGTGGTGATTGCGCGCGTTGTATTCAAGAGGGTCCTGAATAAATTGGAAGCCGGGCAAGCCCACTTCGTTGAACGAAAGGTGGTCGGTGCCGCCTGTATTGCGAATAGTGATCGTCTTTGCGCCCAGGTCGGCGAACGGCTTCAAGTACTCTTCGAACACGGGGCGAACCATGTCATTCCCTTGCAGGTAGATTCCTCGAATCTTGCCGGAGCCGTTGTCCAGGTTGTAGTATCCCGCAATCTTCGAATGTTCCGTGGTTGGTTTCATCGTGGCGGTATCGGCGAAATGCTCCTTAGCGTAAGCTTTGGACCCTAACAGACCTTGCTCTTCACCGCTCCATAGTGCGAGACGCACCGTGCGATCCATCTTAAGATTTAGCGTTTTCAGGATGCGCATTACTTCGATCATCACCGAGGAGCCGGCAGCGTTGTCGGTTGCGCCGGTTCCGCCGTGCCAGGAATCAAGATGAGCGCCAATCATGACGATCTCATCTTTCTTCTTGCCGCCGGGAATTTCCGCGATCACGTTCCAGGAATCTTTTTTATCTTCGATCTGTTGGGCCTTCACTTCCAGTTCCAACTTCACGGGAATTTTCTTTTCGACCAGACGATAGATGCGGTTGTAGTGTTCAGGGGTGATGGCGATATATGGGGGCGGCAGCACGTCCTTATCTTCGCGGCCACCAGCGGAGGAGGCGAACACGGTTCCACCATCACCGTTGTAGCCGTTGGTGATGATGGCGGCCACGCCTTCGTCAATCAGGAACTGCAAGAACTTGCGGCGACGTTCGGCTATCGCTTCCCGATTGAAAGGAGCGCTGGGAGCGCCACCGGCCGCACGTGCGCGTTGGGCTGCCGCGGCGGCGGGAAACCCGCCTGGGGCCACTGGAGTGGGGTCAAGCGACATCGCTTGTTCGGCGAGGTCGGCGTCATTGTAGCGGCGGCCATCGGCCGTTAAATGCAACCGCACATCGCGCGGGGCATCGAGCAAGATCATTTTGCCCTTCAACTTACCTTTGAACTTAGCCTTCTCTTCCTCGGTTGATTGGGAGGTGAGCACGGCAATTATGGGTTCGCTGGTCATTGCGCCATTGGTGCCTTGGCTCCAGGCCATGGGGTAGCCCGCGATGGGCGAATAGGCCGGTTCAATCATGTGCATGGCGAAGCGATCGTAAGTCCAACCCTTTCCGAAGGGGCCCCACTTTTCAAGATGAGAATTTTCGGCGCCAATTTCTTTCATCTTCTTGACTACCCAATTGGCGGCTTTTTCATAGCCGGGAGATCCGGTGAGACGGGGGCCGTTGACGTCGGTCAGGTAGAACATGTGATCCATGACCTGGGAATTTTCAAAAGCTTCTTGTTTGATCTTATGGACGACTGATAGGTCGACTGTTTCGGCGGCGATCATTGCGGTGGTAGCCGCAAGGCCAGCCGCGCAGGCAAAATAGATTGGTTTCAGAATGCGCATACGGTTACCAACGAGGATAGCAAGGGTGCGACCGGGTTACAATTTGAAGAACACTTGAAAATCACAATTTCCAAAGAGAACTACCTAAAAACCATTGCTGAGGCGGAAAGCGAGGGGGAAGTTGTAATCGCGGCTACGCTGGCCCGTTGGTTGAAGGTATCGGCGCCTGCGGTGACGATGGCGATTCGCCGCCTGAAGCGCGACGAGCTAATTGTGGTTCATGACGACGGACTGATCCGGCTAACGCCAGAGGGCCGCGAGATCGCGACGCACATCTTGAACCGGCATCACTTAATAGAGCGAATGTTGACGGAAATTTTCGGCATGGAATGGTACATGGTGCACGATGAGGCGGAGCAGTTGGAACATGCTGTTTCCGCCGAGTTTGAGCGCCGGCTGGCGGAGAGGTTAGGTACAGATGCGGACTGCCCTCACGGGAACCGCGGCGAAATAGATACTCCCTCAGCGAGGCGCGAGCGTGGTCTGTTGCCACTGGATGAAATGCTGGTGGGGACCAAGGCGAACGTGGTCAGCGTGTATGAGCGAGACCGGCAGTTGCTTGAGTACTTAGACGGTTTGGGGATACGGCCGGGGTCGGCATTGCAAGTAACCGCGCGAAACTATGATGAAACTTTGACGCTGGATATTGCGGGTAAGGCGGTGCCGCTGGGGAGGGCGGCGGCGGCGAAAGTTTGGGCTAGAGCGGTGGGGTAGCTGGTGGCATCATTTGCGAATACTAGAAAGCTTGCGGAACATTTCTTCGACCATGGGTGGGAATTCGGTTCGATCACAGAAACTGAATATGCGACTCGCGCGGATGCATTTCTTACGCGGCAAGGACATAAAGATGTGCAACAGTCCAGCCGGTCTAGCGGAGACCAGATCAGATTTAGTTCATCTACTGGCGAATTTGGAGTGCTTTACGATTAGGACGTATTTTAAGCCCGTTCGTTGCATAGATCTGCCTGCAAATTCTTGAAGTAAGCGATGCCACAACTTACCCACAAATGAGGCATCCTTTAAGCAGGAGTGCTTGAAGTCGTGACAACTTTTCCCTGCCCGGTATGCAACTATGCGATGGA
>JANXXI010000267.1 GCA_025350695.1 Acidobacteriota bacterium
TCTCGAAGCAAGAGTCACACTAAATGCCAAACACCGAAACTCCCAAGCACCTAAAGCACCTCGAACTAGCCCGCCGCGCTAAACTCTTCATGACGCCCGATCACCAAACGTATGCGTCACTTCCCAACGGAACAAGCGTCCCGCTCTACTCCGAGGATTTCTTCACCTGGCTGCTCGAAGCATTCGACCTCGAACAAATGCCCTCACCCTCTTCAGCACAGTTTTCCTACGTCCAGCGCCAGTTGGACGCCGAAGCCTACTCCAGCCGAAACTTCCAAAAAACCCACTTGCGAGTCGCTAAGACCGGTCAGGCCGCGTACGAAATAGATCTCGACAATTTCAACTATCCAACCATCAACCTCAACTATCACGAATGGACTCTAACCGCTGCCGTTTCCGAATCCAATTTTCTCCGGCCCACGCAAAACCATCCACTGCCCCGGCCTGAACCGTCCGCAATCGATCTACCAACGACGCTGGCCAAGGACTTCGCCCTAACCTCAGAAACAGCCTCGCAACTAGCTGGTTGGCTGGCGCTAGCAATGCTCCCCGATCAGCAACCTCCTATCCTGGTCATCACCGGACAGAAGCGAGATCAAGCCGCCCGCAAACTCCGCAACTTACTCGATCCCGTCATTCACCCGCTACTCGAAATTCCCTACACCAATCGCGAACTGGGCCAATTGGCATTAACCAACAATGTGCTGGCGTTCAGCATCTTCAAATACATCGCCCCCAGTAAAATCGAAGCTCTCAACAAAGTCCAATCCGGAATGCTGGTAAAGATCAAAGAAGTAAACAGGCGTAGAGGCTCTATCTGGAACACGGTAGCCCGCCCCATTATCATCTCCGCCGGCGAACCAATCCAAATCAGCCCCAATCAAATAAATATCGAAATCAACGAAGCTAATTCAGAGGAAATCTCCCCTCAACTATTCGGCGCCTTGCTAAGCATGGTGGTGCAAGTACTAAACCAAATATTCACTAAGCCCGTATTTGCACATCAGATCGCCCCAACTAATCCCCCACCATCGCCAGCCGTCATTGAGTTCACGAACGCCCCCTACACATAAAGTGGCAAGGCCAAGCTCCGGCCACAAAACGGAGTCACCAAGCAACCCGCCTCGTAGGTCTTTGAAAACCGAATAACCGCTATGCACTGCATACACCACATCCGCGCCAAATAGTTGGTCCGGCCCATGGATGGAGGGCGGCCCCAAGGCCGCCCTCTCCGAAATCCAATACCCTTCCCAAGAACCACGGTTAAACTAGTTGAATCATGTCTCCACAAATCCGCCGGGCGTTCTTAACCCTCGTCATCCTAACGCCACTGGCACTGTCCCAGCAGCAGGACGAAGATTTCGCCAAATCCGTAAAAGAGTGGACCACCAAGCCCGAATTCCTAAGCCCCCTGGTCGACCATCTACCCAAGTCCTCCACCGTCCCCTCGCCCAAAGACGTGCTTGGCTACCACATCGGCCAACCCCAAAAACTCACCTACACCGAAGGCATCTACAAATACTTTCAAACCCTAGCGAACAAAAGCTCACGGGTAAAAGTTTTCACCGCCGGCAAAACCGACGAAGGCCGCGACATCATCGTAGTAGCCATCGCCAACGAAGAGACAATCCGCACCCTCGATCAGTACCGCGGCTATCTCGCCCAACTCGCAGACCCCCGTCGCCTCTCCGAAGAGCAGGCGCGCGAAGTTATCAGCAAAGCCAAACCCGTCTATCACTTCACGGCAGGCTTGCACAGCGCCGAAACCGGTCCACCGGAAATGGTGATGGAGTTGGCCTACCGTCTGGCTGTAGAAGAAACGCCACTCATCAACACCATCCGCGACAACGTCATCGTCATGATCACCCCGGTGCTCGAACCAGACGGTCGCGACCGCTACGTGGATTGGTACTACCGTCACAAGATCGAAGAAAAGACAGAGGACGATCGCATCACTGGCCCGCCCTATTGGGGTAAGTACATTTTTCACGACAACAATCGCGACATCAACTATTCGCAGCTCTCCATGAAAGCCAGCCTCGCTTGGTACTTGCAGTGGCACGCCCCCATCGTTCACGATCTGCACGAATCCGTTCCCTTCCTGTACACTTTCAGCGGACAAGCCCCGCAACAACCAACGCTCGATCCAATTCTCTATGGTGAACTCCCTTGGTTCGCCAATTTCGAGATGACGCAAATGATCAAGTACGGAATGCCCGGCGTTTGGACACACGGCTTCGTCGACATGTGGTCCCCAGGTTACCTTGGCTTCATGGCTTCCAATCACAACGGCATGTTGCGCATGTACGAAACCTTCGGCAACGGCGGAGCAAATACCATGAAGCGCAAAGTGACTCCACCCGAAGGCGCGGGCCAAACCTCACGCGAATGGTACCGCCCCATGCCGCCCTATAAAGAGGTGGTCTGGTCCATGCGCAATAACACCAACTACATGCAGACCGGCGTTCTCAACGCCCTACAGCTGACATCCGAATTCCCGAAAGTAATTCTCGAAAACTTCTATCGCAAGAGTCGCAATTCAATTGAGGCCGGCAAGACCGATCCCCCTTATGGCTACCTCATTCCAGCTGGTCAACGAGACATGACGCGCGTCGCGGCTTTAGTGAATCTTCTGCGCGTCCAAGGCATAGAAGTAGGGCGCACCATTACCGAAACGAAAGTGAAGGATGGGACCTTTCCAGTTGGTTCCTTCCTCATTAAGCGCGATCAGCCCTACGGCCGGCTAGCCAAGATCCTGCTCGAAAAGCAAAACTTCCCCGACTTAAATTTGCGAACCTATGACGACACCGGTTGGACCATGGGTCTGATGATGGGGGCCGAAGTGAAAGAGATCACCGACAAAACGTTGTTGGATGTCAATGTCGAATCCATAGGAAGAGCAGAGATTACTGGCGTGATGACCGGCTCGCCAGGCGGCAAGGTTTACGTCGTTTCCCACAACGGGGCAAATAACCTGATCACCCTTCGATACAAATTGAAGGACCTCAAAATATCCGCCGCCGAAGCTGCCTTTAAATCCGGCGAAATCGATTTTCCAGCTGGCACGTTCCTCATCGCCGCCAATCAGAATGGTGGAGATATTTTTGACCGCCTCAAGGCCGCCGTAAAAGAATTGGGGTTGACGGCGGCATCACTCACGGAAACGCCAACAGTTACAATGCACGACGTGGATCTTCCACGACTTGCCATGTACAGTACCTGGGGCAGCACTCAGGAAATCGGATGGGTACGCCATGCGCTCGATCAATTCGAGGTGCCTTACGATCTCATTTACAAGGAGCGAATCAAACAAGGAAACCTGCGAGCAGCCTATGATGTAATCCTCATGCCCAACCAAGGAGGCAGTGGCAAGCGAATTGTTTTCGACATTCAATCCAAAGGGAAGCCACTGGCCTACAACAAGTCCGATAACTACAAAACAATGGGCATGTACGGAGAATCGGACGACATCACGGGCGGCATGGGGCTGGAGGGAGTAGTCGAATTCGACAAGTTTCTAAACGCGGGCGGTCTGCTTATTACACTCGGTACGGCAAGCTTCTTCCCAACTGAATTCGGTCTAACCCGCAGCGTGGACGCCAGCCGCACCTCACCAGCCTTCTACGCCCCAGGCCCGATTGTAGAGGCAGAGGTTCTGCAATCGGCGCACCCAATCTTCTATGGATACGACAAGAAAACGATCCCCGTGCGATACGCCAACGGCCCGTTGTTAAACGTCCCCGAAATGGATCGCGAACGTCAAGTCTTGATGCGATTCCCCGGTGGCGATAAATCGGTGCTGAGCGGATTAATGAAGGGAGCAACCGAGATCAATCGTAGACCGGCAATTGTTGACGTGCCTGTGGGAAAGGGCCGTGTCCTTCTGTTCGCGACGAACCCCTGCTATCGCTGGCAGAATCACGGCGAATTTGGAATGCTCTTCAATTCAATCCTGCACTACAACGATTTTCGGTAAGGATGCAGAAGCCTGCTAGAATCCAAGTGGAAGCTATTCTTGGCCGGCGTCAGGCCTGGTCTTCAAAACCAGCGTGCGTCACTTTGTGTCGCGGTGGGTTCGACTCCCACTAGCTTCCGCCATACTACGATTCCAACAGCCTCTAGAGCCAGGTGAATATCGTCTTTGCGGCGGGCATGCGAAACTTTTACGCGCTTCAAGGCTATTTGGCGTAACTACAATACGCTCGTGACTCGGTGAAATCTTTGCGCAGGATTTTTCAAGTCGGCCTAAGTTGGGATCACGGTACGCCCTTAAATTTGCAAGGATAGAATTAGTGCAAAGACGTGAATTTCTCAAGACAGCCGCATGGATCGTCGGCGGCAGCTCAATTTTGGGCAATCTTTCGATGGGGCAAACCGGGTCCGCCGCCCCCGCTTCAGGGAAAAAGCCCAACATCCTATTCATCCTCGCCGATGACCTGGGCATTGACGGGGTCAGCTGCTACGGTGCCGACGGGCTCAAGACTCCGAACCTTGATCGTTTGGCGCAAGGCGGCACGCGGTTCACCAACGCCTATACGGCGCCGTTGTGCGGGCCATCCCGGGCGCTAATGCTTACAGGGCGGTACGCGTTCCGTACCGGAGCCACAAACCAGGACGCCACAGGGTTGATGAAACCCTCGGTTGAAACGATGATCCCCACGATTCTGAAGCCTGCCGGCTACGTCAGCTGTATGATCGGGAAATGGGGACAGCTGCCGCTGGGGGCAGCCGAATTCGGTTTTGACGAGCAATTGCAATTCAAGGGCAGCGGGGTTTATTGGAACAACGAGCAGAAAAGGCAGACCTACGTCGAGAATGGCACAGTGAAAAACCTGCGCGACAAAGAATACCTACCAGATGTGATGCATAATTACCTGGTAGACTTCCTCACCAGACATCGCGATCATCCCTTCTACGCATACTATTCGATGTCCCACGTTCACGGGCAGATCGCACCTACTCCCGATAGCGCACCGGATAGCCAGGACCTGTATGCCGACAACATCAGCTACATGGATAAGCTTGTAGGAAAAGTGGTGAGCACACTGGAGCAGTTGAAGCTGCGCGAAAACACGCTGATCATTTTCGTAGGAGACAACGGCACGGCGACCGGCCAGGCGGCTAGGTGCACCGTGCACGGCAAAGCACTTTCAGGCTCGAAGGGCTCGATGCTTGAGGGGGGCTCGCTGGTCCCGCTAATTGCCAATTGGCCAGGCAAGACGCCTGCCGGCAAGGTATCGCACGACCTGATCGATGCAACCGATTTTCTACCGACCTTCGCCGGATTGGCGGGTGCTAAGCTGCCCGTTAAGAACGTGCTGGACGGTCACAGTTTTCTGCCCCAGTTGCACGGACAAAAGGGCGAGCCTCGCAAATGGATTTTCATGCAGCTTGCCAACCAGTGGTATGCGAGGGAAGCGGGATGGAAGCTGAATCATGCCGGAGAGCTGTTCGACATGACCAATGCGCCGTTCGAGGAGCCCTTGGTCCCGGCAAAAACGACAAACCCAAAGGCAATCGCCGCACGGAAGCGGCTGCAGGCCGCGCTTGATCAACTGAATCCCGCGGGGGGCATTCGGGACACGGGCGACGGAACCGGCAGGCATGCCAACCGGGAAGAGAACCGGGCGATACGCAAAGATAAGAAGAAGTGACGGGAGACGCCTTGGCATGAACCGCCGGAAATTTGTCCAAGCAGTGGGGGGATGCGGGCGCCAACGCGCTGGCTCCCGGCCTTCTTCCGCAGGATCCAGTAGCGGGCGGGGTTGGGCCTGGGGGCAAGAAACCGAACGTAATCTTTGTGCTCGTCAAGAGCTTCGGCATCGGAAGCCTAAGTTGCGATGGGGCAGACATTTTTCAGACGCCGGACATTGATCGGCTAGCCGAGGGAGGCATGCGTTTCACGCACTGCTACACTTCGCCTCTGACGGGACCATCGCGGGCTGTCATGCTGACCGGGCGCTACCCGCTTCGGACCGGCGCCACCAATGCCGAGGCCACGGGCCAAATTCAACCCGCAACCGAAACCATGCTGCCAAAGTTCTCCAAGCGGCAGGCTATGCCACCGCCGCTGGCGGCAAATGGGGCTTCCCGCCGGGCCGTCCGCATGCGGATTCGACGAGTGTTTGCAAGTCACCGGCAGCGGGTACTCAAACACGCTGAACGATAGCGTCATAAGGAATATCTGCCCTCCGTGATGCACGATTTCCTGACCGATTTCATCGCCAGGCATCGTCAGTGGCCGTTCTTCGTGTTTTACGGCATGTCTGAGACGCGAGGCAATATCTTCCCTCCGCCGGACAGCCGGGATTACTGCACCGACAACATCAACTACATGGACAAACTTGTTGGCAAGCTTGTGGGCGAACTGGACCGGTTGAAGCTACCTGACAACACGCTGATTGTATTCGTCACTGACAGCGGCACGGGTTCGGTACATGCGAATGAATCCACCGTGGCGGGGCGGCGGCTGGCTGGCGAAAAGGGCTCCATGATGGAGGGCGGCGCACTGGTTCCGCTGATCGTCAATTGGCCGGGCGGGACACCGGCGGGCAAGGCGAACGCGGACTTGATCGATTCGAGCGATTTCTTGGCGGTGGCGGAACTGGCGGGGGCGAAGTTGCCCGGGGATACGGTGATCGACGGCCGCAGCTTCGCTGCCCGTCAGCATCCGTTGCTTGTTGCATTTCGCCGCCGAGGCGGCCTTTGCGAAGCCCTTCCCTTGCGCTGTTATGCTATCGTAACGATTATTTCATTCAATGTTGAAATAAGGCTTGCTATAGTCTTCAAGGGGTTCTTCGTGCAAAACAATCTTCTGAGTTTTAGATCATTATTTCATTTATGCCTAGCCTCCGCGCTGGGTGCGAGCGCGGCTTATGCGCAGTTTGATACAGCGGCTGTGCTTGGCTCGGTTCGCGATGCCTCTGGCCTTGCGATCGCCGGCGGTACCGTCGTCCTAACCAGTACCCAAACGGGTGTAAAACAATCCACAGTAACCGCCGCTACTGGGGATTACCAGTTCTTCAATGTCAAGATCGGAAGTTACACCATTACCGCCGAAGCCAAGGGTTTCAAGAGCACCAGTGTTTCGCCATTCACCGTTACGGTTAACGCGCGGCAACGTGTCGACATTACGCTGCAAGTGGGCGACATCAAGGAAGTGATCACGGTGACCGATGCTGCGGCTCAACTTGAAACTGATTCCAGTTCCAAGGGGCAAGTGGTTGGCAACGCCGAGATCGTCAACCTGCCATTGAACGGCCGCAACTATGCGGATCTGGCGTTGCTAGTTCCAGGCGTCCGGAAATCGGACCTGGCAAACGGCATTCCTCCGCGCGATGCTTCGTTCAACGTGAACGGCATGCGCAGTTCGCAAAACAACTTCATCGTCGACGGCGTCGATAACAACGCCTATGGCACCTCGAACCAAGGCTATTCTAATCAATCCGTTCAAGTTTCGCCCGATGCGGTTCAAGAATTCAAGGTGGAAACCAGCAGCTACAGCGCTGAATTCGGACGAGCGGGCGGGGCCATCGTGAACGTCAGCATCAAGAGCGGGACGAACGTCTATCACGGCTCGGCATTTGAGTTTTTGCGCAACACGCAACTGAACGCGACGGGGTACTTTAAACCGTTACAGAATCAAAAAGCGGTATTGATTCAGAATCAATACGGTGGTTCGTTTGGCGGACCGATCAAAAAAGACAAGATGTTTTTCTTTGCAAATTACGAAGGCTTCCGGCGCGTGGAGAAGGCGATTCAGTTTGCCTCAATCCCCACGCTTGACCAACGCAACGGCATCTTTAAGAATCCAGTCATGAACCCATACACCGGTGAAGTTTTCGGGAACGGAATTGTACCCGCCGGGCAGATTACGAAATTGGCGAAAGATGTTTTGGCCGATCTTCCTGCTCCGAATCTGCCGGGTACAGGAAACAACTTGCAGACTCTGCCCAAGCAGCCAACCAATGTGGATAAGGGCGACATCCGCTACGACCAATACTTCACCTCGAAGTTGACGGCTTTCGCCCGCTTCAGCGACCGCCTCTCCATCATCCAAGTACCTGCGGCAATTCCAGGACCTTCGGGTGGCAACAACAACGGCAATATCCGGGTGTTGAACTACCAAATCGCCGGTGGCGTAACCTATAACCTGACGCCTCGGTCGCTGGTTGAATTCCGCATCGGCATCGGCAGGACGGAAGGCGGCAAGACTCCTTTGTTCGTGGGAACCACCAGTTTCGGCGAACGGTTCAACCTGCCCAATGCTCCGCGCGATCCGCGATTCACGGGCGGGGTCAATGGCCAATCCATCAATAGCTTCTCGCAACTTGGCGTGCAGGGTTCCAATCCCCAATTTCAGAATCCACTGCTTGTGAATCCCAAGGTCAATTATTCATTGCTGATGGGCCGGCACAGCATTAAAGCCGGGTACGAATTTCAGGCGATCAATACCGAGATTGACGACTTCAACCCGAAGTACGGCGGCGACACTTATGCCGGCCGATTCAGCAAGGCTCCTGGCACGGCGAACGATAACGAGCAGTTTGTCGCCGACTTCCTATTCGGCGCTCGAAGCAACTATCAGTTGAACAATGCGGCAATTGTGAACTACCGGCAGCGGATGCACTTCCTCTATGTGGCCGACGATTTCAAGGTGAATCGCAAATTGACGATGAACATCGGTCTGCGCTACGAGTACGCCACTCCGCAGTACTTAGATGACAACAAAATATCCAACTACGATCCGATCGGTAATACTCTGGTGGCAGCCAAGGCGGGCGGCATTTACGAACGTTCGTTGGTCCATCCCGATAAAAACAACTTTGCTCCCCGGTTGGGGCTTGCCTATTCCGCAAATTCGAGGACTGTGATCCGCGCGGCTTACGGAATCAGCTATATCCACTTCAATCGGATGGGCGGCGAGAATTTGCTGGCCTATAACCTGCCGAACATCGTGAACCCTAGCATTGATCAATCGCCAATTACGGCGGGCGCGGCGGGCGTGGCGCTCTGCACCAGCACGGCCCAGATTCCTGGAACCTGCTTCCGGCCCACACTGCAGGGCTATCCGGACAACTTCCTTAGCGTGGCAAACGTGAAACAGGCCAACGTGCGGGTGAACTACATTCCGTCCGACTACAAAACCAGCTATGTGCAGAACTGGCACTTCACTATTCAGCGGCAGTTGGTGAAGGACGTATTGCTGGACTTGGCCTATGTCGGCGCGCGCGGTAATGGTCTTATGATTCTGGGCGACTACAACCAGGCGCGGCCCAATACGAATACCGAGAATCTCACTTTGCAGGCTCGTCGGCCAATTCAACAGTTTGGTTTGATCCAAGTGGCCTTCGGCGGTGGATTCCTAACCTATCATGGGCTTCAGGCGAAAGTGGAAAAGCGCTTCAATCAAGGGTTTTACCTGCTGAACTCGTTCACTTATTCGAAGTCATTGGACAATGCCAGTGGCCATTTGGAAGCCAGCAACGGGGACAACTCCCGCGCAAATTACCGTGATTTAAAGCATGAAAAAGGGCTGAGCGGGTACGATCAACCGTTCAACAATACGACCACGTTGCTGTACGATCTGCCATTCGGCAAAGGCAAACGGTTCGCTTCCGGTTGGAACAAGGCGACCGATGCGATTCTTGGCGGATGGCGGCTATCCGGCATCAACACAATGAATTCGGGCACGCCGGTCAACTTGATGTACGGCCCGTCGGCGGATTTTTCGGTTAGCGGTTCCCCGAACTATCGGCCCAATTTGCTTGGCAATCCGGTGCTTCCTGAAGCCAACCGGGTGTCGCAACCAAGCTTTGTTCAGTATCTGAACCCTTTGACTGTAGCTATTCCTACTGATCGTTCCCAGCCCTTCGGCAACGCGGGGCGCAATGTGGTGCGCGGCTTTGGCCTTTATCAGGTTGACATGGGCCTGCATAAAGACTTCCAGCTAACCGAACGGTTCAAACTTTCGTTTCGCACCGAAGCATTCAATGCACTGAACAGGACCAACTTCGCGGTGCCGAATAGCAACCGTTCTTCGGGCAGCTTCGGGCAGATCAGCAGCACCTATCCGGCGCGGCAGATGCAGTTCGGGTTGAAGTTGTTGTTTTAATCGTGTAACCTCTTCAAATACTGGTGCTTTTTACAGGGAGCCGGAATCGAATCCGTCTCCCCTAAATTATTTTCCGCTTAAATGATTACGTGGCTTATGAACATCGATATGAACGCGCTTCTGCAAAATGTTGTCGGAGTACTAACCAATGTTGGCCTGAAGGTGGTTGGAGCCATCATAATGTGGTACATGGGCCGCCTCATTATTAACATGACGGTTGGCATTGTCGACAAAGCGTGCCAATCGCGAAAGATCGATCCGACGATCATCGGGTACCTGCACACAGCGTTGGCCACAACTTTGCGGATTGCGCTGGCGATTGCGATTTTGAGTTTTTTCGGCGTGGAGACAACTTCGTTTGCGGCGATTATTGCCGCCGCCGGTGTTGCTATCGGCATGGCCTGGAGCGGCTTACTGTCAAACTTCGCGGCAGGTGTTTTTTTGGTGATCTTGCGTCCGTTCAAGGTTGGCGATTTTGTCACCGTTGGCGGAGTGACGGGAACGGTAAGAGCGATCGGTATTTTTGGCACAACGATCGACACGCCGGATAACGTTTCGACGACCGTTGGCAATGGGAAGATCATGGGTGACACAATCCAGAATTTCACAGCCAATCCAATTCGGCGAGTTGATTTGACGGCTCAGCTTTCCGAATCAACCGACCCGATTGCGGCGATGAAGCTGCTCAAGGAAGCCATGGCGCGTATTCCGAATGTATCGAGCACGACGCCTCCTGAGTGCGACATTCTTACTTTCAACGAATCGGGCCCGGTTTTGGCGGTTCGTCCGTACACCCATACCAATAATTATTGGCAGGTATATTTCGACGGCAACAAGATGATCCACGAAGTGTTTAGCGGCGCCGGATATAGCCGACCGAACAAGCCAGTGGTTGTTGTTAACAAGTAATCCTCCAAAGAAAGAGATGCGGAAACAGGCCTCGATTTCTTCGGCGCTCGGTACATGTCGGCGGCGCAGGGGGGTTCACCAGTGCAGACCCTTATGTCTTTCAGTTCGCAGCCGCTTCGCACACGAGAGACGAGGAAGAGCAGAATCAGCTTCGTGATCGCTACATCTCGAATCCTCAACGGTCTGTACAATCCGTTGAAGTTCGTTGATCCGACCGGTCGATGTTCGAAGCCATCCGGCCAGAAAGAGGGCGAGACGGGCATATGCATTGAAGCGTTCATCGCGAAGAGTTGGTTTAAGCTCGTCGGCCGAGGAGATGGGCGAACATTTTCCGGAACCGATGCCAGCCAAACGGCTCGCTCGCGAATCAAGCTGACCGTCGACGGCCAGGGTAACGTGACCTCTCAGAATGTTGAAAGCGCCCGTAGCGGCGTCGTTGTAAAGGGCATGGGTCTTCAAGG
>JANXXI010000268.1 GCA_025350695.1 Acidobacteriota bacterium
ATTGTCGGTGATGCGCGCCATCGTGCAGGATAGGCCGGCCAAGCTTCGCGACACTCACCCCGGCATATCTGGGGAAGTCGATGCCATCGTTTCGCGAGCGCTGGAGAAGGACCCGGCGAAGAGGTATCAATCGGCATCGGAAATGGCCGGCGATTTGTCAGCGGTTCTCACGGGAAGCGGTCCCTTGCCGCCGGCGCGGCTTCCAGCATCAAATGGAATTGGTAAGAAGTGGAAGGTTATTGTTCCCGTCGTGGCGGCGCTGGTGGCGTCCTTCGGTGCGGGCTATTTCTACTTGCATCGCGCTCCCGCGGGGCTGACGGACAAAGACACGATTGTTCTGGCCGATTTCGTCAATAACACAGGCGATCCCATCTTCGACGGAACGCTTCGGCAGGGGCTGGCTCTCCAGTTGGAACAGTCTCCGTTTCTCAAAATTATGGATGACCAGCACGTGCAGGGCATTCTTCGCCTGATGAGTCTGGAGCCGGGAGCCCGTATCACCAATCCAGTCGCGCAGGAAATTTGCGTCCGTGACGGAGCGGCGGCCACCATTGATGGCACGATCGCGAGCCTGGGAAAAAGCTACGTCCTCACACTCCAGGCCATTGCTTGTCAAAATGGCGCAACGCTGGCCCGGGAGCAAATCCAGGCCGAAGACAAAGAGCATGTGCTGAACGCAGTGGGCGTTGCCGCGACGGCCATGCGCGGCAAGCTGGGAGAATCTCTCAACTCGATTCAGAAGCTGAATATTCCGCTGGAACAGGCCACCACATCTTCCCTGGAAGCTCTTCAGAGCTTCAGCGCAGGTTATTCGACGATGCTCGGCGGGAATTATTTAGCCGCTTTTCAGCAGTTTGAGCGCGCTATCGCAATCGATCCGAACTTCGCGACGGCTTACTTATGGCTTGCCGTAGGTTACGTGCAAGCAGGGGACAACGTGCGCAGCCGGAAATATGCGGAACAGGCTTTCGGTTTGGTCGACCGGGTCTCCGAGGTCGAGCGCACCAGGATCACGGGTTACTACTACTCGATTATCGGCGACCTGGGCAAGGCGATTGAATCGGAACAATTGGGTATCCGCAATTATCAACGACTGTGGAGTTCCCATAACTCCTTGGGCGTGATCTACGTAGACCTGGGCCGTTTTGAAGAGGGGCTGAAGGAAGGTTTGGAAGGGTCCCGGTTGGAGCCGGAAGTGGAACATCCCTATCGGCGTCAACTGGACGCTTACATCTGTCTGGATCGGCTTCCCGAGGCAAGAGCGTTAGCGGACAAACTGCGGGCGCGAAAACTCGGCGGAGCGAGAATTCATCACCGCTTCCTTGAAATCGCATACGTCGATGGCGATCAAGCGGCCATCGACCGGGAGACTCAATGGTTCGCAGGCAAGCCGGACGAGTACCTCAGCTTTGGCTTGCAGGCGGCCAATAAAAATGTTCACGGCCAGCTTGGTGAGTCGCGCAAAATGTACCAGCGAGCGGCGGAGACGGCGCAGAGCCGCGGACTTCCGAACGCCGCAGCCGAATTCGAGGAAGCCGATGCGCGCGCCGACGCGCTGTCGGGCAATTGCCAGACCGTGCGCCGATTGGGGCGTCCGGCCTTGGCACTGGCGATTTGTGGAGATGCGGCCAGGGCGGAGAAACTCGCCGCCGAGACCTCAAAGATCTTTCCAAACGGAACCCTGTGGAATGCGGTGCAACTTCCCGAAATTCGCGCGGCCATCGCGCTCACTCGCGATCAACCGGCTAAGAGCGTGGAACTGCTGGCATCCGCGGCGCCATACGAGCGTGCTTACCCTGATGCGGTTTACTTGCGTGGCCTAGCCTATTTGAAACTGAACAAGGGCGAGGAGGCGGTGACCGAGTTCCGGAAAATTGTGGATCACAAGGGCGCCAATTGGGCCAGTGACTGGCACCATCCGTATCAGGGACAATTCTATTCGCCATCCTATCTGGGACTGGCGCGCGGCTTAGCGATCGCGGGCGACACCCCGAAGGCCAGAAAGGCATTCCAGGACTTCTTCGAATTGTGGAAAGATGCCGACCTCGACATCCCCATTCTTCAGCAAGCCAAGGCGGAATACGCCAAGCTGCGTTGAGAGACGAATGCCGCCGCCGGTCCCATCTTCTGCAACAATACCCTATAGACATGTTTGATTTAGTTATTCGCGGAGGATCCGTCGTCAACCCCGATGGCGTGCGTGAGGCCGATATCGCCATAGAAAACGGCGCTTTCGTGGCCGTTGCGCCCGATCTTCCCGCCGGCACCGAGGAAATCGACGCCAAGGGTCTCACCGTTTTCCCCGGCCTTATCGACGTTCACCTGCACTTCAACGAACCTGGCCGGACCGAATGGGAAGGCATCGCCACTGGCAGCCGCGCCTTTGCCTCTGGCGGTGGGACTGCCTTTTTCGACATGCCGCTGAACTCCACGCCATGCACGTTCGATGGCCCCAGTTTCGATCTGAAGCGCCGGGCAATGGAACAATCATCAATCACCGACTTCGGCCTATGGGGTGGTTTGACTCCAAGAAATCTGGACACGCTGGATGAGCTTGCCGAGCGGGGCGTAATTGGTTTCAAGGCATTCATGTGCGATTCAGGCTTGCCCGAATTTGAGCGCGCCGATGACCTGACGCTATACGAAGGCATGCGCGTTGCGGCCCGGTGGGGCTTGCCCGTTGCCGTGCATGCCGAAAGCGAAGAACTCATCAAGGGGCTTACCCGCCGCATCCGGTCGAACGGCGGAGATACTGCGCGCGACTATCTAAATTCCCGCCCAATGTTGGCCGAGCAAGAAGCGATTCAACGGGCGGCGTTGATTGCCAGCGACGTTGGCGCGCGCTTGCACATCGTGCATGTCAGTTCCGGCCGGGGCGTCGCGCTGGCCGCGGAGTTGCGGGCGTCGGGCGTGGATCTCACGATTGAAACGTGCCCTCACTATTTGATGTTCACCGAAGAAGATTTGGAACGTTTGGGAGCGGTGGCGAAGTGCTCGCCACCGCTTCGGCCGGCAGCGGAACGGGACCTGTTGTGGGAAAAAGTGCTATCCGGCGACGTTGATATCATAGCTTCTGATCATTCGCCCGCGCCGCCGGAAATGAAAATCGATCCTGACTTCTTTCGCTTGTGGGGTGGGATCGCGGGAGTGCAATCCACTCTGGGCGTTCTGCTTGAAGCCGGCGCGCGCCAACGCAACCTTCCGCTATCAGCCATCGCCAGCCTAACGGCCACTGCCCCAGCTAAGCGCTTTCATATTCCGACTAAGGGTTCGGTTGCCATCGGCTTCGACGCTGATTGCACGATTGTAGATACAGAGGCGGCTCTCGATGTTACCTCCGGGAGTTTGCGGTACCGGCACAAACAGAGCCCCTATGTGGGACTCCGCCTGCGTGGCGTGGTAAAACGCACCATTCGCCGAGGCATAACAATTTTTGAAAATGGAAATATAGTTGAGTCAGGAAGCGGCCGCATCGTCCGGCCCGCGGGAGGTGAGTAAGTGCATCACTTGGGACATACTCGGAGCGCATGGCGGCCCGATCACGCTGTACTTACAACGGACACGTTTGTGCGAGCGCCTTTTCCGGGAATGAAAAATGCGACAGCAATCGTGCATGCGGCGCCAGGCATTGGCGCGGCTTTTACCGAATACACCGTGGAGTTTGAAGCGGGCGGAGTACTTGGCCCGGCGGCGACGCAGCGTTTCTTATATGTACTTGAAGGCGAGTTGGAGGTGGGGATTGCCCGCGCCAAGCATGTGCTTTCGCCTGGCCAGTACGCATACCTTCCTGGCGGCGAAAAACATCCGGTGAAAACGTCTATGCCCGCCAAGGCAATTGTGATTGAAAAGCCCTACCAGATGTTGCCTGGAACGCCCACGCCGAAGGCTTTCGTTGGTGACGAGGGTAAGTTGCTGGGTCAGGCGCTGAACGGAGACGAATGGCTTGAGGTTCGCCAACTGATTCCCAACGAATTCGCCTTTGATTTTGCGGTGAACACGATGACCTTCGCGCCCGGCGCAACTCTGCCCATGGTGGAGATTCACGTTATGGAGCACGGGCTGCTGATGCTGGAAGGCGGCGGCATTTACCGGTTGGGCGAGGATTGGTATCCGGTTCACGCGGGCGATTTCATTTGGATGGGATCATACTGTCCGCAATGGTTTGGAGCTTTAGGAAAAGTCCCGGCAAAGTATCTTATTTATAAAGATTGGAACAGGCATCCGCTCGGTTAGTAACTTATGGAAGTCAATCAAGCACGTTTGATGGCGGAGTTAGAAAGGTTATCCAGCTTTTCGGAAGTTCCCGCACCGGCAGTAACTCGCGTGGTTTTCACTCCAACTGACTTACAGGCGCGAGCCTACCTGAAGTCGCTCTGCGAGGGGTTCACGATTCGCGAAGACGCGGTGGGCAATACTTTCATCCGTTGGGTGGGCGCTGAACCGGATCTTCCCGCGGTAGGGACAGGCTCGCACATTGATGCCATTCCTAACGCCGGACGCTACGACGGAACGGTGGGCGTATTGGGCGGGCTTGAAGCTATGCGCGCACTTCGAGAGGGCGGCTTCAAGCCCCGGCGTTCCATTGAACTAGTGCTGTTCACTTCAGAAGAGCCTACTCGTTTCGGAATCGGCTGTTTGGGAAGCCGCTTCCTTGCCGGTAGCCTCAACGCGAGCGATGGCGATCGCCTGAAGGACGCAAACCAAGCAACGCTTAACCAGGTCCGTGTTGCCGCCGGTTTCGCCGGACCTCTGGAAGATGTGCCGCTGAAGCCAGGCTACTATCATGCTTTTGCCGAGTTACACATTGAGCAAGGGCCATTGCTTGATATGCGGGGAGTGCCCTTGGGTGTGGTCACCGCAATCGCCGCGCCCGCCAGCTTGCGAATCACGATTGAAGGGGAGGGGGGGCATGCGGGGGCGGTGCTGATGCCCGGGCGTCATGATGCGTTTCTGGGAGCCGCTGAAATTTCCCTAGCGTTGGAAGCAGCAGCGAAATCGAGCGGCGCGATCGATACGGTAGCCACCACTGGAATTTGCAACGTCTTCCCTGGCGCCGTTAACAGCATTCCCAGTCGCGTGGAATTGAGCGTGGATGCCCGAGACATTGATATCGAGCGCCGCGACGGGATGTTGAACTCGCTGGCCGCGGCATGCGATCAAGTAGCGGCTGCGCGTGGCTTGCGCATCACGAGAGAAGTGCTAAACGCGGATGCCCCCGCGGTTTGTTCGCCGATGGTGATTGAAGCGCTTGAACGAGCCTGCGGGCTTCAAAAGTTCGACCGCATGGTTAGCCGCGCCTATCACGATTCGTTGTTCATTTCGCGTGTCGCGCCCACTGCCATGCTGTTCATACCGTGTCGTGCCGGCGTTAGTCATCGGCCTGATGAGTATTCTTCGCCGGAGGACATCACGCGCGGCGTTGAGGTCTTGGCAAAGGCGCTGTCCTATTTGGCCGAGGCATAACGTATGGAGCTTTTTCCGGCCTTAGTTGCGTTGGCGGCCCAGCAACAGCCCGACGTGCAACGTAGCGGGCCTATGGCTTGGGTTTAGTTCGTTGTCTTGGTGCAATTGGCCTTCCCTTTCATTTACTATTTGAAATTAGTGCGCGGCGTCCAAGATAAATTCCATAATGATCGACTTTCACGAATTGCTCAAACCGGTAGGCGGGTTGTGTAGTTGGTGAATGGCCCATTAACCTTCTTCCGTCGCCGCAATCTCAACTCTTGATTAGAGTGCGTCATTGGTGCGAATCGTGGCGAAGATGTTTAACGCCGTTATTGAAGTGGAGCCTTTTCCAACGAGAGCAACGAAGATAGCGGTGGTACCAAATACGGTATCATCGAATTGTGGCGGCGGCAAAGACAATTCTGAGGATGCGGAAGAGTCAGCTCGGCTGGCGCATCGAAGATTTACAAGCTGTTGCCGAAGAGCACGGCCTCCTCTGGCGCAGACCAGGTCGCGGTGGGAGCCATCTAATTTTCAGCGCACCTGGCGTACGGGAGATCGTGCCGGTTCCGGCGAAACGCCCGATAAAACCTGTCTACATTAAGCACTTTTTGGCGCTCATTGACGCCCTGGAGGGACACAAACCGCAATGAAGAAAGCGAATCGACACTTAGACCAATATCAGTTTACAGTGCGTCCTCTTTCTAAGGAAGAGGGCGGTGGCTACCTGGTGGAGTATCCTGACTTACCGGGTTGCATGTCCGACGGCGAGACCATTGAAGAGGCGCTGGCAAACGGCCGGGAAGCGCTACGGGATTGTCTCGCAGTCTTTAAGGAGTTGGGCCGTAAAGTTCCAAAACCCGTTGTGGAGGCTGCTCAATGGCGCCAAAGATTGCCTCGTACACTCTATTCGAAACTAACAAGACAAGCTGAAAATGAAGGCGTAAGCATCAACAGTCTTGTGACGGCTATCATTGCCGAGGCTATCGGCGCTAAGCAGGCGCCCTAACAGCGATCAGTTCGATTTCCTGCTACAACCCGCGATAGAATAAACATGGCCATGCAACCTACACCTTCCCGACGCCACTTCATCCAAGCGAGCGCAGCGCTCGCATCCACAGCCTTCCCCATTCTCGGAGCCAATGATCGAATCCAGGTCGGCATCGTCGGCCTCGGCGGACGTGGCAACGACCACATGGATTTCTACGGCAAGCTCCCCACCGATTGCCGTATCGCCGCCGTGGTGGACGTCAACCAGGCCGCCCGCGAACGCGCCGTCGCCAAGGTCAACAAGCAGCAAGGCTCCAGCCCCAAGGACTACTCCGACATGCGCGTCATGTTCGAGTCGAAAGACATCGACGCCGTCTCCCTTCCCACGCCCAACCACTGGCACGCACTCTCCGCCATCTGGGCCATGCAGGCCGGTAAAGACGTCTACGTTGAGAAACCCGCCAGCCACAACGTTTTCGAAAGCAAGCAACTGGTCGCCGCCGCGCGCAAGTATAAAAAGATGGTGCAGGTGGGCTCGCAAAGCCGCTCCATGCCGCACAAGATGAAGGCCATCAAGATGGTTCACGACGGTGTAATCGGGCAGGTGTATCAAGCTCGTGCGCTTTGTTTCCGTCGCCGGTTTTCGATTGGCCATACGCCGGATGAAGCAGTGCCCGCCGGTCTCGATTGGAACGGTTTCCTCGGACCCGCGCAGTGGAAGCCCTACGCCAAAAACAAATTCGCTTACACCTGGCACTGGTTCTGGGACACCGGCAATGGCGACATCGGCAATCAGGGCGTGCATGAAATGGATATCGCTCTATGGGGATTGGGCCGGACCAGTTGGCCCACCACCATTGCCTCCACGGGCGGCAAGTTCGCCTGGAAGGATGATCAGGAAACGCCCAACACGCAGCAAGCTACTTTCGATTTCGGCGACGCGCAAATGTCATTCGACGTCCGTAATCTTCCCACGCCGCCCGAGGCCTTGGTTCCGATGACCGGCCCTAACTACGTGGGCAATATTTTCTTCGGCGACTTAGGATTTATTTCGGTCGACCACAGCGGATTCAAGGTCTACAAGAGCCTTTCCGGCAACATCAGTGGCGAAGCCGCTCGCGGCGCCGGCGCGGCATCGAAGGAACGGTATGAACTGGTGACCGAGGAAAAAGGTTCGGGCGAAGAGACCGTGCCACATATGAAGAATTTCTTCGATGGAATCCGCGCCCGCGACCACAAGTTGCTGAACGCGGAGATCGCCATCGGCGCGCGCTCAGCGGCCTTCTGCCACTTAGCTAATATCGCTTATCGCGTTGGCCGCACTCTCCGCATGGATACCTCAAACGGGCGTTTCCTAGCGGATGATGAAGCTAACTCCATGTTGACGCGAAACTACCGCGAGCCGTTCATTGTGCCGGAAAACGTGTAGCCCGTTGACGAGGCTTTTGCTGGATCTTTTTCACTAAATGCCATTTGTTTGCGCGAAAATAAGGAATGCGCCTTGGACTCTCTTCGATCTGGCTCCTCTGCGTCAGCGCCGTCGGCGAAGATCGCCCACTGACTGCATTGGAGAAACGCTTCCAGGAAAGTCTGAACAACGTTACGCTCTCAGGAACTTTCATCGAAGATGGAATTGCCGAGGTGAGCGAGGACCGTTACGTGATCGAGCGGGTTTCAAAGTCGAGTGGAGATACTTGGAAGTTTCAAGTCCGCCTGGAATTCAACCAGAAGGAAATGAAAATCAGCGTACCGGCTGAGGTGAAGTGGGCTGGCGACACGCCGGTGATCGTCCTTTCGAACTTCCCGTTACCAGGAGCCGGCATGATTGATGCCCGCATCGTTCTGTCGAACTCGCGCTACGCAGGCACATGGATGGGCAAAAAACATGGCGGTAAGATGTTCGGGAATGTGATTAAGAATTGACGCTACCTGGATGAGGGTAGGTTGAGCACAACTTTTGAAATAGACACAATGACGGCAACCTCGCTCGCATACGCAACCGAATAGAGGACGAAAGCCGACCGAGCGCCCTCAACCAAGAGTCCCCTCCGGCATAGCTACCGATGCGGCCAGAACGGAATGTCAAAGCTATTCTTGGGGCAGGGCTACTACACGGAGCGATAGCCGGATACACCGTTGCCCGGATGCTTACCTTGCTGGAGAAAAAACCAGAGCCAGCCGTTGCCTACGCGCCGCAGCACTTCTTGAATTTCTTGCCGCTGCCACAAGGGCATGGGTCGTTGCGGCCAACCGTTTTACTAGCGGTCTTGGCTGGCTCATCCGCCGCAGCGTGCGAGTGGGAATGGCCGTGGTTATGCCCGCAATTCTCGTCGTGGACATGCTCTTCGACGGGCATGAACACCGGCTCGTGACCATGCATCTGCAGCCGCTGATCAAGCGCTGATTCGACGGCCTCCTGCTCCTCTTCACTCAGCCCACCGGCCAAATCGTCAATCTTGCGGTAAACGCTTTTGGCTGTAGCTTTGGTCAATGCACCGGGCACGCAAAGCGCATAGGCGAACAAGGCGTGATCGCGAAAATCTTCGTCGTCAAACATTCCTTCCAGGCGCTTGGCTTGTGCGCCCATGCCCAGGTATCCGACGCCCCAAATCGCTTGACGGCGAATTTCAGGATCGGCATCCTCAAGGTGCTTGGGAAAGTATTCGTTGAAATCGGAGCTCAACGTTTGCCACATGGCCTTCAGCGCCATGGCCCGGGCTTCGGGGATTTGGTATAACTCCTCGGCAAGCTTTTGAATCTCGGGGTTGTACTCGTTGATGGTCGCGGCTGCCAGGGCGGCGGCGCGCTCGTGTGGGGGGGCGGCCGTGTCCTTCGCCTTTTCGCGAATTGCGTTGCGGACTTCCCTTGCGGGCGACGTGGCCAGCGACTGCCAGGCAGCGGCACGGACGGTTACTTCCGTGTCGGTCTTTGCTACCTCAAGGATCCGTTTGTCGTTCTCTTGGCTTAGCTCTTCGTTGCCCAAAGCTTCTACGGCTAAGGCGCGGTAAGTGGCCTCGGAACTGGAAAGGAACTCAAGGATTTCGCGCAACTCCATGGCCTCGAATTCGGGCTCGCCAACTTCAGGGAAGGCTGGCATGGCGTCGTAGGGCGGATGCGGTAACGCTGGCGATTTGTTCTCTATTTCCTCGAATGCCAGCTTCAGCTCCTTGATCGCCTCGGCATCCTTTTCGGGGTTGAGAGTGGCTAGTTTAGCAAGGATCGCGGGCTTGGTGGTAGGGTCTCCGTACAAGGAGAGGCAAAGCGCGGTGTCCCAGGGATCAATCGCCAAACGGTCCGTTAGAATCGCGGTGATGCGCGGGTCGTGCTTGCCGAGGCTTGAAAGCAGAAACGCGGCGTTGCCCCCGTGCTTGGGGCCTTTTTCTTGATAGAGAGCCAGTAGCGGTTCGATGGCGTGGGCACCGAGTTCGGCTAGCGCTTCGTAGATTTCGTCGGGATCTTCATCGTCCTCGCCATGCAATAAGTCGATGTAGACGGGGATAGCTTCGGGAGTCCGCAGTTGGCGCAGTAAGTGGAAGATATCGAAACTAAGAAACATCCGCGCGTTCTTGGGCGGGTCAAGCGCGGCCTGCACTAGGTCGGGAACCGACTGCGGGGCGCGGTCAATTAAGACTTGAGCCAGGCAGCGGTCAAATGGGACGCGACCGAGCGCCGATTCCTTGAGTAAGTCAGCCGTTGAAGCGGAGGCGTATTGTGAGGGGGACGTGATCATGTTAGTAAGTAGCGCGTCCGCCGCTGGCATCATAGGTTTGACCGGTAACAAACGAGCTGTCTTTGCTGGCGAGGAAGTGGACAACGGCGGCAATTTCCTCGGGCAGGCCGGTGCGGCGCATGGGGATGCGGGCGGTCATGTATTCCACTTGCGCTTCGGTCAATTGTTCCAGAATTTTGGTGCGGATCACGGCTGGGGAGACGGCGTTGACGGTGATGCCTTCGGTAGCCACTTCCTTGGCTAGTGACTTGGTGAAGCCGATGACGGCCGCTTTGGTGGCGGAGTAACCGGTCATGTTGGGGTTGCCTTCTTTTCCCGCGATAGAGGCGATGCTGACAATGCGTCCGTACTTTTGTTCGCGCATATGGCCGATGACAGCGCGGCAGCAGAAGAAGATGCTATCCATGTTGACGGCGATGATTTTGCGCCAGTCTTCGTCGGTCTGTTCCCATAGCGGGGCGGCTTTCCCACCGATGCCGGCGTTGTTCACCAGAATGTCGATACGGCCATTTTTGGCGATGACTTGAGCGACGGCGTCCTCTACCGATTGACGATTGGTAACGTCCATTTGAACGCCGAAGGCTCCGTTGCCGATGGCGGCGGCGACGGCCTGGGCCCCTTCTAAGTTAAGGTCGGCCACGACAACTGTGGCGCCAGCGCGGCTAAGACGATGGGCGATAGCTTCGCCAATGCCAGCTGCTGCTCCGGTGACGATGGCCGTTTGGCCGGTTAGTTCAAACATGTTTTTCTTTAGACCTATTCTGGCAGAAATGGAACGCCGGAAGTGGATGGTTTCCAGCTTCCGGCGGTTAATGCGTTTTTAGTAGAATCCCCCGATTCTCATGGGGGCTAGTTACTCTTCTTTGAGGACGGTCACTGGAATCTGCACGGTGACATCTTTATGCAGCTTCACACCAACCTGGTACGTGCCCAGTTGCTTGATCGGGTCGTGCAAATCAATCTTACGGCGATCGATGTTGTAACCCTTCACAACCAGGGCATCGGCGATATCCTTAGAGGTAACCGAACCAAACAGATGATCGTTTTCGCCAACCTTGTGAGTAAAGCTCAGGGTTACGGACGACATCAACTTGGCCAGTTCCTGGGCATCGCCCTGGAGCTTGGCGTCTTTGCGCAAGTGCGCCTGGCGTTCCTGCTCCACGATCTTCTTGTTAGAATCGGTGGCTGGAACGGCGAGACGCCTGGGTAGTAGGAAATTGCGGGCATACCCTGAGGCCACAGTAACAACCTGGCCGCGGGTTCCGAGTTTTTCGATTTCTTCTCTGAGAATGACTTCCATGCTGCTTATCCTCTACCTTAAATCCTCGACGCGAACGGCAGCAACGCAATATTGCGAGCTTGCTTGATCGCCTCGGTCAAACGGCGTTGGTGCGGAGTGCACACGCCGGATATGCGGCGGGGAGTGATCTTTCCGCGTTCGGAAACAAAGTTCTCAAGCATGCGAACATTCTTGAAATCGATGTCATCGATCTTCTCCACGCAAAACCGGCAAACTTTCTTGCGCCGGAAATATTGTTTCTTGCCCGTGACGATTGCTTTGTCGCCGCCGGTGGGCCGCTGTGATGCGGCGATTGGTCTTCCGCCTCTGGATTCAGCCATGTTCGTTCCTCCTTACTTCTCCCCGCCTTCGGTGGCGGGTTCGGTGGTTGCGGCGGGCGCAGCTGGCTCAAGAGCCAAGCTGGCTTGTACCGGTTCGACTGAAGCGTGTTCGACTGCCGCAACTGTTTCCGCTGCCGGAACAGGTTCGGCGGATGCCGGCATCGCGGGAGCGGGTGCTCCTGGTATAGTGCCAGGGGATGGGAGTGCTGGTAGCGGCATTGGCAGAGGAGCTGCTGGAGCGGCGATCACCGGCTTACGCGCGGCGCGCTTTTCACGCTGCTTCCTGCGTTTTTCCACCTTCTTCATCTTTTCGTCGATGCGCACCGTGATGAACTTCAGCACGTTGTCTTGCACGCGCAACCGTCTTTCCACTTCTTTAACCACGGCCGGGCCGGAGGTGAACTGGATTAACACATAGACGCCTTCGGCCTGTTTCTGGACGCGATAGGCTAATTTCCGCGTACCCCAGTTGTCGGTCTTAAGGATTTCCCCACCACTGGTGGTGATAACCCCGCTGATCTGATCAATGAGGGCGGTTACTTCTTCTTCCGGCAAACCGGTTTTCAGAATAAACAGCTCTTCGTAAGTTCTCATTCCTGCTTCTTTTTACTTACCTTCGGCGCGGCGGTTGTAAACCGTCATGGACTTTTCGACGCCGTTAGCGATTATGGATTCCACAGCCTCTGCTGCCTGGCTGATAAAGGAATCCAGTTCTTCTGACTGTGCCCGTCGAAAGGGAGCGAGCACAAACTGCGAAGCATCCATCGGATGCCCCGGATTTATCCCCAGCCGAAGCCGGGAAAACTCGTCGGTCCCCAGCAGGCTGATGACGCTTTTCACGCCATTGTGCCCGGCAGCCGATCCCTTGGGACGGATGCGAATCTGCATCCAAGGAAGAGCCAACTCGTCGTAGACCAGAATCAGATCCTTGACGCTGAGCGAGTGAGCTTCCAGCAAAGACTTCACGCTTTGCCCACTCAAATTCATAAACGTTTGAGGTTTGACCAAAACCACGGAAGCACCGTTGATTTTGCCAATTCCCACTAGCGCCCTGGACTCCTTACGTGTAACGCGGATGCCGTGACGCTCTGCCAACCGGTCGATGGCGAGGAACCCCATATTATGGGGCGTCTTTTCATATTCCGGCCCCGGATTCCCGAGACCGACGATGAGAAAAGACTTTGGTTCTTCCATTCCTCAAACCACATCTGAAGCCAGAAGCCTAGACTATTTCTTCTTCGCCGCGGGAGCCTTAGCGGCCGGAGCCGCAGCGCCGCCTTTGGCTGGAGCAGCCCCGCCTTTGGCCGGAGCAGCAGCCGCGCCTTCTTCGTCCTTCTTGCCCTTCTTGATAACTTCGGGCTCGGCAACCTTGGCTTCTTCGACGACGGCTTCCGCTCTCAAGGTGACCACGTGCACTAACACGGCGTCAGACGCGGAGATCAACTTCATGGAGCCGGTCATCGGCAGTTCGCTGGCTCGTACGGCTTGGTGAACGCCCAATTCGGTAACGTCCACATTAAACATTTCCGGAATATCGTCGGGAAGGCATTCCACTTCAACCTCACGAACAATGGCTTCAAGCAATCCGCCCTGCATTTTCACGCCAACCGAAACGCCAACCGTGTGAACGGGCACCTTAACTTTGATGCGTTTGGCGAGATCGATGCGGAGAAAATCGACGTGCAGCAGGTTGTCCTTGATCGGATCGCGCAGCCAGTCGACAATGAGGACGGGTTCAGAAGCGGCATCGGCCACCTTCACATCAAAAATCGTATTGTGGCCAGTTTTGGAGAAGAGAATCTTATTCACTTCCTTCGGGCTGACTGCCACGGCGATAGGATCTATTCCGGTGCCATACACAATGGCTGGAATCTTGTTAGCTACCCGCAAACGGCGGGCTTCGTTCTTGCCGCGAGAGGTGCGATGTTCGGCGGCGATTGTAATATCTTTTCTCATCTCGAAACTCCTAAAAACTCGTTAAAAACCTTTCTTGCACGAGTGGTCCCATGCGCCTATAAAAACAGGCTGCTGACGGACGTCTCCTCATGAATGGACTGAATGGCTTGGGCCAATAGCGGGGCCACCGAGCGGACCTTGATCCGGTCGCAGGCTTGCGCATCGGGCCGCAGCGGAATACTGTTGGTGATATATAAATCCGTAAGTCGTGAACTTTGGATGCGTTCGATGGCGGGACCGGAGAGAACGGCGTGGGTGACGCAAGCGGACACACTAAGAGCCCCGTGCGCCATAAGCGCTTCGGCGCCCTTGACGAGCGAACCGGCGGTGTCGACAATATCATCCACTAACAAGCAGTTCATTCCTTCCACATCACCAACGACATGCATCACTTCGGCCACATTCGCCTCTTCGCGCCGTTTGTCGATGATGGCGATAGGGGCATTCAAGCGCTTAGCGAAAGCGCGAGCGCGTTCCACACCGCCGGCATCGGGCGAGACAACCATCAGATTCGGAATCGGATGCTCGCGGATGCTATCCACCAAAACAGGCGAAGCAAACAGGTGATCTACCGGAATATCGAAGAAGCCCTGAATGGGAGCTGCGTGCAGGTCGAGCGCTAGGACACGGTCCGCACCCGCTGTTTCGATGAGACTGGCGACCAGTTTTGCCGAAATGGGAACCCTTGGCCGGTCCTTGCGGTCCTGCCGGGCATACCCATAATAGGGTAACACTGCTGTGATGCGGTCTGCTGAGGCTCTTTTGAGGGCATCCATCATAAGGAGCAGCTCCAGCAGGTTTTTATCAACTGGATTGCAAGTGGACTGGATGACGTAAACATCGGCTCCGCGCACATTTTCCTGGATTTGGAGGTGCACTTCGCCATCGGCGAACTGGCGCACGGAAGCGGCCCCGAGGGGCTTATCGAGACAGTCGCAGATCTCCTTTGCGAGCGCAGTGTTCGAGTTGCCGGAGAAAATTTGTAGCGGACCCTGACGCATAACCGGAACCATTCGCGGAGAAGCCAAGCCAACGTCCTCCAGAGGAGATTTAGATCACAACCTTACTCAATGACAACAAACCCAGGCCGACGATAGGGCCGGGGGAGTGGCCGATCACTTTGAAAATTGGGATGTTTTGCCCGGTGGCTGAACTACAACCCTTTAGGAAACTTTTCGGAGGTTAAGGGGCACAAATATAGCGGTGAGCCCAAGGCGTCCGAGACGCCCTATTTTAGCGCGGAGGGGGGGTGGGGGTCAATATGCCATTTATGGATGGTTACAGGGGATGGGCCGCCGATTCACGCTGAGTGCGCCGGGATAAACCGGCATGAGGTAGAGAATGAAAGAGTCTTACAGGAAAGGAATAGCGAACCATCCTGACCCCGAGTCATGCGCGGGCAGCCGTAAGGATGCACGTGAAGCGTTGACAGGGGCACAGGCA
>JANXXI010000313.1 GCA_025350695.1 Acidobacteriota bacterium
TTCCGCATAGCGTCCATGACTAAGCCTGTGATCGGTGTAGCCATTATGATGATGCTCGAAGAAGGCAAGCTGCAACTCGGTGATCCTGTATCGAAATTCATCCCTGAGTTCAAAACGATGAAAGTGGCCATGGAGCAGGAGCCGTCCAAGGGTGCAGGCCAACCGCCGAGCTTTTACACGGTTCCCGCTGGCCGCGAAGTCACCGTCAAAGATTTACTAACCCACACCTCAGGATTGGCGAGTGGTCCAATGGGCAACAGCGAGGCAGCCAAGTTGGGACGCAACGCCGGCGATACGCTGGCAACTTACATTCCTCGCCTGGCCACAACTCCGCTTGAGTTTCAACCGGGATCCCATTGGCGCTACAGCCCCGGCGCGGGGTTCGACACGTTGGGGCGAATCGTCGAAATCACCTCCGGCATGCCGCTCGATCGCTTTCTGCAGCAACGCGTTTTCGATCCTCTGGAAATGAAGGACACGCGATTCTACCCAAGTGACGAACAGATGGGCCGGCTTATCACCCCTTATCAGAAAACGGAAAAGGGATTGGTGAAGCCACCGAATCCGCTGTTCATGTCCAGCAAGACGTACTTTTCCGGCGGCGGCGGGTTGGTCTCAACGGTTGACGACTACGCCCGCTTCGCGCAGATGCTGTTAAACGGAGGCGCCCTCGGCGGCAATCGTTTACTGAGCCCGCGCACCGTGAAGTTAATGGCGTCGCCACACGCACCCTCAACATTACCGGGCCGAGGTGCAGGGGAAGCGTACGGACTAAGCGTGCGAACCGTTACTGACGCGCTCGCCGGGAATCATCGAATCTCGAACGGCGCATTCGGTTGGTCAGGTGCGTACGGCACGCACTTCTGGGTGGACCCAGCCGAGGACTTGATTGCCGTCTTGATGATTCAAACCCCAATCGGTGAGATGCGCAAGGAGTTCGAAAATCTGGTGATGCAGGCCATCATCCAATAAAGATATTCGCAACCTAGGCGTAGTCTTCAGTGTTGAAAGTGGGGCAGACCCCCTGGAGCAGGCTGGCCCCCCGGCCGGCCTGCTCCAGTTCAGGAAAATGTCCCGCAAAACACTTGACGCCAAAACTATTACGCGGTGCGATATACTACGTATAACGTAATATCGATGTCCGACCCGACACTACTCGTCCTCGCCAGCCTTGCCGAAGGCGATAAACACGGCTACGCCATGATGGAAGACATTGAAGTTTTCGCGGGCGTGCGCCTTGGCCCTGGCACGTTGTACGGCGCCATCACCCGCCTGGAAGAACGCGGCTGGATCCGCCCAGTGAAGTCCGCGGACCGGCGGCAGCCGTATACTCTGACGGCATCAGGCAAGACCCATCTTCAGGAACAACTATCCGGCATGGAGCAAGTAGTAAAGATAGCTTTGCGAAGGTTAAAGGCATGAAGTGGCTGATGCGTCTCTACCCGCGCCGTTGGCGCGAAAGGTACGGAGAGGAGTTTACCGTCCTGCTTGAACAGGCGAATGGAGGTTGGCCAATAATCTCCTCCGCTACTCAGCCAACACCGATGTACTTACCGAACTACTGGGCTTTCTCTACGCCGAATGCTGCACTCGCAATCGCGCCGTGGAACCAAAATCTGTCGTCAATTGCTGCTAGCAAGATAGGGAGTCAATCATGGAAATCAGAGAGATCGTCAAAGAAAAATACGAACAAGCGGCGCTCCGCTTCACCGCCGGAAAGAGTAATGGATGCTGCGGCGGCTCAGGAAGGCTGCGGGGTCGACCCAATCACCTCCGGCCTTTACGAAAAGCAACAAAAAGCTGGCATCCCAGAAGAGGCCATTCTGGCTTCCCTCGGCTGCGGAAACCCGCTGCCCTTGCTCAATTGAAGCCCGGTAAAACAGTGCTCGACCTTGCCTCCGGCGGCGGCATCGACTTGCTGCTCTCCACCAAACGGGTCGGACCAACCGGCAAGGCTTAGGGCCTCGATATGACTGACGAAATGCTTGCCCTGGCCCGCGCCAACCAGCACAAGGCCGGCGTCACAAACGTCGAATTCCTCAAGGGTGAGATCGAAAATATACCGTTCCCCGACAACTCCGTCGACGTCATCATTTCCAACTGCGTCATCAACTTCTCTACCGATAAAGATAGGGTAGTGCGCGAAGCTCTGCGCGTTCTGAAGGCGGGCGGTCGCCTTGCCGTGTCCGACGTTGTGGTCCGTGGCGAGGTCCCCGCCGAAGTTCGCCGTAACATGGAACTGTGAGTGGGCCGCATCGCGGGGGCTGGAGAAGGAATCGACGCCGACGCCATCGCTCCGTTAGTGGCACGACAAATTCATGAGTGCCGTCATCCGCGCCACCAAGCCAAACTGCCGCGGAACGGAATGCGGTCAATAAGTCAGTGAACGGATGGGGCCCAAGCGCCTTCGGGGGCGGCCCCAAGGACGCCCTGCTCAGGACTCTCCCCCAAAGCATTTACCAAGAACGAAAATCCACGGAAGTGGTACAATCTCGAATATTCATGGCCAACCTGCTTGTCCTTTACAACACCCCCGCGGATCCTGCGGCTTTCGATAACTACTACCAACAGACACACATCCCGCTCGCAAATAAAATTCCCGGCCTGCGTTCCTACACGGTCAATAACGGCCCCGTGCAAGCCATAGCCGGAAGCGCTCCCTATCTGGTCGCGACCTTGACCTTCGACTCGATGGCCGACATCAATGCTGCGCTAGTATCGCCCGAAGGCCAGGCCGCCGCCGCCGACTTGCCAAACTTCGCATCCGCCGGCGCGACGTTGTTGATCTTCGATAGCAAGAAAGTCTGAAGCCACAATCAGTCTTGTGCTGAAAGACCTGCGGTGCAGCCCTTTCTTATGGCTCAGTTGCTAGAAGACTGGCAAAGAAATAGCTGATCGGGTTATTCGAGTGCGCATTTTGATCAGCACTTAATGGATCGGTAAACCAGTTGACGCGGCTTGCTCAACCTGCTGTGCGAATGAGGAATTCTTTAATGCCGCATCCTCATTGCCACTCTTTTCTTTCACGTAACGATCGAGTTGTTCCAAGAACAATTCCTTCGACTTTTGAAAAGACCGCTGCGCTATCTCGTTGATAGACTTCGAGAATTCCCTGGCAGTTTGTGGATTTTTTTCCGCGCCTTTTGCACTATCCACAAGGTCCTTGATCTCGCGCTGATTAAGGAGGTAGACCACACGCGCCAGATAGTACGCTCCTTTTCGCAGCGGACCCCTACTTTCCGTTTCTTGGAGCTTCTTGACTGCGGATCTGCAATACTCTTCTAGGCAACGTGCTGCAAGAATTTCCAATGCTCGCGCATACGCAAAAATCCCGGCCTCAAAATCATCGGGAAGTGGTCCAGGCGGATCACTGGACTCTTCACGTAAATCGAAGGCTTTGTAATATTCATCGCCTTCCCGGAAAAACTCCCGGCGGCTTAGAGAATTTCGCAGCTTAGATGGCTTACCCATCCAGATGCCCAAATAGGCCATGGCTGCTTGCTCTTTACTAAACGACACCGGGCTTTGCGGAAGTTTTTCGCCTTCCTTTCTTTCATAAGCAATTCCATACTGCCGGTAAATCCCCTGTAGTGTCTTTTGTATCGTGTCGTTGGATAGTAAATCTTCAGGACGAATTGCGTTTTGAGCATTTGTGGCAATGATCAGGGCATCAAGGAACTCTGTGCTGGCTTGATCGATCTGATAAATTCGCACCAAAACATTGGAGTTCCCCTGAAATCGGTCTTTCAACTCCGGATCATACTTTGCATGGTAGAGCGCATTAACAGTCTGACATCCGTTAATGATCTGCATGCCATTCAGCATGATTTTGACTTTTTGCTTACTTGGTGGTAATCCCACAACAACATTCTCCGCGGTAATGCTCACGCCATTGTTCATGAATCCGAACCAGGCGCTTTGATTGCTTGTTATAGTTTCAATGATCTTCTTGTTTACCTCCTTACCAGTTCCAAGGAAAAGCCTCACGTTCTTCTCGAACAGTTCGTTGTTGCTATAACGATCCACTAGCCTGATAAGTTGGTTCACATTCACAAACCCGACTAAAACTTTAACAGGCATTCCATTGGGGTTAGCCCCTATTTCATGAAAAAGAAAAGGTGAGGGGCCTCTATCGTATTCAAGATCTAATGTCTCTTCCTGAATCGGTATTCTTCCGATGGAACAAAGGTTGTAGATGTCCAGCGCCCCGTAAGTTTCAAATATGAAACCGTAAGACTGCCGATCATGCGAAAAGGTTGATCTAATTATTTCTACCTTTGAAGCATCAGTAGCTGAAACGTTTTGCCCGTTGACTATGTAGAAGCACTGAATGGTGGTCTTCGCCCGCCTGTTTCCGCTGCGGACTCTATCCAAAGCAGCCCTGACCTTCGCGTAGGCTTCCAGCGTGGCGGCATCCTGCAAGTCTCCTCGTAGGAAGACTCGATTCATGCGGTCAACAAATGCGTAAAGCAGATTAGTCGATATCCCATGTTCGTACTTTTCGTTGTACTTGAATTGGAACAATTTCAACTGAATCTCATCGCCCAAATCTACAATCAGATAGGCATCTAGTTGTTCCTCCGCTATGCCTGTCTGATTATGATCAACAAAAACTAGCCCCTCATACAACTCATCATCATACAGATAAGTAATTTTCTGAACCGCCAAATATTGATACAAAGTCTTGTAATCGGTCGGAGCCATCCCCCAAGATCGGTTACGGGCGGCCAGTTGCTCCATTTTACTTTTCAAATACTGGATCTGCTCAGGAGTGACTTTAACTTCGACGGAATGGTTTTTTGCTTTCGGCATTCGGTTGTGAGATCTTCGCTATAAACAATTATAGTCCGCCCCCCCGCTCTAAACCGGAGTCCGCCTAACCTCAACCATCCAAGCCCCGGCACCCACCCGCTCGGTCCAAAACTCCACGCCAAGAAACGCTCGAATCGTATCCATATTCGCGCGAGCATGAGGAGAAATGCGCGTCGTCGTAAATCTTCCGCCACCTGCCAGCGCCATGGGCAAAAGCAATTGGTCACCCAGGAATTCGCAAACAGCCGCCGACGATTCCATGTAGCGCCTGGCCTGCTTCGCCGCATCCGCCGCCAATAACTCGTTCGATTGCCCCGCCCTGCAAAATGCCGTGAACACCTCCGTGATGCCTTCGTAACTCATCTCCAGCATCACGCTCCCCGCGCGGCCCGTCTCCTCGGCCTTCATCGATTCGCGCGCCATGCCGAGCGTCCGTTCGAGCGCATCCACCTCATCGCCAGACCGATGCCCCGAAAGGCCAACCACCGACCGCATTGCATTCTTCTGCATGGGGACGCCACGCTCCAAAAGCGAGACCGGCCGGAAGATCACGGCTGATTCAACACTCATCTTAAGTCGCCCCAACCCAACCGCGGCATCCTGCGCAACTTCAGTCTGCAAAGTAACTTTTGGACCCATCTTAGAGATCTGTGGCAAGTAGGATTTCGCGAGAAACTCGAACGGTGGAGCGCCGCTATTCCCGGTTCCGCCTTCCACTACAACAGAACTGTCGCCCTTCGCCAAACACAGCACAGGCAAGATGGTTTGAAGGACCAGCCCGGCGGAAACAGTCGACGGCACACGAAACTTGTGCCCGCCCGCAACCACGTCGCCCGGAAAGAAAGTAAGTTGGCCCGACCCCAAAGCCGCGCCATCAAAGCCGGCTGAACACAACTGCGCAGCCGCCTCAATCATCGCCACATGCGAACGCAACAAACCCGGCTTCTTCCGTTTTTCGCGAATGTCTTTGATGCGGAACGGCTGCCCGGTCACCATCGAAACGGCCAACGCCGTGCGCAGAATTTGGCCGCCGCCTTCCCCCGATGAACCGTCAATCACAACCATCTTCATATTCGTTATATTCGTTTCTGACCTACCAAACTTCAAACCGCATTAACGAGTGTCCATGTCTCGCCCCTTCCACGTCAACCACAGCGGTAAGATAACTATGGATCAACCAATGCTTACGCTTTGCAAAATACTGCTCGCCGCTGTTCCCGCATTCGCGGCAAGCGTGGAATTTAATCGCGACGTCCGCCCCATCCTTTCCGACAAATGCTTCCAGTGCCACGGCGCTGACGCGAAAAACAAAAACATCCCATTGCGCCTCGATCGAGAAGATGCCGCAAAAGCAGACTTAGGCAGCGGCCGTCGCGCCATCGTCCCTGGCAAGGCCGAACAAAGCGAACTCATCCGCCGTGTCACCGCCTCCGCAGCCCGCCGCATGCCACCAATATCAAGCGGCCACACCCTCTCGGTCAAAGAAATCGACACACTCCGCACCTGGATCACGGAAGGCGGTGTTTGGCAGGCACATTGGGCCTTCATCCCGCCCAAGCGCTCTGCTGCACCATCGGTGACCAACACATCCTGGCTGCGCAACCCCATCGACTCCTTCGTTCTTAGCCGCCTAGAACAACAAGGTCTCAAGCCGGCGCCCCAAGCCTCCAAGGAAACTTTGCTGCGCCGCACCTCGCTCGACTTAACTGGCCTTCCCCCTACCATCGGCGAACTGGAAGATTTTCTGAAGGACCCGTCCCCAAAGGCTTACGAGAGTGCCGTGGATCGCCTACTCGCCTCGCCTCGTTACGGCGAACGAATGGCGGTTCGCTGGCTGGACGCCGCCCGCTATGCCGATACCAACGGATATCAGTTCGATGGCGAACGCACCATGTGGCGTTGGCGCGATTGGGTCATCGCCTCCTTCAACCGCAATCAACGCTATGACAGTTTCCTCACCGATCAAATCGCCGGAGACATGTTGCCCGGCGCAACGCTCGATCAGAAAATTGCCACTGGCTTCAATCGGAATCACCGCGCCAACACCGAAGACGGCATCATCCCTGAAGAGTACGCCGTTGAGTACGTTGTCGATCGCCTGGAAACCACGTCCACCGTCTTCCTCGGCGTCACATTAGGCTGCGCCCGTTGCCATAATCACAAATACGATCCCTTCACCCAGAAGGAGTTCTATCAGTTCTTCGCCTACTTCAACAATGTACCGGAACTAGGCCGCGCGATGAAGTACGGAAACTCGCCGCCACTTATCCCAGCGCCAACCGATGCTCAGAAGGTCCAATTGGCCAAGGTTGACGCAACCATTCAAGCCGCTCAAAAGAAGTTCGACCAACACCAACCCAGAATCGAACAGGCGCTCAGCAACCCGGCCTCCCGGCAACCAGCCTATTGGCGGCCAAACACCGGTTACGAAACAGCCCAAAGAAAACTTGTCGGAAATGTCACCTTCGAAAACGGACCGGTTAGTAGCGCCGCTAAGCTCGATGGGTCAGCATTTATGGAACTCTCCGGCGCTGGCCTGTTCGATATCGAAGATCGCTTCACCATTTCCGGCTGGATCTATTCCGACACGATTCCCCAAGGCGCCCTCCTCACCCGCATGGCCGACACAGTTCGCGGCAAAGGCTATGGCATTTACGCCGACAAAGGCAAGCTGCACTTCCACATCACCAACAATTATGATGACGACGCGCTGCGCCTTGAAACGCCGGTTGCTCTTGAAGCCCAGCGCTGGCATCACGTCGCTTTCTCCTACGACGGCTCGCGCATGGCCGAAGGCGTCACCGTCTATTTGGATGGCAAGCCCCAGGAAAAAAAGGTCCTGCTGGACACGCTCTACCGGCCCTTCAAAAACGCCGGCGCAAAATACAACGAACCCTTCCGCGTCGGCGGCGGATGGGGTAAAGGCAATCACTTCAAGGGCCTCATCGACGATCCTCGCACTTATTCCCGCGTTCTGCGCACTGATGAAATTTCCGCAATGGCCGCGCCGATTGCGCCCGGCACAAAACAAGCGCTCTGGAGCTACCTCGACACCCAGGCGCCCGAGGAAATCGCCCGCGATTGGCGCCAACTCAACGAGCTCGGCCAGCAGCGCGAGTCCCTTGAGCGAACATTTCCTACAGTCATGGTCATGGCCGAAAGCCCCAATCGCAAAGAGACGCGCATATTGCTTCGCGGCGCCTACGACAAGCCCGGTGAGAAGGTAGACCCAGGCGTCCCCGCCACACTCCCGCCCCTGCCTACGGGCGCTCCCAACAATCGCCTTGGCCTTGCGCAGTGGATGACCTCTCCGGAAAATCCACTGGTCGCGCGCGTCGCCGTGAATCGTTTCTGGCAGATGTATTTCGGAACAGGATTGGTAAAAACCAGCGAAGATTTCGGCCAACAGGGCGAGTGGCCATCGCACCCCGAATTGCTCGATTGGCTTGCTACCGAATTCGTCCGCACAGGCTGGGATGTCAAGGCAATGCAGAAACTGATCGTCACCTCAGCCGCCTATCAACAATCTTCGAAAGCCACGCCAGAGCTGATTCAGAAGGATCCCGACAACCGTCTGATCTCGCGCGGCCCCCGCTTCCGCATGCCCGCCGAAATGGTGCGCGACCAAGCTCTCTCCGCCTCCGGCCTGCTCACCGAAAAGCTCGGCGGCCCCTCAGTCAAACCCTATCAGCCAGCCGGACTTTGGAAGGAAGTGGTCATGCAGGACATGGACTACACGCAATCCAAAGGTCCCGATACTTACCGCCGTGGCCTTTATACTTTTTGGAAACGCACGGTCGCGCCTCCCATGATGGCTACCTTCGATGCCGCAAATCGCGAAGCTTGCGTAGTGCGTGAGAACCGCACTAACACGCCTCTGCAAGCTCTCAACCTGATGAACGATGTAACGTTCCTTGAAGCGGCCCGCTTCGTCGCTCAGCGCATGCTCACGGAAGGCGGTCCAACGTCTGATGCGCGCCTTGCTCACGGCTTCCGCCTCATTCTCGCCCGCGCGCCACAACCGGCCGAACTCAACGTGTTGCGTAACTCCCTGAGCTACCATCTCGATTACTTCGCTTCCAATCAGCCAGCCTCCAGCGCCTTTGCCAAAATGGGCGACTCAGCCGCCCCAGCCGATTTGCAGCCGCGCGAACTGGCCGCCTACACAGCCGTCGCCAGCATGCTTTTCAACCTGGACGAAGCGGTCACCAAGGAGTAACCAGCCATGAATCCAATCGACCAACACAAACTCCTCGTCACCCGCCGCCACTTCTTCAACAAGGCGGCTACCGGTGTTGGAACCGCCGCCCTCGCCTCGTTGCTAGGTTCAGAATCGAAGGCTGCCGAAACGCAGTTCACGCCGAAGGCCAAGCGCGTGATATACCTGTTTCAGCACGGTGCGCCGTCGCAGCTTGATCTGTTCGATTACAAGCCGGATCTAGTGAAGGCTCGCGGTACCGATCTTCCCGAGTCCATCCGCATGGGCCAGCGGCTCACCGGCATGACGGCCTACCAAACCACCTTTCCTACTGCGCCCAGCCTCTTCAAGTTTAAGCAGCACGGCAAATCTGCGATGTGGCTCAGCGACTTGATTCCGCACACCGCGAAAGTCGCCGACGAGTTATGCCTGATCAAGTCCATGAAGACGGAAGCAATCAATCACGACCCGGCCGTGACGTTCTTTCAGACCGGCTTCCAACTGGCCGGACGTCCTAGCGCCGGGGCATGGGTCAGCTACGGCCTCGGCAGCATGAATCAGGATCTTCCGTCGTTCGTCG
Source organism: Acidobacteriota bacterium (assembly GCA_025350695.1). Taxonomy (GTDB): domain Bacteria; phylum Acidobacteriota; class Terriglobia; order Bryobacterales; family Bryobacteraceae; genus JANXSF01. The sequence goes on from JANXXI010000313.1 coordinate 9,591, forward strand.
TGATGGTTTCCCAAGGCCTGGGCAACTCGCAAGCGTTGGCCGATCGCGCTTGGGGTAGCGGCTTCCTGCCCACGAAATATCAAGGCGTCAAGTTCCGTTCCGGCGCCGACCCGGTTCTCTATTTGTCCAACCCTGAAGGCTATTCCCCCACGGCCCGACGTCGATTTCTGGACGACTTGAACAAGCTCAACGAAATGAAAATGGCCGAGTATCAGGACCCGGAAATTTCCACGCGTATCTCCCAATACGAAATGGCGTTTCGCATGCAGACGTCCGTTCCCGAACTGGCCGACCTCTCAAAAGAACCCGAAAGCACCTTCGAGCTTTACGGCCCCGATTCCCGCAAGCCCGGCACGTATGCCGCCAACTGCATCCTCGCCCGGCGACTGGCTGAACGAGGCGTGCGTTTCATCCAACTGTTCCACCGTGGCTGGGACCAACACAACAATCTGCCTCGCGAAATCGCGAAGCAGTGCGGACAAACCGACCAAGCCTCCGCCGCGCTTATCACAGACCTGAAGCAGCGCGGCCTGCTCGACGACACCCTCGTAATCTGGGGCGGTGAATTCGGCCGCACCGTATATTCGCAAGGCGTGCTCACTGCTGATAATTACGGCCGAGACCATCACCCGCGTTGCTTTTCGCTATGGGCTGCCGGCGGTGGCATCAAGCCAGGCATCACCTTCGGCGAAACCGACGACTACAGTTACAACATCACCGAAAACCCGGTCGAGGTCCACGACCTCCATGCCACAATGATGCGCTGCCTAGGCATCGACCACTTGAAGCTTACCTACAAATTCCAAGGCCGCCACTACCGCCTGACGGACGTGCATGGAAATGTCGTCAAAGGAATTCTTGCTTAGAAGCTCGCTTTGCCAACAATGATGACGTTACGCCAATGGCGCAAGAAGCCACAAACCATCTCCGCCTCCTGGTACCTCGCCGACATTATGGAAGCACGCGGCCGCCAGGACCTTTATCTTCGCCAATCGCCACAGCGGCTCAAAGTCCTGCGGGATCACGCCCTGATAGAAAGCGCGGTCTCCTCCAATCGAATGGAAGGCGTACAAATCGAAGCATCGCGGCTTGCCGCCGTCATGCGGAGCAACACCTCTCCGCGCGACCGGGACGAAGAAGAGATCCGCGGCTATCGTAACGTCCTAAACTTAATCCATTCCAAAGGAGCGAACCTGCCATTCAATGAGGAAACCATCTTAAAGCTTCACTACCTGAGCCGCGGAAAGACCGGCGACGCTGGTCAATACAAGAAGTCCGGCAGCAATATCATCGAGCACCGCCCCGATGGCCGTGTCCGTATTCGCTTTCACACTGTCTCCGCAAGGCGCTCTCCTGGCTCTCTTCACGAAATGCTTGAGCTGCGAAAACAGTGCCTTGAAGACCGATGGATCCATCCACTAATAGCCATCGCCGGAACGAATCTCGACTTTCTCTGCATCCACCTATTCCGCGACGGCAACGGCCGCGTATCACGCCTTCTTCTACTTCTCGATGCCTACCATCAAGGCCTTGAAGTGGGCCGTTATGTCAGCGTGGAAAAGCTAATCGAAGAGAACAAAGCCCGTTACTACGAGACCCTGGAGCAGTCTTCCCAAGGTTGGCATGAAGGCAAGCACGATCCTTGGTTCTACATTCAGCACGTCCTGTATCTCTTCAAGTCGGCCAGCACGGAATTCGAACGGCGCCTGATCGATACGGCGCCTCCTCGCGGCGAGAAAACCGACATGATCATCCGCATTGTCGACCAATTCGACGAACCCTTCCGGGTCTCCGACATAGTCCGCCTTGCGGCCGGCGTTAGCATCGACACGATCCGGTTAGTCCTAAAAAGCCTGAAAAACAAGGGGCAAGTTGAGTGCTTAGGCCGCGGCCAAACCGCCCGATGGAACAAATTAGGCCCGTCCGCCCCAATTAGGTAATGGGCACTCCCTTCACTCGCCGATCTTTCCTCGCCACGGCCTTCGGCCGCTTCACGCCCAGCCAAAAAGCAGCAGCTGTGGAGCGCGGACTGCGCTTCATCTACAAGACATCCCACAACAAAAAAGCCTTCTCCAATTGGGGACAAGATTACCTGTGGTGCTTCTACACAATCTCCGTCTCAGCTGCCGATCCCAAGCTCAAAGCCCTTGCTTGGAAAATGGGGCAAGACCGCGCCCGTCACTGGCTCCGTCTAAATCCTGGCATCCCTGAAAAATTCGCGACTTCGGGTGAAGTTTCTTACTGGGTCTTCGCGAGTCACAGCGCCATCCTGCTGGGCGCCCCAGTGCCACCCAACAAGGACGTACTCCGCGAAGCCGCCGCCCGATTCAAGCCTGAAGCATTCCTTGGCTTCGACCCCAAAAAACCCATCCCCCACGATCTCCCCCTGCCCTGCCCAAAGGACAAGAGCCGTAACCCGCAAGGCGCAAACACCTGCATCAAATGCGGAGCGGCGTTAACCTTCACTGATCCGTACGACCTGCTGTGCGACGGCATCATTGCCGCCTACTCCGGCGATAGTTACGGCGTGACACTCGGCGCAACCCTGCCTGAAGTGATGAGTCAAATCCCAGGCCTGCGTCCCTATCGAGGGCCGATCAGTAAGGACGACAGCGGATTCAGCAGCCTCACTTACGCCGTAACGCACATTATCTATGCACTCAACGATTACGGAATCTACCGGCTCCGCAAAGAATGGCTGCCCGCTGAGTTTGATTTCCTGGTGACACACTTACTGCTGAATATCGAATGGGATGACCCCGAAACGCTGGGTGAATTCATGGACACACTGAAGTCGTTCGGCCCCGCCGGGACAGAGGAACTCATCCGCAAAGGTGAGGAATTTCTATTGGCGCGCCAGAACCCCGATGGAAGTTGGGGTGATCCGAAAGAGAAGGACGTCTACATCCGCTATCACTCCACTTGGACCGCAATCGGCGGCTTGATGGATTTTGCGTTGATTAAGGAAGGCGTCAGTTTTCCAGAAGCACTCAGGCGCGCGGCGCCTTCAACGGCTTTTTCAAAACCTTAGGCGGCAGCGTCTCGACGTAAGACCGCGCCATCGCTACCCAGGATTTCAAATCGGCGCTCTTGGTCAGGCCTCCAGGCTCCACCATCACGAAGCCCGGCATCTTACGGCCGGCTCCCATGCATGGTCGCGCAAAAGGACTCTTCAAGGCTTGCGGCTCAGCGTCCACGCCCACGCGAACCATCAGACCGGTCCGCGCTGCGCAGCAAAGCATATTGCCTTTTATCAAAAAGCAGATGCCGCCGAACATGCGCTGCTGCGTCGCCAAACCATCAGGCAAAGCCAAATCAACTCTGGCCGCCAAGTCGAGCGGATCGACAAACTTCTCACCTGTTGGTGCGGATGTTTTCATAACCCTACATGACAATCGTAATCCGCCGCAGGCCAAGACTCAAGTCCCGGTGCGATATCATCTGTTTCATGAAACGCATTTTCCTTGCCTCAATCCTGGTCCTAGGCTCCCTCGCCTCGCGTCTTCGAGGCGGTCCGGTCCCTGAATTCCGCGATCTTTTCAACGGTAAAGACCTCACAGGTTGGATCAATGTCAACACCGATCCGGGCACCTGGAGAATGGAGAAGGGCGAACTAATCTGTACGGGAAATCCCATCGGCGTCATGCGCAGCGCCAAGCAGTATGAAAATTTTGTGCTCCATATTGAGTGGATGCACATGGAGGCTGGCGGGAACTCCGGCGTATTCCTTTGGAGCAGCGCAGTCCCCAATCCGCAGTCGCGACTTCCTGATGGCGTCGAGGTCCAGATGCTGGGACTCGAATGGCCCGACCTTCATGCCAAGGACGGAATCAAGCCGCCGGTGGCCTATGTGCACGGGGAGTTGTTCGGGGTGAACGGCGTCAAGACCACACCCGACAATCCTCGCGGCACCCGCAGTATGTCGGTCGAGAACCGCTGCCTGGGCCGTGGCAAATGGAATACTTACGATGTGGTGGCCATTGACGGCGTGATCAAGCTTTCGGTGAACGGCAAGTTCGTCAACGGTATTAGCCGGTCTACACAGAAGAAGGGCTACCTCTGCATGGAATCGGAAGGCGCTGAAATCCATTTCCGAAATGTGAAAATCATGGAATTGCCTCCTGGTGTAACGACGCCCGAACAGACGGCGCCCGAAATTCGCTAATGGCCAGGAAGCTTGCCTTGACGCGGAACAACATGGGCTGGGCCGCGGAAAAGCCGAACCAGATCAATCAGCTCTTTGTGGATTTTTGCGCTACCGGAGCTTGCGGCGAAAATTCTCCGGCCCTCGATATTGGCGCGGCCTACGGACTGGCGACGATTGCCGCGCTTGAGGCAGGGGCGAATGTAATCGCTAACGATCTGGATCCCACGCATTTAGAAGAGATCGTCCGCCGAACGCCCGAAGAATCGCGCCAAAGGCTGCAATTGAAGGCGGGCAAATTTCCCCGCGAGATCCACTTCGAGCCCGGCACGCTTGGCGCGATTCACGCCTCCAATGTGTTCCACTTCCTAACCGGCAACCAGCTTGCTTACGGCATCCGTAACGCCGCACGATGGCTGCGACCGGGGGGCAAGCTATTCGTCCAGGCCGCGACCCCATACCAGGCCCAGTTTGCCAGCTTCATTCCCGAATACGAGCGCCGCGTGCTCGTCGGCGTCAAGTGGCCTGGCTGGGTGGAAAAAATCAGCCGCTATTCCCAACACAAGAAACTAGGCGCGATGCCTGCATCCATTCACCTGCTCGATGTGCGCACGCTCGTTCCGCTGATTGAAGCCACCGGGCTTACCGTAGAACGAGCGTGGCTTTATCAGCGCGATGACTTCCCGAGAGAATTAAGGCTCGATGGCCGGGAGTCTTTCGGTTTAGTTGCGCTTAAAAATAAAGCTTCAATCCTAACTGCAACGACCTAGATGCCTGGGCGCTCAGTACCTTACCGAAGTTAATGTTTGCCAGATCCGCCGTTGGCCCGCCATAAGTCACCACGTTCAACACGTTATAAGCCTCCGCCCTGAACTCCGCATAAATCCGTTCGCGAATCGGAAACTTTCGGAAGGCTGATAAGTCCATGCGCTTCGGTGCATCGGTCCGCAAAATATTACGGCCGGCATTACCGAAGGTAAAGGCCGAGGGAGCCCGGAAGGCAGCCGTCTCGAACCACTTCGCCGGAGTCTGCTTATCCAAATGCCAATCTCCCACCACGTTGGGCCGCATATAGTTGACGTTGCCCGTGTTCGCAATATCGCCGGTGATGGTCACATTCACGGGAGTGCCGGAACGCAAATCAGCAATGCCGTTTACTTGCCAGTTGCCCAGCACATAATCGGCCACCTTGTTGCCCGTATGCAACAGCTTGCCACTGCCGATGGGCAGATCGTAGACCCAACTGATCACCAGATTGTGAGGCACGTCGTAGCTTGAAAGACTGCGGTCGGCTCTGGAGTTGTAGGGATTCTGAATGGAATTTCCCTCCACCCCGAAAAAGCCCGAAGAGCCCGGATCGATCGACTTGCTCCAAGTATAGGAAGCGGTCAAAGCAAGGCCACCGGCAAAGCGACGGTCAATCGAACTCTGCAAGGAATGGTAGTTGGCATTGCCCCAGCTGCGATCCCAGGAAGTTGGAATAGCCATGTAGGGAAACTGCAAACGTTCCTTGAAATTGCCGGGGCCAGCAGTCAGAGCTACACCGTAGCGGCCGCCCACATCGGTTCGATGGCTGCCCGATCCCACATAATTCACATTCAACACCGTATTGTTGGTCACCTGACGTTGTACGCCAAAATTCCACTGGATCGAATAGGCGTTCTTCCAATCTGGATCAAGGAAAAATGCCGTTTGGACGAAGGGATCGGCCAGCGGAAAGACGGCCGAAGGAAGCGGATTCGCTGCGAAGACAGACGGAAGCACCTGGGCGCTGGTCGGCAAATTCATGTTCGAGGCCGAGGTGAATCCCAAGCTGGGCCAAGTGCCAATCGGATTGCGGGCAATTTGCGTGATGCCAGAATAGTTGTCGAAGAACATGCCGGCCGAAGCGCGAATCGCGGTCTTGGGACCAAGGCGGTACGCCAAGCCGAGCCGCGGTTGGAAGTTCATCGTTGTATCTTTAAGGATCTTGCCCGTCGGCGAGACAACTACGTTCGGCGGCAAGTAACCGGCGGGGGCGCCTGCGGGAGTGGGAACACAAGGGAACTTACCGGCCACAGCACATGGTGGCGCCGAAGCCTGCAGAATATAGATGCCCCTTTGATAGTCCATATCACCGATCTTGTTGTTGTTGGCGGCTTCAGTGCCGGCGGACGGTGTAAATGTCCGGTCATACCGCAGCCCCATGTTCACCGTCAGGTTGGTCGACACCTTCCACGAATCCTGAAAGTAGAAGCCCATTACACCAGCCGTTCCGGGAATGGTTTCAATCACATCTCGCCTCGTGGCGTTGTCGGGGACGGCTAACAGAAACGACGCAAGCGAGGAGCCCGTCGTTGCCACCCTGGTCGGATCGGACGTCTGGGCATCGGCAAAGCCTACCGAAGTGTTATCTATCACCGCGCCGTAACCAACCCGATTAAATTCGCCGCCCATCTTCAACATGTGCCGCCCTTTCAAAACGGAAAAACCCACCTTGCCCGTGTAGTTATTGGCATTGGTGGATTGCGAATAGTTCTCCGCCGAACTGAAGAAGTTGGCCACGTTCAATCCAGGAATCAGATTCACACCACTGGAGTAAGGAGTTAGCGGGTTGGCGGTAAATCCCACCTTGCTTGTGAAATCGGATGCCAAAGACCGGTAGTGATTGTAAGTGGTGGTCCACTGTTGAACCCGGCCAAACTGGGCTTGCAGGACGGCGCTTGGACCGAACGTATGCACCCAGCTTGCATTGATGTTGTGGGCGCGGGCATTGGTTTCACTCACCATCGCCGGAATGTTCACAGCCCCGGTAGCAGGGTTGAATGTACCGGTGTAACGCCCGGTGACGGTGTCTTTGTCGCTAAACTTATGATCGCCGCGAATGTTGAGCCACTGCGTCCTTGCCGTGTTCGGGGTGCGATTCACGGCATTGCGGTCAGCCACCGGGGTCGGTTCAGTAGGGGGTAATACGGTCCTTGCGAAGTAGGCCATCCCAGGGTTGATCATGCTTGCCGGAATCTGATTTCCCGGAAAAGGATCGCGCACGAAACTGCCTGCTTGCGCTGGATTCGCTCGCGTCGTGTAGGGATTGAAAATTTGCTTTGGCCAATCGCTCAAATCGCCGTTGAGGTTCGCGGCGGTGGGCACGCGGATGTAGCTGAGGGAAGGAGAGTGCGCCCGATTCTGTTGATAGCCGAAGAAGAAAAAGGTCCGGTTCTTGCCGTTGTAAAGCTTCGGCAACCAAACGGGCGCCCCTACCACTCCGCCAAACGTATGTCCCTTGAAGGGGTTCACTACGGGGTTAAATGTGTTACGCGCATTGAAGGCGTCGTTCTGTACAATCTCCCAAACCTGCCCTTTCAATTCATTGGTGCCCGATTTGGTGGCGGTGTTGATGGTCCCGCCCATCACGCCGCCAAACTCCGCCGAGTCGTTATGCGATTGTACTTTGAACTCTTCAATGGTCTCCATAATAGGGTTCAAGGCAAGATTGCTAAAGAAAGTGGCTTGATTGGGTGTGCCGTCCAACATGTACATGCTGCTACGGTTCACCTGCCCATTTACCGAGGGGATGCTGGATTGCCCAGTGGCCACCGGCGTAACGCCCGGCGTCATGCGCATCAGGTTTTGAATGTTACGTCCGCTAGGCAGATCCACCACTTGTTGGCGGGTCAACACGCCTCCCAGTTCGGCGGAGGCGCTCTGTATCTGGCTTCCAACGGCTTCCACCGTGACCGAATCCTGCACTCTACCGACAGGCAATACGAAATCGAACACTGATGACTGATTCACCACCAGACTAAATGTATCCATCCGGCTAGTGGCGAAGCCAGTGCGGGATGCTTCCATTGTGTAGCTGCCAGGAAGAATGTTGAGAAGGATGAAGACGCCGCTCTCATTGGTAGCCGTCCGCGTTTCAACATTGGTTGCACTATTGCGCAGCAGGACAGATGCTTCGGGCACAACGGACCCGGTTGAATCGCGAACCGTGCCGCTGATCTGCGCTCTGGAGACCTGAGCAAGTACGGCTGGAGTTACGAAGGTGGCTGCGGAGATAAGCAGCAGCAAATTGGCAGAGCGTGTCTTTAGTAAGGACATGGTTTCCTCAAACGGGCAAAGTTATAGAGAGACTGGACTAGTATATCAGTCAAACTGCGCAGATAGCTTCGACGCTTTCGATGCGTCGTGAAGATTCCTCCATGAGAAAGCCCCGGAATTCGGCCTCAAAGGGGCTCCAAACAGCCCCAAACTAGCCATTCACAGGCCTTTTGAGCGCCTCTCCACAAAAAAACCCTAAAAAAACGCCTTTTTTTGCACATTACCCTTTACATCGCCGCTAAACATGCCGTATGATGAGGATGCTTACGGTAGAAAAACATTTTATTACAAAAATGTTTCAAGCCTTGCAATTCCCCCCTGCACACTAGCGGCAGGCAAAGTAACGGAAGATAAGGAGTTCACATGGCAGCAGCAGCTCGCATGACCCAGACGCAGTTGATTAAGGAAATCGCGGAAGCCTCTGGCGTCGCAAACAAAGTGGCCAAACTCATTCTTGAGACCGTCTCCACCATCGCGGTGCGCGAGACCAAGAAGAATGGCGTTTTCGTTGTCCCCGGCATCGGACGTCTCGTCCGGGTTGACCGCAAGGCGCGTGTCGGCCGCAACCCCGCGACCGGCGCATCGATCAAGATTCCGGCCAAGAAGGTCGTTAAGTTCCGCATCGCCAAGGCAGTAAAAGATGCGATCGTTCCACCTAAAAAGAAATAGTTTCAAGGGGGGTGCGTAGTGTGCGCCCCTAAGCAATGTTCCTCCGTTTTATTTCCTTTAGCATGGACGCAAAAGGAAACCCCGCCTGGCCTTTATCGGCTGGCGGGGTTTTTTTGTTGATAAATTCCGATTTTGAGAACCGCTCAAACTTGCGAGCGGGCCTGGAAGCCTACGCCTGCTTCTTTTCTTCGGCGTCCTTCTTGTCGTCTTCTTTCAAGGCGGTTTTGAAGTTCTTGATGCCTTCGCCTAAGCCTTTGGCCAACTCCGGAATCTTCTTGCCGCCAAACATCAGCACGGCAACGCCCAGAATAATCAAAAGCTCGGTCATGCCGAGTGAACCCATTTTGCGCCTCCTATTAAGACTGAGAAGAAGTTGGTTTGCCGGAATCTTCCTTCAAAGCAGCTTTGAAGTTTCGAATCCCTTCACCCAAGCCTTTCGCCACCTCTGGTATTTTCTTGCCACCAAACATCAGCACGGCAACACCAAAAATGATTAGAAGCTCAGTCATGCCAAGTGAACCCATACTTTAGCCTCCTAGTTCCCTCTTTTATTGTAGGAGCCTATTTCCCAGGGAGTCAACCGGGGAAAAAGACCCTACTTGCCGTCTACGTGCATCTTCGAACCCAGTTCCTTGGCCATTGTCTTCATTTTTGCCAATAAAATCTCGCCTCTTTCCTTGTTGCGGTCCCAAACGTTGTACTGTTCGGCGGGGTCGTAATCTAAATTAAAAAGTTCGGGAATCGGCGGTCCGGCTGGTTGTGGATCCGCTTCGCCCTGTACCGGATAGGCCATTCGTAACTTCCAGCTTTCTTCCCGCACTCCTTCGAGAGTGGCTCCGCGAAAATAATAAAAGGTTTTTCGAGCGAAGCCCGAGCCGGATCGCAACCCCGGAAGCAGGTCGCTACCGTCGTACACACGATCCGTGGGCAAGGCCGCTCCCGCCGCTTTGACGATGGTGGGCAGCACGTCCAAGGTCGAGGCCATATCGGCGCTTGTTTGGCGTGGCGGAATCACGCCCGGCCACCGGAAGATGCCAGGGACCCGCTGGCCGCCTTCGTATGTTGTGCCTTTTGCGCCGCGGAGCAAACCCTTCGTTCCAGTGTGCCAGGGCTCATTTCCTTTCTGAAGCATGCGAGCCGGAAGATTATGCCATGGGCCATTATCGCTGGCGAACAACACCATCGTGTCGTTGTCAATGCCCTGCTCCTTCAAGGTCCGCAGAATCTCACCCGCCGACCAGTCGATAGTTTCGATCACGTCGCCATAGTGGCCGGCCCTTGAACGATTGCGAAAACGGACGGAGGTGCTGACGGGCAAATGGGGCATGGCATAGGGCAGATACAGGAAGAACGGATTCTTGCCTGCCGACTTGATGAATTTGATGGCCTCATCGGTGTAGCGCTCGGTAAGCATGGATTGATCGTCCATCAATTCGATTGGCTCTTCGTTGCGCATCAGATGCAACGGATGTTTGGTCTTTACGAACGGCTCAATCATGTCGTTGCTGTAAAGCAGACCAAAGTAGGAATCAAAGCCACGCTTGGTTGGCAGATACTCACTGGGATTGTGTCCCAAGTGCCACTTGCCGATGGCCATGGTTTTGTAGCCACGTTGTTTGAGTAACTGCGGCAAAAGAATTTCATTTAGCCGTAAGCCGTCTGTTGAATCGGGCCCGAGGTTGTTGGGCTGCCCGGCGCGCAACGGATAGCGGCCGGTCAACAACCCAACGCGGGACGGCGTGCACACCGGAGCGGCGGCATAAAAAGAAGTGAACCGCATTCCTTCCTCTGCCATGCGGTCGAGGTTCGGCGTTTTGATGGTTGGATGGCCGTAGCAGGCCAGGTCGCTGTAACCCATGTCGTCGGCGAACAAGATGACAAAATTCGGCAAGCGGCGCGGCGGCTGTGCGAATGCGGCTGACGTGGCGGAACCACAGACCGCCTTCAGGAAATTACGACGATGCGAAATCGGTTGGCTTCCTTTCATAACTGATCCACTATACTACTCCTCATATGCTTCTTTGCCCGGTCCGCGACTGCCGCGAGCCTCTTCTTCGCGACAACCACCGGATTTGTTGCGGGCGTGGTCATTCGTTCGACGTTGCCCGTAGCGGATACATCAACTTGTTGCAGCCGCAGGACAGGCGGTCGAAGGAACCGGGTGACACGGCGGCGGCAGTGGCGGCGCGGCGGCGATTGCATGATCGCGGCATTACGGCTCCGCTGCTGGCGGGCATTTCGCAATTCGTCGCGCCATCGGCCAACGATATTGTGTTGGATGCCGGTTGTGGCGACGGTTATTACCTCGGTTCGCTGGCTGGGCAAATTGGGTTCGACGGGCATGGGGTGGATATTTCGGTTCCAGCGGTTGAGGCTGCGGCGCGGCGCTACAAGAACTGCCAATGGGTGGTGGCCAATGCCGATCGCATCATTCCTTATGTAGACCAATCGTTCACGCTGGTGATGTCAATCACGGCGCGGATGAATGCCCCCGAATTCCGGCGCGTTCTTCGCAACGTTGGCCGGTTGCTGGTGGCGATTCCGGCGCCGGACGATTTTATCGAGCTGCGCGGCGATGGGCGGGACAGGACGGATCGCACCATTGAAACCTTCGTGCAGGAGTTTACGCTGGTGGACCGCAGGCGCGTTACCACCAGCGCGGATTTGGACGCAGGGGCGGTGGACGATGTGCTGCATTCCATTTACAGGCCAATGCAGGCGACGCCGATGCAAGCGATGCGGCTGACGTTTAGCTTGGACTTGCTGCTGTTCCGCGTGAAGTGACACCTCTCCCTGGGGTCGCGATTTGCGAGCATTGCAAGGTCGCGTCAAGCTAGGCTGTTTTCCGTTTCAACCGGAGGATTGCCCCACAAAAGCAATCTACCTGGTTCGCCAGGCTTAGCGCCTCAGGTTCCCCAACCCAAAGCGCTGTTCCGATGAGTCTACTTCAAACAGCCTTCGCTTGAACACTATGAATAAGAACAACTCGAACCAGTTCGAGACCACCCACCTTGCGGCGGATGGTTTTGCATCGAGAGTATTCCGGGCCCGGATTTTCTCTCTGGGTATAAGTTACTACGGCGGAGCAAGCTTGTGAGTGATGGGTAAGCTGTAAGTTTTTGAAAAGTGGCGAGATTGAGGTTTGGAAACCCTCGTGATCCCGATGGTTTGGGTTCGTTTCGCGGAAGACCTAGGGCTGGTTGAACGATTCTGGAGTAATGATCTTGGTGAGGGCGATGGTTTGATCTCCGCCTGGAAGAATTGTGACAACCGTGGCGAGGTTACGGTATTTCTCTACAAACTGGGGATCCCACAAAGGGAAGGGCCAAGTGAGGGAACTCACTTTCGCGAAGATGTAATATTGGCCGGGCGTCATCGGCATCGGAGTGGGATATGCGGGCTTCCCACCCAGTTGATAGTTTGGCGGAAATGCCATATAGGAGGCTGGCTCTAAAATTTCAAATCCTTGGGATGTAACTCGGAGAAGGTCAAGGTAAACCGGATAGCTGTTGGTAATCCGCATTGTAACCAACGGTTTCTTTGGCCCCAAAACAATTTCGAGCTGGGGAACAGTCCCGGTTTTAGGAACAATTATCTCATTCTTGAGGGCGTTAATTTTGCCCTGCCGGATGGAGAGAACCGGATAGTTCTGCGAGTTTATTTCGATGCGATAGGAACCAGCATTTAGATTCTTCAGCCGCATGGAAAGGCCTTCGTATTCCCACTGCATGTTCCACGACGGACCCGTCAACATAATGCCGCAACACCGCGCCGGAGCAGGCTCGCCAGACTCCATAATGAAGCGGGCAGTGAGTTCCCGAACCGGCGGGCTTTGAAGGATTAGGTTCACAATCGGGTGCTTTGGACCGACGGTGACCTTTTTCCGGGATATGTAACCCTCATTGGTTCCACTCCATGCTGCTTCCACTATGTACACGCCGGCGGGGATATTGTGATTTGCAAAGGCGCCCGTGTTGTCACACTTCCCCAGCATCCCTAATTGTCCGAGATCGCCAGCACCCACTCGCCGCAGACGGACTTCCAATGGAGAGACCTTCGCCAGCACCTTCCCTGTGATGGTGTAACCCTTCTCGGTACGAATCCGCAATTCGATGGTTTCGGTTTGACCTGGAGCTAGATGAATTGTACGAACACCTGATGGGTCGGGGTAAACAGTGGACATGTATAGGGTGCCGGTGCTTGTTTTCGCGTTTTCGGGAGTAAAGTAAACCCAATAATCGTCAGGCTCAATTTTAGGAACACGAAAACGTCCGGAGGCAGTAACCATGGTGCTCCCAAGAGTATTCAATCGCATAAATCTGCCGTGATTATAAGTGTTACGGTAAAGCGCAATGTATCCGGGAATTGGTTTGCCGCCTTCGTCCAACACCTGGCCCTCGATCACAGCCGCGCGGCGCAGGTAAAGCGTAATGCTAATTGGCCCGGATTTATCGGGCAGCGGTCCATTGTAGACATTTGGCTTCAACCGGTGAGGGACAAAGCCAGACGCGTCGGCAGCGAATTGATAGGCCGTTGGTCTCACATTGACGATCTGAAATGCGCCGGACTCATCAGTTTGAACAAAAGCGGGCCGCGCGTTGATAGTTCGTACGGTAATCACGGCTCCACGAATCGGGTCGTTGGTATCGGCGTCGAGAACGCGACCGGACACAGTGATAAGGGTATCGGGCGGAGTCTGCGCTGAGAGAAATGCTACGAACAACAGTGGAATGGCATGTTTCATAGCTTTCCTTTGGAAAGGGGGATTTCAATAGTTCGGCTCTCTGAAGGGGCCACGGTTGCCGCAATGAAATCCGCATCAGCAAGGCTAAAAGGAATGTGAGCTTCAGCCCCATCCTCCTGCCATGCGGCAAATTGGTAGATTCCTGGAGTCAAGCCTGAGACGTTAAAATCTCCGTCAGAGTCCACGAGTAAGGAGAGCAAGTCGTTAGGTTCTTGTGGAGTTCCGCTCAAAAGCGCCACGACGCGCGCCCTGGGCACAGGCCTGCCATCCCGCACGACACGGCCAGTGAAGCTGCCACACTTCTTCGTAAGGCTGATAGTTATAATTTGTTCTTTGCCCCCTTCAATGTGGAAACGTTTCCTTAGAACAGATTCCCCATTCATCGTCGCAGCGGCGATGCAAGCACCTTCCTTCATCTCAGCGCGAAGCCGGTAATCGCCCTCAATGATTCCGGGGTCAAATAGGTTCTTGACCGGCCGGGTGAAATAGCCTGCAGCGGAGACTAGCTGCAGCGATTCCAGATTCGGAGTAAGATCGGCATCTCCATCCGATGTTAAGGTGAAGCGAAGGGGAGACGGTGGCTTGAGGTCCAACACCAGCCCAGCAATGCTTGCTTTGAGGTTGAGCATCTCAACGCGTACAACTCCGCGGTTGTTGCTAATATTTGTGATCCTCAGTGAGTAACTGCCTGGCTCAAGACCTTCATACAAGAACTCCATTGTCTTAGTGTTGAGTCCACCTTGAAACGGGCTCCTGCCGGATGACTCAAATGATAGCGATTTGAGTTCGACTTCATTCTGCGGTCCGTTAGGAGACTTAGGATCAAATGGCGGAAAGCCTGTTACTCGTCCTGAGAGCGTGAGGCTTGACGAGGGACTCAGCTTGAAGTTGATGCTGCGCGACGAGTTGGAGGTGATACGCTGCGGCGGAAGGCAGCTTTCGGTATAGATGCGGTAGCTTGCGGGAACTGCCAGATCAAGAAAGCCAACCGGCGGGACAATGCGGTCAAGAACATTGGGAACGGCACACAAAACATATTCGCTGGGTGGGAGTGCGCCGAAGTAAAATTCGCCGAAGATATTCGTCCGGGCGACTCTTGCTACGTGAAGAACGATGCGATCATCCTTGAAGGAGGGGCGGCGGAATTCGACGGCTACATGTTCGAGTGGAGTTCCGCCGGAGGTCTCCACCTTTCCGCGAAGCGAGCCGCGAGGGGTGATCGGGAATTCGAGGAAAGTCTCTTTATTCGGAGGATACACGACGAAGGCGTTTCCATTGCCCGGTGCGTCGGCGCCATAAACGACGTTCCCGATTTCTGGGTTTTCGGCGGAAAGCATCCAAGTTTCCCGTTTGACGGGTGGGAAGGCGAAGAGTCCTGCGGCGTTAGTTCGCACGGGGAAGGTGACGGCATGCCAGTTGTCGTCCTCAAGCTTCATCTCGACGCCGGGGCGAGGTTGGCCGGTAACGGGATTGGTGACGCGGCCACGGATAGTGACTAAGTCGGGTGGCGGTTGGGCGACGGCAGTGAGGATGAAAAGGTAGGGTAGAAGCTGGGGCATTTGGCTTGCCTCTTTTCTTGAGGTTCTTCATTCAGGTTACAGGATTGCGGCCTGAGTAATCCCCACCCCTAGATAATCAGACGAGATGCCGAACGCCGCTCCAGTTCGCGGGCTCACCACCGCTTCTTGAACTCGATCCGAATACGGTTTCGGTGTCCAACAAGCTCTACGCTCGGCTGAATTTCGAGTGACTACTGCCTTAATACGCAGTCAACTCCTCAACTTGTTTCTCCCCGGGGCCCCCAGGTGGAACACACTCAAAGTAAGCATGGAAGCGGAAGCTGGAACCCTTGCCCACTTTACTGGACAGCGAGATCTCGCCGCTCATCAACTCGACTAATTGTTTGCAAATAGCCAAACCCAATCCCGAGCCACCCTGCTGGCGGGACATTGTAGGATCGGCCTGCACGAATGGCTGAAAGATCAGGCCCTGATGCTCCGGTGAAATTCCGATGCCTGTATCGGACACTTCAAAAGCGGCCTTCATGCGAGGTCCAAATTGGCCAAGGATCTTCGCCGTGATTGTGATTGAACCCCGCTCAGTATATTTAATCGCGTTACCGACGAGGTTATAGAGCACCTGGCGCAGGCGGATCGGGTCGCCGTACAAGACATCGCGCAAGGAATCATCAAACTTACAGGACAGGGTGAGCCCCTTTTTCCGCGCCCGCTCGGACATCAACTTATTGACCTCGCGCAGCACATCGGCCGGCGTGAATTTGACGTTGGCCAAGGTCATTTTCCCCGCTTCGATCCGGGACAGATCGAGCACCTCATCCATCATCTGCAGCAGAGAGTTGGTGGAATCGATGACGGTTTGAGCGTAGTCCCGCTGTTCTTCGTTGAGAGGGGTATCGAGCAGCAAGGACGTCATACCCAGAATGCCATTCATGGGCGTCCGAATTGTGTGGCTGATGTTGGCCAGAAATGCACCCTTGGCTTGACTTGCTTGCTGGGCTCCCTGCAGTTGCTTGCGAGTTAGTCCTAAACTTTTCGCGCTTTCGATTGCATAGCGAATCGATCTTTCCACATTCCATTGATCCAGCTGACTTTTCACCAAATAGGCGGCCGCGCCAGCCTCGGTTGCCGCCATATCGGTTTCACGATCGTTGCGGTCTGTGAGCAGAATCACTGGAACGGCGTTTCCGTTTTGGTTCAGCTCAACGAGAAGGGCAAGCCCGCTTTCCTGACCCAGTTGTTGACCAAACAGGTAGACCTGGTAGGCTTGCTTCTTCATTGCATCGCGCGCGGCGGCGCAGTTAGGAGCCCAATCAAGCTCGTAGCGGCCGGCGGCGGAGGCAGCCAGCAGGGACTGAACGAAGATGCTGTCATCCTCATCAGTGTCAACCATCAGAATACGGATCGGGCTAGGTTGGCTTGGGTTCACGCCGGGTTCTCCTCTAACGGCTCCGAGGGGAGCCTCACTATAAAATTCACGCCTTGCCCAGACGCATTCTTGGCGGCGAAAGCTTCAACAAGACGCGTGTGGGCACGTTCCACCGTAGATGGCGCCGAAGCGCCAAGGAATTACTGAAGGGGCACAGACTGTCAATCGTCGCGCGGGCCAAGAAGCTGTAGAGGGTTCAGAAGAAATATAAGAAAGAAGGCAGGCTAGCGGTTACCCAAATTCAGCACTAAAATACCGGCAAGGATCATCCCTAGACCGACGAACTTGGATTGCGTTAGTGCTTCTTTAAAGAAGATCCGCGACCAAAGTAACGTCCAGACATAGCCGAGCGACACCATCGGGTAAAGCACAGTCAGTTCGCCATTCCTGATACCAGCGGTGTAAACCACGAAAGACGCAAGATAGGTTACTATGCCGGCCAGCAGCCGCCAATTGGTTAGCAGGGATTTGAAATTGCGTTCCAGCCTATCGGCTCCGCCCTTTAAGAAGGTGGCTCCGAAAGAACCGATGAAGGATGCCCCAAGAACGAGGAGGATGGAACTGAGTGGCGTTTTCACATTGGCTCCTTGTGCTGAGGCCGCTTGGGTTGGCCAAGACCCAAGATGCAAACTCCGCCCACAATCAAGATCAATCCACATGCTTTGTAGATATTGATCGATTCGTGGAAGAAAAATAGGGATAGACAAGCTACCCAAACGTAGGTCAATGCAATAACCGGGTACAACATTGAAAGCTCACCGTACCGCAACGCAAGAACCAACAAAGCGGTACTGCCGCCGTACAAGCAAAGCCCAAGCATAATTTGCCAGTTCATCAAGCCAGCTAGGATAAGTTCGAACAAGCCGGCGTGCGGCGGAAGCAGTTTCAGACCGGTCTTAATAAGGATTTGCGCCGCGGCGCCCAGCACGGTGCAGCCAAACACCATCGTTAGGGACTTCTTGAGATTTCGCTTGGACGTCCCAAGCTCGGCTGGAGGTTGACTCAAGGGTGATGTCCCGGGCCTTTCGATTGTCGCACTTCTCATATGATACCGTAGCCCCCTCCACCGGGACTCTCCATCTCTACTACATCGCCCGCTTTTACCAGGAACTTTACTCTCCCCGGCAAGGCTCGGCGGGCGGATTTGCTTTTCAGTATGTTCTTGCCAGGCTTGCCTTGCCGCCCGCCTTCCAGACCATAGGGACCTCGCTCGCGCCGGTCGGCTAGAATAGTCACCTCGGCCGGTTCCAGGAATTCGTAGGAGCGGCGAATGCCGTCACCGCCGTGATGTTTCCCCGTTCCACCGGAATGCTCTCGAACCCGGTATTGTTGGATTCGAAGGGGGTAGGCTTGCTCGAACGCTTCCACGGGCGTGTTCGAACTATTGGTCATATGGGTATGGACCGCGCTCCAGCCATCGCCCCCGGCAAACGCCCCCATGCCTCCGGCGATTGTCTCGTAATAGGCAAATGGACGATTGCGTTTAGAATCCCATCCCCCGAAACTGATATTGTTCATGGTGCCTGAACTGGCGGCGGGGATGCGGTCAGGGGCGGCCTGGGCCAGGGCTCCCAAAAGAGTGTCGGTAATTCGTTGCGAGGTTTCAACATTTCCCGCCGCCATCGCCGCCGGAGCTTTGGCATTCACCAGGGAGCCTTCGGGAGCGATGATTTCGATTGGCCGCAGCAGCCCGGCATTGTATGGCACGTCTTCGCGAATCAGGCAGCGAAAAACGTACATCGCCGCTGAGACCGCGATGGCGTAGTTTGCGTTCACCGGACCATCGGCCTGTGGACTTGTACCGGTAAAATCAACGGTTGCTCCGCGTGGACTAATCGTGATGGCGACCTTAATTTTCAGATCGGGGCCGTCGAGCGAATCCTCGAACCGAAAGACGTCTCGCGGGAGCCGCGAGAGTTCGGCGCGCATCATCCGTTCCGAATAATCTTTCAAGGCGGTCATGTTGTTCCGGACTCGGGGCAAACCATAGCGACCGACCATTTCCCGCAATCGCTCTTCGCCGCGCTTGATGGACATCAATTGAGCCAGCAGATCACCGCGCCGTTCTTCGGGCGTTCGTACATTGGCCAAAATCATAGCCAGCATCCGCTCGTCAGTCTCGCCGCCCTTGACAAGAAGAATCGGTGGCAAGCGCAAGCCTTCCTGATAAATCTCGCGAGCTAGTGGCATTGAACCGGGGCTCATACCGCCCACGTCAGAATGATGCGCACGATTGGCAAGGTAGAAGGCAGCCTTCTTAGAGCTGCCCAGGAAAACGCCAGACACCGCAGTGATGTCGGGCAAGTGGGTGCCGCCCTGAAAGGGATCATTGACAAGCGCAACATCGCCGGGCCGCAGAGTGATTACGTCTCGCACCGCTTTTACGGAAAGCGGCATCGCGCCCAGATGAACCGGCATATGATCGCCCATGGCGATGGTTTCGCCCGAGGCGTCATAAACGGCACACGAATAATCCCGCCGCTCCTTGATGTTCACTGAGTAGGATGTGCGGCGCAGCACGATACCCATCTCTCCGGCTGTGGCCACCAGCATGTGGCGGAACAGCTCGAGCTCAATCGGATCGCGCTTCATTGTTTCTTTCTCTTCAACGTTGGAGGAGTGGTGGGGCCGATGCGAAACACACCATCGTTCTCAGGCGGCTTCGGGGTTTCCTCGGTCTCGGTTGGCGGGGGAGTCAGCGTCCTTTCGGCCACTTTGCATTCTCCCGATTCAATTTTGAAGGAGGAGACGACTTCCCACTTGGCGGCTACCCGATGTTCCACGCGGTAGATTTTTGTTTTTTCCACGGGCGTAATCCGCCAATCGCCACTGCGCGAGATGGTCTTCTTTAACTCCGGTTTACGCGGGGTGATTTGCTTCAACTCCCACGAATCACCGCCGGTGCGCGTTTCATACAAACCATATCGCCCGGTATCGCCCGCTTGGATGCGGTCAACAACCATGGTTCCGTTGTCTTTATTATCGAAGTAAAACTTGTCGACCGCACCAGCGCGGCTTTCATTATAGATCGGTATGTTGCGCCAACTTCTTCCACCGTCGCGGGTCACGAGAAAGAAGGGGTCTTTGGGAAACGATTGCACCAGTTGCCCGTTGATCCAGCCGTGTTGAAGGTCGTGGAATTGCATAGCGTCGAGCGCGGCCGATTTGATTCTAGCGGTGGGTTCGGACCAGACCTTGCCGCCATCTTCGCTGACTAGTAATAGCGAGGAGAGGGTGACGTCGGAAGTGTGCAGATTGCCGGCTAGAATTAGACGATTGCCGACGGATTCGAGGGAGGAAAGCTCAAGATAGATCTTGCACGGTTCGTCGACCGAGCAACTCATGCCGAGGCTCTGAATGTCGTCTTCCGTGCAGGGGGCGGTGATCTGGAGGGGGTCGCCGGGTTTGGGAGCGGGAGGCGGGACGGTTGGGGCCTGCGACCAGGCGGCGAGTCCGCTTGCGAGAAAGAGCGAGGCGTGGATGAGCAAGTTGCGGCGCATCTACTTTGATTATGCAACTTAATTGAAGGCCCGTGGATTGGTGAGTGTCGACTGACGAAGATCGACGAGCAAATTTAAGGTTCTGTGTTCCGCCGCGGAGCCTTCGCGGCAGCTAGCGAGACTAGTCAGCCGCTCCTAGGTACTGGCAAGCTAAAAGATGAACCGGACCTGCAACTGAAACATCCGTGGCGGGTCGATGTTCGCAAATGCCGGAATCGCGTTCGTCGCCGCACCCACCGCCGTGAGCTGTCCAAATGTCGGGTTCGCCGTCCCCGTGTCGCCATAGGTCGTCTGCGCGCGGCCCAGATAATTTCCGTGATTGAACAGATTCGAACCTTCCAACCGCAGCAGTACGGTCGCGCGTTCGGTGCGCTTAAGGCGGCTCTCAATGAAAAGTCCCACGTCGGAAGTTGCGGTGCCCCGGAACGCTGACTTGCTGAGAATCTTGCCGTCAACCACAGGCCGGTCGTTGTTCGCGCCATCACCGTTGTTGTCAATGCCCGTGGTGGCATTGAACGGACGCGCCGACGCCAATTGCGTCACGGTTCCGGCCGTGAAATTAAACGGCAACTTGTAGCTGAAAATAATCACCGCGCGATGACACTGATCAAGTAGGCTTGGTCCGCGTTCGACCTCGCCCAAATGCGTGATATTAGCTTCATTGGGACCGATTCCGTTTCCATCCGGTTCGCTTGTGTTGGTCGCTTTGGATAGCGTGTAGCTAACGGAGGCATACAAACGCGAGTGGCCCCGGTAGCTGAATTGCGTCTGCAAACCATTGTAGTCGGCAGTGCCCAGATTGGTTAACACGTTCACCTGGCGCACGCCCCCATTTAGCGGCAGAATCGGACGGGTTGCGTTTGCCGCGGCTACCGATCTAACCTGCCCTGGCACCGTGCGGTCGAAGGCCACTGGTGCGTTTAGATCCAGCGTGCGATCAAGGCTCGTCACGTGTTGCCGCACATAGTCGCCTCCAAAAAATAGGCCCTTTGCCCACTCACGCTCCACACCCATGGACAAGACTTGGCTGCGGGGATTCACTAGCCGGTCGGGGTAGTTCGGCAGCTTGTCGAAGTTCAATCCGTACTTGGCGAATTGAGACACATAGAAGGCCCGCTGGCCGGCGCCAATCGTAATGTCGCGCGCAGGCAATTGCGATGCCGCCAAAGTCTTGGGATCAAACGAGAGCGGAAGACACGCTCCCGTCAGGCACGAGGGAAAGCCCAGTTGCCCAGGCACCGCTGTGTAAGTCGTCAATCCGTCCAGCCCGTTGACGAGGTAGCCGGCGACGGCATTGGATCGAATCTGCGTGTAGTACATTCCGTAGCCACCGCGAATCGACAGGCGCGAACTGCCTCCAGGATGCCAGCCGAAACCAAGCCGCGGCGCGAAGTCTTTCTTTGCCCCAGTCAGGGTCTGCCGGTCGTAGCGCAGCCCAACGTCAACAGTAAGATCACTGCGCAAGCGGATGCTGTCCTGCACGAAGCCCGTATAGAGCCATTGCTTCAGTTCGTAGCTGCTGATTCCGAAGTTGATTGGCTGCGTGTACTGCTGCACGTTCGCGAGTGTCAACTGGCCGAATGGCGCTGTCGTTGTGTTGCTGAACGTGAACGTGCCAAGGACCGCTGTACCTGGCTCACTCCCCGTGCCCCCTGATGTGTGGTGAATCGCGCTTCCACCGATGCGCAGTTGGTGCCGGCCACGCGACCACGATAGCGTGTCTGAGAATTGCGCCTGACGGCCATATAGGCCGGATAATCGCGACTGTCCGATAGTGAACGGGACCGAACCTGCACGCGTGTAAGAGGTTGAAAGAGTTCCAGCCTCCCAGCGTGTAATTGGATCGCCATTGAGGTAAGCAAATCTCGCCTCATTGAGCAGGTTCGCGCTGAGCACGGACGTATGATTAATCTGCCCCGTCAAGGATTGGCGTGAATACTTGCGTGCAACGCTTGGCGCGTTGGTTCCGCCCACGGCGTCTTGTGGGTTGTCATCGTAAAACCGGTCCATATTTATCCGCAACATCAAGGTCTGGCCGGGCGTAACCTTGTGGTCCAATCTCGCGTTGAACAGCGACTGGCGATAGTGACCCGTGTAGTCCAAGTGCCCATCCGCCGGCAACAAGAAGGCCGGTAGCGCGCTCGACAACAACGTGGTTCGATTCTGCCGCGTATAATCTCCAGTGGCGAAGAAGAAAGTCCTTTCCTTGACGATGGCTCCGCCGATTGAGCCAGAGATTTGATTGAGCGAATCCGGAATGTCCACGGGGTTGATCGCGGTAAGTGTGGAAGGCGTGACGCAACTGGCAACCGAAGGCGCGCAGAAACCCTTAGTTGAAAACGTTTCGGCTTGCATCGCTCCAGGACGGCTCATGAATAACCCTTCGCCGTGCAGGCTATTTGTGCCCGACTTGGTAACGATGTTCAATGCGGGGCCAGAGGTCCACCCGAATTCAGAAGAGAACGCGTTTGAGAGCACCGTCATTTCCTGGATGGCCCCAAGGGGCACGGTGGTGATCATAGTTTGACGGCCCCAACCTTCATCGTTGTTCGCGCCATCTAGTGTAACTGTGGTTTGGCGCCGTCCACCGACGCCCGTGACAAAGTAGGTCGCGTTCACAAACAGATCGCCGGTCCCCTTAGCTTGACGGAACGCGGCATTGAGCAGAGGCAGCGACGTAACTTTACGTCCCAGGATCGGCATCTGATCGATTTGCGGACTGTCGAACCGGCGGCCAATCTGTGGATTCGAGCGCACGCCTTCCGCAGTTCCATAAACAGTAACCTCCGCTCTCTCCGCGCCAATGTGGAGTTTCACTTTGAGGGTTGCCGTCTCGCCGGACCGCAGCGTGATGTCCTTCAGTTCTTGGTCGCCAAATCCTGCTTTGGACACGCTAACCTTGTAAGTACCTGTCAGCGACAACGCCGGAAATATGGCGGCGCCATCGCTTCCCGAGACGGCCTCGCGCACGGCTCCGGTTGCGATGTTCACAACTGAGACCTTAGCGTCCAGTACCACTCCGCCTGTTTTGTCTAACACGGCGACGATCATCGCCCCTGTGTTGGGAGATTGCGCAACCGCGAGGTAGGTGAGCAGGCACAGCAGCAGAAGAGATAAGCGCAAGCGCCTGAGTTGTTTGGTGGCCAAGCTGGGCATAGGTTAAACCAAGGCTAGCAAGCTAAAGCAGGTACTACTATGGATCGTAGGCCTTTGAATGGCAAGAAGCCGAATTCCAGGCGACTCTTTTGAGGGCGGATGGAGCACAAATGAGGGGATTTTGCCTAATTGATGGCACGGTCGCTTCCATTGGCCAGCTAACGGTCGGAGGCTTGACGCGGCAAAGGAAATTGCGGCCCCCACTTTTCTCTCCTCAGCACCAGCCGCAATGGCTGCCCATTACGCTCGCCAGTTAAGGTTAGGGAGTCGCCTTCCACTTTGTATGTTCCGCTGACGGGCGCCATGTCACCATCAAAAGCAATCCCGGAAATTTCAAATGTGTGACTGGCTCTATCGGCCTTGAAGCGACCTTGCCGCTTTTCCAATCCGGAAGTGTAGAAACATCGGCTTCGGAAATCAAAATACAGCAAACGATCGATGCCCGGGCTTTGCCTTCCGGCTATCAAGTACCGGCACGGTTGATTTGCCGGTCGCCTATTAAATCGCGAATAGGTTCCAGTAAGTTGCCTATGTCTTTTTGGAAGTTAAAGCAAAAACCGGTGATAGCCACGGCGGGAATTAGAAAGGCGGCGAAGCTCCCAACAATCCTCCATCGAGGGCTTTCAATTGGCGCCGGTTTTTCCAACAGAGTCCACAAGAACGAGCCATAAAGCTTGTAGTCGCACGAAAGTAAGAAGAGGTTCAGAACCAATAGCTGGACGCTGATCCCCTTTGCGCCATCCCACCGGTCCATGGCGAAGTTCACAGCACCACATTCAACAGCAGCGGCAAAAGCAGCAGCGCCCCAAGCCTATAAGTGCGGCGCGATAGCAAAAATAATCCGGGAATGGCTTCCAAAACTTATAACAGGAATTGAAACCATGGCGAATATCCAAGAAACGCCCACGTCAAAACGGTTCCCGGGGCCCCGCCAAGAGGCTGCGCGTATTCCCAGGCAGAAACTTGAAATTGCACATTCGCGAGTTTAGATATCCCATACGGGATTATGCCGAGACCGAGAAGGATCCTTGCGACAGTTCGGAGCATGACGCCGCCCCTGCGGCGCCACACCAACCCACCACTCTGGTTTGGTTCGAGCTCAATTGACGTAGGAAGGGTTTCCATTATGTGAAGGCGTCTCCAAATTCTACACCCGCGTAGTTGGGGAGATTCATCAAGTCCATCCCATATATAATGAATAAATGAGTCGTCTGCCGCTCACCTAAGGCGCTTCGGTCGTGGAAGTTGTTTCCTAAAGCCGGGTCCGAACGGGAGCGGTTGCTATTTTTAAAGCCGACGGCACATTACAAAGAAGCGAAGTAAGCCAGCGATGGAAGAACTTAAAAAGAGACTGCAAGAAGAGATCACCAAACTCGAATACGAACTCCGTAACGAATTGCCCAAGGAAATCCTGCGCGCCCGTGAATATGGTGATTTAAGCGAAAACGCTGAATATTCCGCCGCCAAAGAACGGCAGGGCATCGTAAATGCCCGCATCGGCCAGTTGCAAAAACGGATGGGTGAGCTGTCGATGATCGACATGACCAAGATCCCACGAGATCGCGTAGGGTTAGGTTCAACCGTCGTGGTGCTCGATGTTAATAAGGACGAGGAATTCACGTATCGGCTTGTGACCAGCGATGAAACGGATGTCGCCAAGGGTTTGATCTCCACCAGTTCGCCAATCGGCAAGGGCTTGCTCAACAAGCAGGTAGGCGATGAGGTATCCATCACCATCCCTGGCGGGGCGAAATTGTTCGAAATAATCAAGGTGACCACCATCCACGAAGTGGCGTAAGATAGAAAATTGCAGGGAGCTTAGTAACTTAGCATGACGTTCACGAAAACAGTTGGGTCGGCCTGTAATAAGGTAATCCTGCTGATTGTCCGTGCCTTGGCTCTGTCGAAGATCCACCCCAACGTACTCACCTTTATTGGCCTGTTGATTAACGTCGTGGCGGCCGTGTTTCTGGCGCAGGGGCAGTTTTTCAAGGCCGGTTTGGTGATCCTCGGAGCCGGAATTTTCGATATGGTGGATGGTCGTGTAGCGCGCGAAACCAATCAAGTAACTCGCTTCGGCGGCTTCTTCGATTCCGTTCTGGATCGCTACTCGGACCTTGGTCTTCTGATGGGCCTACTCTACTACTACGCTTCTATCGACCGCTTCTTCTACGTCATTCTCACCGCCGTCGTGATGACCGGCTCAGTGATGGTCAGCTATGCCCGTTCCCGCGCTGAGAATTGCATTCCGCAATGCAAGGTTGGCTTTGCCGAACGGCCGGAACGCGTTGTGCTGATGATCATCGGCGCACTATTCGACCGCATGGCTCCGGTGCTGTGGGTGCTCGCTATTATGAGCAACCTTACCGTCATCCATCGCATGATCTTCACCTACCAGGAAGCGCAGCGTTTGGGCGATGCCCAGTTGCGCGCTCCAGGCGTGCCGGAGTCAATGTTGCCACCCAGAGCCAGATCCCAATCTTCAAGTTCCTAATTCCCGGCTCTTATGATGAAACCTCCGCGGCGTTCTTCGGCTTCGATCAGCTTAGTTCTCATAGGAGCGGCCGCGTTAGCTACCAGTTCTTGCAGCACTACTGAGCAGCCTAAGCGTGACGTCTATACTTCCCGCTAGGATTGCGAACAGGATTGGAATACAGACCCCAGCAAGTGTGAGCCGGTTGAACCTTCCGGCGAATCCTCCTACTCCGGCTCTCACGGCTATTCTTCGGGCCACTACTGGGGACCGATGTATTATCCAAGCTATGGTTAAGGGCGATTGTCGCGTCCCGGTTTGGCCGAACCCAAGACCATGCCGGCGGCCTCTAATTCTTTGCGCACTCCGGTGGCGATCTCCGCATCAGGATTGCTAACGCCTCGATAGAACAGTAACTTCTAATCCGCGTTCCTTAGCCCTTTGCTGTAATTCGGAAGCGGCCATGACACTCTTCGCCGCGCCATGCTCACAAACAAACACTACCTTTGGTACGGCTTTCGTTTGCTGCTGTCCAAACGCAGTAAGGGGACGCGATTACGAACAGGCCAGTCAGCATTGCGTATAAGGGGCGAATCATAGCCTCAGCTACCACGGCGTTTCCCATTAATTGGGCCAATACGCTAAAACAGAAGAGTGCCGCAGATCAACGCGGCGATAGTAAGCCTCGTTTTTCCGCTAGCTGTTTTCTTCTCTCCCTGTTCAAAGAGCGGCTCCTTGAGCCATTCGATTCGACACCGAACAGTCATTAGACAGTCACGATTTCCAAGCTAGAATGAACTAGCTGCAATTTCGGCAGCACAGTACAAGCCCTCGTTTTTCGGTCGTACTTACTCTCCTTGTTCCACAGAGTTGCTTAACCAGCATTTCAGAAAACAAACCTTTTTAGGAGAACTATGCAACACGGATATCTCATTGATATGGACGGTGTAATTTACAGGGGCTCCGCTGCGATCCCCGGGGCAGCGGAGTTCATCCGCTACCTGCAAATGGAACGCATCCCCTATCTATTTTTGACAAACAACTCAGCCTACACGCCGCTCGACGTAGTTCACAAGCTGAAGAAACATGGCATTGATACCGCCCCCGAACACGTTTATACTGCTGCCCAGGCCACCGCTGAATTCGTAGCAAAGCAGAGGCCTGATGGGTCGGCATTTGTCATCGGCGAAGGCGGGCTGCTCACCGCTCTCAGCGACGTGGGCTATGCGATCAGTAATGAAAATCCTGATTACGTGATCATCGGGGAAGGCCGCGTGATGAACTTTGAAATGATGGAGAAGGCCCATCGCCTGCTAGCCTCCGGCGAAAGCCTCGTCTCCACCAATTCCGATACCTGGTGCCCCACTGAAAATGGTCCACGCCCAGGGTGCGGCGCGCTGGTGGCGCTGCTTGAATCGGCAAGCGGCAAGAAGGCTTACCACGTTGGCAAGCCCAACCCATTCATGATGCGCGCCGGCCGCAAGCGCATGGGCCTTGCGACAGACGACGTCATCATGATCGGCGACACCATGGATACCGACATCCGCGGGGCCACGGACCTTGGTTTTCAGAGCATCTTAGTGCTCACCGGATCCAGTTCGATGAGCACTTTGCGCGACTATCCATTCGCACCTACTCGAGTGGTGGATTCAATCGCACAGTTGGTTCCGGCCAAGTTACTGGTTGCCTAACTATTGGCGCCTTCCTTCGAACTTCGCAATGTGGTGAATCAGCTTCACCGGGATAGGCCGGCGGCGGCTGGGTATAGCGAGTA
The DNA here is from genome assembly GCA_025350695.1 of Acidobacteriota bacterium. Lineage (GTDB taxonomy): Bacteria > Acidobacteriota > Terriglobia > Bryobacterales > Bryobacteraceae > JANXSF01. Next base: position 37,077 of record JANXXI010000313.1, read on the forward strand.
GTGCTTCTTCCATCCCGCGAAATAAAGCAGGAGCCACCTGTGATTTGTGGGCGGTATGTTGCATGAGATCGCTTCTTCGGCACTAGTTTAGCCCCCTCTCGGGAATCGGGGAATTCTTCCGAATCAGATCATGTTGTTGGGATTCGCACAATAACCCGATTCCATAGGGGCTAGTCGAAATGCCCGTTTGGACAGAAGCGATAGTCACTTTAGAAACCTATAAGTGAACAGTGTTGGCTCTAAGACGGGTGTGCGTATGAACAGCTGGCCGTAGTTACAGGTCATCCGTTTGTTAGTTTAGGAGCTAGTTGAAAAATGGGGACTAAACGGATCAGACAGCCTTTTTTCGCAAGTTACCCTTTAGAAAAATCAGTCGCCTGCGATGGCGAAAAAAGATGTCAGTTTCGTTCAGTCCCCGTTTTTCAACAAACAACAAACTCGTAGCACAATATCTCCAGCATTTTGATGGAAACTAACACGTGGCGCGCAAAGGGGTGCGCCTTGGGTCTTGACTTCAAACAAACGGCTATGCAAAAGTTATCCGAACCCTTGGTTGCGTCGTTGAACGCTGGCCAACAGGGAGGAGGCTTGCATTGAGCAAAACCTTGTTGTCGCTGTTGGGCTTATTAGCGTTCGCGATCCTGGGCTATTTCTGTATTTATTCACACCATCGTCACGAAATCCAAGCAGACATTCAGGGGCGGACCATAGCTGCGTTACGCGACGCGTGTCCGGCAGCCAGAGTAACCACCGACGGGAGAGATGTCACGCTCACCGGCGTGGTGGCCACCGACGAGGTTAAGCGCCGCTGTGAAAAACTTGCCACCGGCATTTGGGGTAATAACGCGGTCGCCAACAAGCTAACCGTGGAACAAATAAAGGTCGACACTCCAGTCCAGGCGGCCGCCAAGTCGTGCCAAACCCAGTTCAATGAATTGCTAAAAGGCGAAACGATTTTGTTTGTCACAGGTAGCGCCCTAGTGGACCCCGCGAGCCATGAATTGCTCGACAAATTGGCTGAAGAGGCTAAGGAATGCCCCGAAGCGAAAGTAACGATCGCCGGCCATACCGACCATCAGGGTGCAGCCGCTTCTAACCAGAAGTTAAGTGAACAACGGGCCAGTTCGGTTGTGGCATACCTGAAACAAAAGGGTATTGCCGCATCCAGGCTAACAGCCGTAGGCTACGGCTTTGACAAGCCCGTCGCCAGCAATTCCACCCCCGAGGGAATGCAAAAGAATCGCAGGATTGAGTTTAACGTAGAAGGAATATAGGCCGAATATGAGTTACTTAGTCACCCAAATGTGGATGTGCCTGCTTGCCGCGGGATTGCTTGGATTTGTTCTTGGCTGGCTGCTGAAACAGCTAGGTTTGGGCAGTAAGTTGGAAGAGCTGGAAACGAGTTGGAAATCACGTCTTGCCGGAGTTGAAGGCGAGCGCGACAAACTCAGAGCCAATGCAGCTGAACTTACGGCTCAGTCAAGGAAAGTGGAAACGGACTGGACGGCAAAATACGGCGCACTTAGCGGTGATCACGACAAATTGAAGCTGTCATTAATTGAAGTGGATAAAAAATATGCCGGTTTTGACGCGGATTGGAAAGCCAAGTGGGCCGCGCTCGAGACTGAAAAGAAGAAACTGGCCTCCGAACATGAAGGTTGCAGTGCGAAGGTTGCCGCCGCCGAAAAGGATTTGGCCGCTTGGAAACTGCAATTCGCCGACCTTGAAAAAACGGCGGAGACAGCCAAGGCCGATCACGATTCGTTGAACGCCAAACTTGCCGCTGGCACGGCTGCATTGGCCGCGGCCGAAGCGGCGCGTATCGCGTTGGGTAACGATTCAAGGAAGCTGTCCGCTGAGCTGGAAGCCGAAAAAGCGAAGCACGCCGCCAGGGAAGCTGACTGGAAATCGAAATGGGCGATGCATGATAAAGAGTTGGGTTCCTGGAAGTTGAAGTTTGCGGACCTTCAGAAGGCTGGTTCCGGCGCGAAGGCTGATCATGACTCGTTAAGCGCCAAGTTCGCTGCCGGTGCTGCTGCCTTGGCTGCCGCGGAAGCCGCCCGTCATGCATTGAGCAACGACGCAAAGAAGCTGGCGGATCAATTGGAACAGGAGAAAGGGAAGTACTCACACCTCGACACCGATTGGCGCGCAAAGTGGGCCATTCTGGAAAAGGAGCGCAATCAGTTAAAAGCGGACATTGATCTGAAGGCCAAACACGAACACGAAGTTCACGAAAAGCATCAGGAAGCCGAAGCCCATTGGAAATCGCGATGGGTTGCGCTGGAGAAAGAACGTGACAGTCTGAAGGCTCAGTTGGAAGCCGCGGGCAAGAATGACGGTACCATCCATGCTCAACTGCAGGACGCCCAAGCTAAGCTAGGCGCGTCCGACGCCGATTGGACGGGACGCATCGCGACGTTAGAAGCGGAACTGGACAAGTTGAGAAACGCGAAGCCTGCTGTTTTGGGTGACATTGAGGATATTGAAGGTATCGGTCCATCATACGGCGACAAGCTTCGCGGTGTGGGAATCGCTTGGATCAAACAATTACTGGAACGCGGAGCCAACAAGGAAGGGCGTGATGAGATCGCAGCTTCCTCGGGCATTGCGTATCCGCTGATCCTCAAATGGACCAATATTGCTGATCTTCTTCGCTTGCGGGGCGTGACGCCGGATTGGGCAGAACTGCTCGAAGCCTCCGGCGTGGACACAGTGAAGGAAATCAAGCAACGCGTGCCTGGCAATTTACTTACAAAGATGACCGAAGTGAATGCGGAGAAGCACTTGGCTCCGTCGCTGCCTACCATCGAATTGGTAACCAGTTGGGTGGAGCAGGCCAAGGCAATACCTCCGATCCTGACTTACTAACGTGGGCGGTTTGAATAGAGGCCTTCCTTCGGGGAGGCCTTTTCATTTGGCGCCTGCCCGTCATATCATAGGCAGGATGAAACCCTTCACAGCCCACACGGTGTTAGCTCTTGTAGCGTGCCTCCAAGCGGCCGAGCCGCAAGTTGTTCGTATTTGGCCTAAGGGAATTCCCAATAGCTGGCCCGCTCCTACAGGCGCTGAAAAGATTGACGAGCGCGGTAAAGACGGGGTTAAGGATCGGGCTGTGTCGAACGTCACGGACCCCACGATTGAGGTCTATCTGCCGGAGCCTGCCGTGCGTAATGGGGCGGCCGTGCTGATCGCCCCAGGTGGCGGTTACGCCCGTATGGCCTACGATAAGGAAGGTATTGAAGTGGCGCGCTGGCTTAACTCCATCGGCATCGCCGGTATCGTGTTGAAATACCGATTGCCCGAAATGCCAAAAGACGCCGCGGTTCGGCGAACGGCCTTGTTTGGCGACGCGGCCATCGGCGCGAAAGTTGTGCGGGTCAGTCTTGAGGATGCCTCTGAAGCGATGAAAATCATTCGCTCCAATGCCGCCAAGTGGAATATCGACAAGGACCGCGTCGGCATGATGGGCTTCTCGGCCGGCGGCCATTTGACCGCCCTGATGGGAGTTCAGGAATCCGAAGCGGTCCGCCCGAACTTTCTGGGCTTGATCTATGCCGCCATTCCGGAAGTGATCAGTGTCGGCAAAGACACGCCGCAAAGTTTCTTTGTACATGCCAGTGACGACCCCTCGGTACCCACCGATTCGAGCATCCATTTCTATCAGGCGTTACGCAAGCAAAAGATCCCGGCCGAGCTGCACATCTTCAGCGAAGGCGGGCATGGTTTCGGAATTAAGAAATCGGGCAAAACGTCGGAGCATTGGCCCGCGCGTTTTGAAACTTGGTTCAAAGCGATGAAGTGTCCCTGCGAGAACTAACTGACGTGTCACCTGAAGCCCAGCTGTCTGGATTTTTAGCCAAATTCAACCCGGACGTCGCCGCCATCGCCACTGAAGCTCGCGCGAAAATGCGGGCGTTGTTACCAGGGGCGACGGAGCTCGTGTACGACAATTACAATGCTCTGGCGATAGGGTATGCTCCTCGAGAAAAGACATCGGAGGGAGTGTTTTCCTTGGCCGTATATCCGCGATGGGTGAGCTTGTTCTTCTTAAAGGCCCAAGGTCTGCGGGACGGGTCGAACGTGCTGAAGGGGAGCGGGAAAGTGGTCCGTCACATTGTACTGAAAGACGCTTCAACGCTTGACGATCCGGCTGTTCGGGAGTTGATGGAACAGGCGCTGAAGCTGCACCCGATTGACGCCACTAACAAACCCAGCTTGATCATAAAATCCATCTCCGCTAAGCAGAGGCCCAGGCGCCCTGCTCACTAAGCTCCGCCCTCCACTTCTGGTATGGTGATTGAACTATGAAACTCTTCCAAATACTTCTACTCGCCCTTTTGGTTCGCCGTGCGGCAACAGCCCAAGACATTGCAGGACGCTGGGCTGGCACTGCCGCCACAACGGACGAGGCTGGCGCCAAGCGGCAAGAAAATCATGTCTTCGAAATTAAGAATCAAGACGGGAAGCTTACGGGTTTGTTAGTCAACCGCAACGGAAATGGCGGCAAGGACGTACAGATTCAGCAAGACGGCGCCAAGTTCAACTTCGTGGTCTTCTTGCCACTCGATGGCGGAGAGTATCTCCACTGGAAGTTCGAGTTAAAGGACGACAATTTGGTTGGGATCTACATCGTAACGCACGACAATCCAAAGAAATGGATTTACGATCGTACCGGCGCCATTACAGCATCAAGGGCCAAAGCCCCCATGGCGACTCCGGCCCTGAAGTAGGGCTGAAGCGCCTTCGGCGGGCTCTCCGATAGTCGGAAATACGCGCCACACCCCATACACGATACAATAAGAGTTCCCCGTGATTTCAGTAAGCAATGTAACCATGCGCTACGGCGCCAAGATTTTGTTTGAAGATGTGTCCACAGCTTTTCTGGACGACCGCCGCTATGGTCTGACCGGTCCCAACGGTTCCGGCAAGTCCACCTTCATGAAACTCCTCACCGGAGAATTAGAGGCTCAAAAGGGCGCTGTTGTTCGTCCCCGCAAGTTCGGCGTCTTGAAACAAGATCAGTCTGCCTTTGACGCCTATCGAGTCATCGATACCGTCATCATGGGCAATCGGATTCTTTGGGCAGCCCTCGAAGAGCGCGAAACGATTTACGCCAAGGCCGATATGACCGACGCCGACGGTATGCGCCTAGGCGAACTCGAAGGCATCGTTGGCGATGAAGATGGCTACACCGCCGAAAGTGATGCAGCCGTGCTGCTCGACGGCCTCGACGTGCCCATCGAGTTCCACGAACGTATGATGAGCGAACTGCAAGGCGGCCATAAAGTACGCGTGCTGCTGGCCCAAGCATTGTTCGGACATCCCGGCGCACTGTTCCTCGACGAACCTACTAACTATCTCGATCTTGAATCGATTCACTGGCTTGAAGATTTCCTCAATCACTACGAAGGGACGCTCATCGTCATCTCCCATGACCGTCACTTCCTGAATAACGTTTGCACCCACATCGCCGACATCGACTATCAAACGATCATCACTTACCCCGGCGGTTACGACGACATGGTGATGCGCAAGACTAGCATCCGGTCCAAGATCGAATCGGAAAACGCGCAGCGCGAAAAGAAAATTGCCCAGTTGAGCGAATTCATCCAGCGCTTCTCGGCCGGTACTCGGTCGAGCCAGGTGACGTCCCGAAAGAAGGAAGTGGAGCGGCTGCAAAGTTCGGATTTGGCGCGATCCAACATCGCACGTCCCTTCATCCGGTTTCAAATGAACCGTCCGTCGGGCCGCACCGCGATAGATATTAAGGGCGTCTCCAAAACTTACGGCGACAATCAGGTAATCAAGAATTTCGGGGCCAATGTGCAGCGTGGCGAAAAAATCGCACTCGTTGGACGTAACGGTGTGGGTAAGACTACTCTGTTGAAAGCTCTGTTGAAGAACGCGCCGATGGCTGATGAACCGGAAGCTTCGCTCGATGCCGGGGAAGTGACCTGGGGTCACGAAGCCACGATCGGGTACTTCTCACAAGATCACCGCGGGTCGATTCAAAATGGTATGAACGCCCTCGAATGGTTGTACCAATTTAATCCACAGGCTTCTCAGGAAGAGTTGCGCGGCCTCTTGGGGCAGATGCTATTCAGCGGCGAGGAAGGTTTGAAGCCCACCGACGCGCTTTCAGGTGGTGAGGCCGCACGGCTGATCATGTGCAAGCTGATGCTGCAAAAGCCGAACGTGCTGGTTTTCGACGAACCGACGAACCATTTGGACTTGGAAGCGATCATGGCCTTGAACATTGCCCTTCAGAAGTTTGAAGGCACAGTGTTGCTGGTGACCCATGACGAAGATCTAATCGAAGAAGTGGCGACGCGAATCTGGCGCTTCGATCATGGAGAGATTGAAGACTTCAAGGATAATTATGAGGAGTACTTGAAGATTTATCCCGTAGCGCGTTAGTTCTTTGGCCGCTGCCCTCGCAAACTGCGGCGGGCGGCGGATGATCTCATTAGTCACAAACACACCTGTGACGCGGATCATCGCAACTGGCGCTTTTCGTGGCGGAATTCATCGGACAGGTCCTCGCCGTCCGCCTCAGTTTTAATGCCTTGCGAATGGCCAGCGGCGCGGGTCCGCTTTAGCGTTTCGTCCCATTTGGAATCACTCTGGATATAGCAACGCTGTGCCTCTCGAAACAGGTCGTTCATAGCCCGCTGTTCCTGGTTGCCAATTCCTGTGCTTTCACCAGCAGTTCAGGGAGCAGAGTGATAGAAACTGTCTTGGCGGTGCGCATGCCTGACAGTATTAAAGAGTGACAAGCAATGTCAAGGAAAGGGGCTGTTCCACCTCTTACCACAGTTGCCCCAGCATCTGGTCGCTATTCGGAACTCCCCAAACAGCGCCACATCTGGTCGGAACCAGCTGAGGAAGATCAGAAGCCGCTCCGGTGCACAACGGGGGCAAATCAAAACGAACCCAAACCTTTTGAATCACAAACACCTTCCAACTTTCTTTCATTCAAAACAATCCACTTACACGATTTCCCCAGCCGAACCGTTTTTCCCGTGCGGTATGGTTTTAGTAGAAGATTACTTTGCTGGCCAGCAAACTTCAATGGTAAGTCCGCGCGGTATCCAAAATTGATGAGCGACCGGTCGAAAGGCACGGAAGACCCAAAGCATTCCAAGGGTTGGGGAACCCAAAGCATGAGCCTCTAAGTAGAGGCGCCGCTGTTATGGTTGGCAGCGCAGAGGGAGGAGCGCCAATCGGCCGGAAACTCGTTTTCACCAGGGAGGGACAAGTGTTTTTTTCTCGCCGTCAAAGTTGCGATGTTGCTCACCTCTCGCGCGCCACCGCCTTCACATCCCTCAACGTCCGCATCGCATCCTTCAGCGGCAAATACTCCATCGCCACAAACTCGCGAAACCCCGTCTCGCGAATGGCGCGGAACACATTACGATGATCGATCTCTCCCGTCCCCGGTTCATGCCGCCCCGGCACATCGCCCACATGAAAGTGCCCGATATTGGAAATGTTCGTACGCAAAGTCTCGATCAGGTTCCCGTCCATGATCTGCACGTGATACAGATCGAAAAGGATCTTCACGTAAGGGCTAGCCACTTCACGGACGATCTCGAACGCCTCGGCCGAATGGTCCAGAAAATAGCGGGAATGATTGTCGCCCTTCGGGTTCAATGGCTCCACCGCCGCCAGTGTGTTGATCATCTCCAGCACCAGTTCGATCTTACTCGGGGCCGCCAGATCATGCGCGCGCTTCAGTCCCTCCACCACACTTGCATGCTGCGCCTCGCGCGTCATTCCAGGTACACGAAAGCCGGTCAACACCACAAGCCGCCGAGTCTCAAAACGCTTCGCCGCTTCAATCGACGCGCGAAGTTCGGCAAGAAATCCGTCGCGCTCGCGCGGGTCGCACAGCCCCATCCCCACCGGATTCACGCTCTTGTTCCCGACGATGCAGGCACATTCCAGACCCAGCTTGTTCTTCAACTTGACGATCTGCCCAGCGTCGGGCGCACGCCAATCGCCGAATTCGAAACCTTCGTAGCCGGCCTCGGCCACCTTCTCCATTTGTTGGGGCAGCGCAAGGCCGGCAAACAGTGGTTCCACTCGAACAGACAGTTTGAAATCGTCCGGCTTGGCCTGGGCCAGCGGTGCGGCGAGGAGCGTTTTTAAAAAAGTGCGGCGGTGCATCGTCGATAGGTTATATGATATCGGGTACGGAAATGAAGCATCGAACTTTTATAGGAATTGTCCTCTTAGCCTTGGCCACAACCTCTGCCGACGGAGCCATCCGCGTCATCAAGTTCTCGGAAAGCATTCCATTCACCATGGGCGAGGTCACTTCGCGGCGCATCGTGCATCCCGGCTTGGGCGCCAAGAAGACCACGCTAAACTTTTCCGTCTCGAAGCCGGGTAACGAATTCGCGCAGCATGTTCACGATTATTCCGACGACACGATCCTGGTGCTCGAAGGGGAAGTAAATCTCCGCCAAGGGCCTTCGCTCCATTTGTTCAAAGCCGGAGAAACAGCGTTTGTTCCGACAGGGCAAATCCACGGCACAGTAACAGCCGGCACAGGCGAGGCGATCATGATCAGCTTCCAAAATCCGCCGGACTTAGTGCTGTACACCGGCGCACGCGATTCAAAGAAAACCGGTGAGGCGCCGAAGGGTGTCATCACTGAAGGCGCGGTGAAGTATCTGAATTTCGCGTCCAAGAACGGCCGCTTCACATCGCCCGCCATGGGTTCCATGCGCGCCGCCGGAGCCCATCGCACTCTAAAGTCTGGGCAAAGCTTCAAGGCGAGGATAGCAGCGGAAGGGGAGGGGTTTTTCTTCGTCTGGAAAGGTTCGATTGAGGTGCGCGATGGCCACGGAAAAACGTACAAGGCCGACGAGCGCGACACGGTATTCATTCAAGGCGCGGCCAACCTGACCGTGGTTGGCGCCTCGGACAGAACGGAGTTGATTCACGTGGAGGCGCCGCCGTCTAACAAATGACCCGTCGCACGTTTTCAGCATTAGCCGCAGCGCCGGCGTTCGCCGCTCCGTCGGGCAAGATCCGTGCTGCCATGATTGGCACAGGGCACGGTCACGCAGCCAGCAAAGTGCGCGCGTTGCGTAGCATGCCAGAGTATGAATTTGTTGGCATCGCGCGGCCCGTTGCGTGGGACCCTCATGAAAACGAGGCCTTCCGCGATGTGCGTGCGATGACGGTGAAAGAGATCCTCGACGATGCTTCCATTGAGATGGTGGCGATTGAATCGGTCGACATCAACAGTAATCTTGATCACGCCGAGTTGGCCGTTCGCGCCGGTAAGTTCGTTCACTTCGATAAGCCTCCGGGGGCAGATTTAGCGCGGTTCCGCAAGCTACTTGCCGATGCCGCCGCGAAGGGCCGCGTGGTTCAAATGGGCTACCAGTGGCGCTATCACGCGCAGATGCAAACGGCGATGGACGCCGCCCGGCAAGGGTGGCTCGGCAAGATATATCGCTTTCGCGCATCCATCGACAAACTCATCGACGAAGAGGAACGCCAACTGCTCGCGAAGTTCAAGGGCGGCATGATGTTCTCTGAAGGTTGCCACTTGATTGACCGCGCCACTGCCCTACTTGGCAAGCCCAAGCGGATTTCGAGTTACATTCGCCACGACGCCCCTGTAAGTGACGGGCTGATGGATAACAACCTGGTCATCTTTGAATATGACAATGCCCTTGCGGAGATTTCGATGGCTGGGTTCGACAAGGCTAACAACCGCCGGCGTTACCTGGAAATTATCGGAATGAATGGTTCCGCGCGCGTTCAGCAGTATGCGCAGTCCCGGCTTACGTTCGATCTGGCCAAGCCAGCCGGCCCTTACAAAGCGGGTGAACAGCAAGTGAAAGTCACCGAGCCCCCGGGCCTGGCTTACACGCCTGATTTTGCTGAACTGGCGGCGGTGATTCGACAAGGGGCAAAGCCCACTTACTCAGCCGAACATGACTTAATGACGCACGAAGTATTGTTGCGCGCCTGCGGCATGCTGAGCGCCGCATAATAGGAGACACATGACACGACGCACGATTGTACAAACCGCAGCCCTCGTTCCCTTTCAAGCCGTAAGGGGCACAGCTCAAAATTCCGCCATCAAAGTAGGGCTCATCGGCGCGGGCAGCCGCGGAACTTACACATCCGGAATGGTGGCCAAGGATCCGCGCGCCAAGGTTGTAGCCATTTGCGATGTTGTTGACGAACAAGTAGCAAAAGCCAAAGCCAAGGTTGCGCCCGATGCCAAGGGTTACAAGAATTACAAAGACCTGCTGGCAAGCGATGTGGATGCGGTGATGATCGCAACCCCCGTCTATCTGCATCCGGAACACTTTGAGGCGGCCGTAAAATCGGGCAAGCACATCTACATTGAAAAGCCCGCCGGCATGGACGTGGCCGGCTGCAAGCGTGTGATGCGCATTGCCGATGGGGCAGACCGAAAGCAGAACATCACGTTTGGATTTCAGCAGCGCTATGGTGGCGTGTATGTGGCCGCGAAGAAGATGTTGGATGCGGCCGTGATCGGCAAGATCCGCGAAGTTCACGGTGAGTTCCTGAAGTTTGCGTTGAAAGGCGATGAGCCGATTCCACCGAAGCCCGTCACCGAATCGCAAAAGCTGGAGCAGTGGAAGTTGTGGCGCGCAACCTTTGGCGAGGTGATTGTTGAAACCTACGTCCACAACATGGATGCGATCAATTGGTTTGTGGGAGCGCACCCATTGAAAGCGATTGGTACTGGCGGACGCACCGTGGAAAAGCGCGGCGACTTACTCGATCATCTAAGCGTGACTTATGATTACCCTGGTAAAGTGCAGTGTACGTTTGCCGGATCGCAGCAGACCCCCCGATTTTACCGGTCGAACTTTGAGCGTTACGTCGGCGAGAATGGCGTCATCGAAACGGCTCGGGAATACTGGTGGTACAACATCGGCAAGGGTCCAGTCACGGAGAAATCGACGCAGGATATTAGCGTGGATTCTCTGCGGGAGTTCATCACGCGCCTCACCGAGGGCAAGCCGGAAAACACGGGCGTGCGCGGGGCGGAAAGTACACTGACTTGCATTCTTGGGCAGATGGCGATTGATTTGAAACGCGAAGTCACTTGGGATGAGATGATGAAGTCGGCATAACCATGAAAATTTCCACACTGTTTTTTGCGGCCACTATTTCCGCCTTCGCCAACACGCCCGGCGCCGAAATCCTTCTCTGGCCCAACGGGGCTCCCGGCTCCGAAGCCCATCGCACAAAAAAGGAAATCCTCACCGGCCCAGGCAATGGGCAGGACAATGTTAGGGTCTCGGGCATCCACAACCCATCCATCCTTGTTTACCTTCCACCCAGCGAAAAGGCAACGGGCGCGGCGATGGTTATCGCGCCGGGCGGCGGTCACCGCTTCCTGTCGCTCGATACCGAAGGAATCAACGTGGCCAGATACTTGAACGAAATTGGCGTCGCCGCCTTCGTGCTGAAGTATCGCCTCGCCCGCGAAGAAGGCTCCACTTATAAGGTGGACGACGCCGTTGCCGATGCCCAGCGCGCCATTCGCACCGTTCGCGCCCGCGCTGCTGAATGGAACGTCAACCCCGCCAAAATCGGCATCATGGGGTTTTCCGCCGGTGGCGAAGTCGCCGTGCTTGCCTCAACGAATTTCGATTACGCCAAACCCGACCTTCCGGACCCAATCGAAAAACAAAGTTCGCGACCCGATTACCAGCTTCTGATTTACCCTGGAGTTCGCGCCGAGAACATCAAATTCGCCAAGGAAACTCCTCCAACGTTTATGCTCTGCGCGGACAACGATAAAGGACCATCGCTTGCCCTTTCTGGTTTGTATCCGGCTCTGAAACAGGCAGGAGTACCCACAGAGCTTCACATCTACAACAGTGGCGGGCACGGATTCGGGTTGCGCCCTAATCCCGCCAAGCCAACCCTGATCAATAAAACCTGGATCCTGCGTGTTCAGGATTGGATGGCTGACGTCGGCATGTCGCCAGCCAAATAAAGTGCTCGGAAGCTGAAACGGAACCAATCTTAAGAACACATTAAATTAGTTGGAAATAGGTAAAGTTTGGTTTAGACTACTTGAAGTTTAGCCCGTAAACTTAATTTCCACTCTAGCTGCTATCGGCCCTTAGGAGAAAGTATGTTTAAAAATACAAGTAGCATTTTGTTCCTGTGCTCGCTTTTTATTGTGCCTGCCATTGCTGACGATGATGATTTCCCAAACGGGCAGCTAGACCCACAATTAAGGGCCGCGCTGAAATCCGCCGGCTTCACTGGCAAAATTGAAGCAACCCTACAGTCAAGACTCGGCAGAAACATAGATCCGAAACTTGCCGATCTTGGCCGCCTGCTCTTCTTTGACAACTCGGGCGGACTCCACAATGACAACACCTGCGGCGGTTG
>JANXXI010000314.1 GCA_025350695.1 Acidobacteriota bacterium
AAAGCCGCTCCGAAGCTACGATTTGATATACTCATTGCCAAGGTTGGGGTCGTCTTCCATGAAATGTTATCTTCCTCTTTTCCTCTGCTCTCTTGCTTCGGCGCAAGTTGATACCGGAACCATTTCCGGCCTAATCACCGACAAGTCCGGCGCCGTCATCCCTGGAACTGCCGTTACCGTCACTCAAGAGTCCACCAACAATCAGACCGCTCTACGCTCCAATGAATCGGGCTTCTACGCGGCTCCGTCTTTGCGCCCAGGATCCTACGTCGTCACCGTCAGCCACGAAGGCTTCCGCCCTCAAAAGAGCAGACCTTTTGAGCTTCGCGTACAAGACAGAGTGGAGATGAACTTCCAGTTGGATATCGGCGCTGCCTCAGCCGAAATTACCGTGTCCGCCTCCGCCCCATTGCTCGAATCAGAGACTTCTTCCCTCGGTCACGTGGTCGAAGAAAAGACGCTGAGGGAATTGCCCTTAAATGGCCGCAACTTCATTCAATTGGCGACGCTGGGCGCGGGAACACTTCCCTCAACCCGAACGGCGGAGCGCGATAACTTTGTCTCGAACGGCGCCAGGCCCATTCAAAACAGCTATCTGCTCGACGGAGTCGACAACAAGAACCGCATTCTGGGCTTCGACAAAAGCTCCTCTCAAATCGTCCAGCCCATCATCGACGCAATCCAGGAATTTAAGGTGCAAACCTCAACCTTTTCCGCCGAATTCGGTCAAGCGGCGGGAGGCGTCGTCAATGTGACAATGAAATCCGGCTCCAATAACATTCACGGCAATCTGTTCGAGTTCCTTCGCAACTCCCGCATGGACGCAACGCCATACTTTCAGCCCGCTATCGGTGGTAAACCTTTGTTCATCCAAAATCAGTTTGGCGCAACGCTCGGCGGACCGGTCATCAAGGATCGCACCTTCTTTTTTGGAAGCTGGCAGACCTCCCGCGAAGTCAATGCGGCGCCACAAATTGGAACCGTGCCAACAGCCGATATGCAGCAAGGCCTATTCTCTAAGCGGGTCAACGATCCCACCACAAAGCTGGCCTTCCCCAACAATCAAGTGCCTCTCAGCCGATGGGACCCAGTGGCGCAAAAGTTAGTGAAGCTCTACCCCGCTGCCAACCTCCCAGGCGAGGTGCGCAACTTCTTCTACAATCCGAAAGAATCGGTTAACAGCAACGCCTACAATCTCCGCATGGATCATCGCTTCAGCGCCAAGGATTTCGCCTTCATGCGAATTTCCCAAAACACCGGCGAAAACCGCTTGCCCACCACTCTTCCGGAGCCCGCCAATCAGTCCGGCTCCGTCAGCCTGAATTCCCGCTCCTGGGTGTTCAGCGAAACACACTCCATTGCGCCGGCAATCGTTAACGAATTTCGCTATGGGTTCATCTTTACTCACAATGTCCAAGACTTATTCGGCCCGCGCCTTTTTGACCAATACGGTATCGTCGGCGCGCTCAATGAGCCGCGCATCAAGGGGCTCCCCAACTTTACGATCAACTCCATGAGCAATCTCGGCACCGCCGCTCCGGGCGCAGCGCCAATCGCCGCAACCGGTAGTGGCAACTTCCCCAGCGACAAGTCCGGGAAAATCCACCAACTTCTGGACAATGTCTCCTGGGTTAAAAACCGCCACACCTTGAAGTTCGGCGTCGATCTCCAGCGCGTTACGCAGTTCATTTATGCAACCAACAGCGCCCGCCCAACTATGACCTTCAATGGAACATACTCGGGTATTGGGCTCGCGGATTTCCTGCTCGGCTACGTCCAAACAGCCAACACATCCCAACAGCAGCTGGATACGATTTTGCAGAATGTATACCAGTTCTATGCGCAGGATGACTGGAGGATTTCGAATAAGCTTACTCTGAACTTTGGGCTTCGCTACGAACTATCCACACCCTTCCGCGAAAATAAAGACAGGCAATCCAACTTCGTTCTGGATGCAGGGCCTTGTTATCTGCAACTCGTCCTGGCTAGCGATTCCGGTCGATGCGGCGTGGGTCGCGAATTGGTTCGTCACGACACCAATAATTTTGCTCCGCGTGTTGGCCTGGCTTATCAACTGCGCCCCAAAACCGTCGTTCGCAGCGGTTTCGGAGTTTTCTTCGGTCGCGATGAGGTAATCGGCATTACTCGCCGCCTCAATTCCAATCCCCCCTTCGTCACCAGCGCAACCTACATTGGCGACCAAACCAAGCCCGCCTTTCTGTTGGCCACTGGCTTCCCGGCCAACGCTCTAAGCCTCTCAAGTGGATCTACCGACGTCAACAGCTTTCCTTTCAACTTCAGCACTCCTTATGTCATCCAATGGAACCTAAACGTGCAACGGGAACTTCTCGCAGGCTGGGTTGCGCAAATTAGCTACACGGGCTCTGAAGCTCACAAGATGTTTGAAGTGGTGAATGTCAATCAGGCGTTTCCGGGCACGGGCGACGTAAATGCTCGTCGTCCGTACAAGGGATTCTCCAACATCCAGTACTATGCTCCCCTGGTTAATTCCAACTATCACGCTCTGCTCGGGAAACTGGAACGCCGCTTCACGAACGGAATGAGCATGCTCGCCTCCTACACCTACGGCCACTCGATTGATGATGGTAAAAGCGGCAACGATCAAAACGATCCCAATCCTCAAGACGCCCGCAACTTGGCCGCGCAAAGAGGCTCTTCTAATTTCGACGTGCGCCATCGCCTGGCCCTAAGCGGAGTCTACCTGCTGCCTTTGGGCAAAGGTCCCGGCCCATTGGCCAGAATCGCTCGCAATTGGCAAACCTCCGGCATCTTTTCCGCCCAAACGGGTCAGCCTTTCACCGTGACCGCCAACGTGGACCCCACCGCGACAGGCGCAGCTGCCCGTCCCGATCGTATCCGCGACGGCGCTCTTCCCGCCGAGCAACGCAGTGTGAACCGTTGGTTCGATGCCGCGGCATTCAGCCCGCTCACATGCGCCTGCTTCGGTAACTCTGGCCGCAATATACTGCGTGCGCCCGGCTTCATCAATCTCGATTTCAGCGTGATGCGGGAATTCCACATTCGGGAACGCTTCCGGTTCCAGTTTCGCGCGGAAGGGTTCAACCTCATGAACCACCCTAATCTTGGATTACCTAATTCCTCCATTGGTAACGCGGCAGTGGGCAACATTGGCTCAGTGGTCAACTCCGAACGGCAATTGCAATTGGCGGTGAAGCTGTATTTTTAACGCTGGAGTTTTAACGAGGACAAGCAGCGACACTGTTCACTTAGGGTTCTAGCGTGACTATCGCTCGTGTCCAAACGGGCATTTCGACTAGCCCCCGATGAAATTGGGGGATCGTTCGAGGTCCCAACAACATGACTTGGTTCGGAAGAATCCCGCGATTCCCATTGTGGGCACGTCGTGGGCTTGTCGACCGATCCTAAGTGAACAGTGTTGGGATAAGCCGCAGATGCATGTCCTCAAGGCAACTTAGCTCACCTGAACTATTCGAATCCCTCGAAAACCTCTACCCTAATCCGATAATGTTTCTAGCTATTTAGCCTTTTTGCCATCCCCGAATCAGGACCCATCCGGGCTGGTGTCGACAGAGTGCGGTGCAACGGCAGCTTGGGTCGGCATCAGCTGATAACCCAACTTCTCCACTCGGCGCGAGAGCTTGCGGAGGGTCCGGGCAGGGTTAAGCTTGTCAAAATAGTCGCCACCCAGTTCGCGGTAAATTACCCCATCGCGAAGCATATGGAAAGCGCTCACAAGAATGTGATGCGCCGTTGCGATCGCTGCTTTGTTTGCGCCATGACGAGTAGAGCATCGATAAAAAAGGCTCGCAAATAGCAACTCTTGGCATGGGACACAGCCCACGCCGATTGAACCAGTGCCCGGCGTATCCAGCGATTCCCATGCCGTATCCGGCTCGACTTACGCTTGCCCGCACTCTCAAAATTACCGGGGACGAATGCGCTTTCTCGGGCGGGTTTCCACGAACAAGGTATTGAAATAGAAAACCGAGCGCATACATGAGCGCATCGTTACCCTCTGGATAAACAACAGCACCGATGTAGCAACGAGCACCGCAACCCAGGAAGGCTTCTCCGAGTTGCGCAGACCCGCCACTCTACAACCCGTACTGAGGACAATATTTTGCTGCAATGCAAGGAACGTCCGGAAGTCCTCTGGCCGGATGACATCGACAAACGGGTAGTGTCCTTTGATCGATTCACCCAAATCCGGAAGCAACAAGCCCCGCTCGTCGCCGTGCGCCGCGATAAGAATAAGTTCGTGAACAGGCTTGGATGAAAAGTAGTTTACTATGTCGCTTGCGTTGCCCACCCAAGTTACAGCTCACTGCCGCGCCCCAGTACTCAGCAGCAGCACGGAGAGCTTGGGCCTCAAGATCCGAATCAACGGCAATGATGTGAATTGTCTTCATCAGAGTCGAGTCTAGCATCAGACATTAGCGTATCTACGTCAAAGCAATTAAGTCAGGAGCAAACGTGATGATGCATTTAGAATTTAGCCGCGCCCGTTGTTTCAGACTATGGATCGCTCTTGACGAGGACGCGCTCGAATAAGCCTTAACCTGGCGACAGTTACGGGTTCAGCCCCGCCACGCTCCCCAACGCACTTCAAAATTCGAGTCACAAGCCATTTCAAAAGCTTCTGAAATCTCCATCCTCCATTACTTCAACCACTTCCGGCTTCTCCGGCCTCCGGGCCCCCGCCAACCGCGCAACCCGCCCCGCTACTCTTTGACCAAGAAATGCAATCTCTGTTCCATCTCGCCGCCGAACGAATCCAACTATTCGTGTCGCCCGAAAACCAATCCCACGCCATCCTCCCCAACAACTCCGCCACCCCTCTCTTTTCCGAGGATTTCTTCACCTTCCTACACAGCCTCGCCGAATCGAAACAAATCGACATCCCCAACGCAACGGCCCTCAACTTCACCCTCCGCAGACTGGACGCCGTCGCCCGCGCCTCCCAAAAAGTACAGCCCGTTCCCCTCCGCACCTTCCAGCCCGACCCTGAAACGTTACTGCTCGACCTGCACGACAACTTCGACGCCGTCGAACTCACCCGAAAATCCTGGAAGGTCACTTCCAATCTCGATGTCTCCTTCGCCCGCCCCTCCGCGAATCTCCCGCTCCCACTTCCCGAACCGGGCCAACACGGCCTCACTACTTACCTGCGGCAAATGTTCCGCATCACCGAAGAACCAGCCCAGCAGATTGCCCACTGGCTGACTCTCGCTCTTCTCCCCGGCGCCACTCCGCCGATCCTGGTCATCACAGGTGAGGCCCGCAACCAAGCCGCCGCGAAAATCCGCAAAATCATCGACCCGGTTCCCCAACCCCTGTTCCCCTTTCCTCACAACGCCGCGCAAATGGGCCAGTTCGCGCTAACCAACCGCGTCCTCGCTTTCGCTTTATATGGGAATCTAACCCAGTGCAAGAGGCGCGCGCTCAACGAACTCCGCTCAGGAATGACCGTCAAGCTCAAAGAGGTGAACAAGCGCCACGCGTCCGTATTCGCGCACGTAGCCCGGCCCATCATCGTAGCTGCGGAAACCAAGATCGAAATCAGCAGACATCAAATTACTATCGAAATCAATCACGCCGGACAAGGGGATCATCCGCAAATATTAGGCGCGTTGTTAACACTCCTCGCCGCCACCTTGCGCCGCGTCCATCAGTTGGCGCTCGAAGCCGCTCCCCAAGTATTCCCGCAGACTTCTCCCGTTACCACCACTCAGTCCGACTTACCAGGCCCATGAGAACGCCAGGCCAAGCTCCCGCCACAACTTGGAGTCACTCCGCTGCCTTCTCTTGGGTCTTTGACAATTGAATATACCCAGAACACTTACATTTGTGCGACGGGATGCT
>JANXXI010000326.1 GCA_025350695.1 Acidobacteriota bacterium
GGGCATTCCCCACGCGTTTAGTTCACTGCACGTTCTCATCACCGGGCGGGCTCAGCCTTGCCTGCTCCTCAACTTCTCACCCCCGCACCGCCGATGAGAACTTAAACATCACCACCAATTCCCAACTATCTTCCCCACGCCCTCAACCACATACAGCCCAGCGGCCCTCAACTCCCGCCAAACCCATGCCACACTAGTACCGTAAGGGCGGCCCAATCCTAAAACAGGAATCAGCCGCCCTTAAGCATTTCGAAAAGAAAAAGGAGCTCCAAAAATGTCCACCGCCGCGCAACTCGCCGCCAATCAGGCCAACGCCCAACACTCCACAGGCCCCCGCACCCCCGAGCGACACCGGCATGCCGGGCCGCTTGCGCCAGAGGCACGTCTTCTTCGAGGTGGGGCTGGAGGACGGCAAACCGCTCCATGGCCGACTGGCGCTGCTCCCCCGTGAGGGCAGTGGCTGCGGGCTCTGTTTTACTGGGATGAGCCATCGGTTCAATAACTTTTGTTTTTGCACCGTCGGTCACAGTGAGCACAAAAGTGAACCAAACGCCCTGATTCTGGTTGCAAAACTATGGTGCAATTGATATGGTGCATACTAACGCTATCTCTTTGGTTTTTGCACCATGAAAATCGGCTACGCTCGCGTCTCGACCGACGCCCAAGAAACGCGCTTACAAATGGACGCGCTTACACGCGCAAAGTGCGCCGGTATCTATCAAGAGAAGGTCTCCGGGGCCAGAACTGAACGACCGGAATTGGTGAAGTTTCTCGACACTGCACGCAAGGGCGATGTTGTGATTGTTTGGAAGCTGGATCGGTTAGCCCGATCTATGCGTCAGCTTATCGACACCACGGTTTTGCTCAACGAGCACGGGGTTGAGCTCCATTCCCTCACAGAAAACATCGACACGACTACTCCGAGCGGTAAGCTTACGTTTCATGTCTTCGCCGCGCTTGCGGAGTTTGAGCGCGACTTATTGCGTCAACGGGTGAACGCAGGTCTCAAGGCCGCCCGTCGTCGAGGTCGCGTGGGCGGCAGACCCAAGGCGCTCGATGAGGCGGATTTGAAGAAGGCGCGCGCATTGCTCCGTTCTGGTGACTACTCAAAGGTCCAGATTGCCGAAGACCTTCAGGTAAGCCGCCACACTTTATGGCGGGCGCTATCTCAGGAGACGGCCAAATGATCCGAACTGATGGCCCCCCCATCACGGCTCCGGCAAGTTTCATTTCACTCGTCATTAGAGCTAGCGTTGCGATGCTGGTCCTTTGCAGTGCTGCCTGCCACTACGGAAGCGCCGTTTCGAAGGGTTTCATAGTTGACTTGGCGGCAGTGGAGGTCTCAACGACTTGCGGGGACAACAGTGTAGTAGCCGTCGCCATCGGCAGACATAGGGCAAAACTGAATGCCGAACCCGACGTGGCGTTCTCGGAAGCCATCCGAGGGTTGCACGAGGTCATGACTCACCGTGTCGAGAGAATAGTCTACGTTAAAGCTGAGCCGGACGTTTTCTGGGGAGAGTTTCTGGAGCTGGTCGACAATGTCTGGCCGGAAGTAAACGTGGTCAGTATCCTGACTCCTCAAGTTGAAGCGAGGGGGACTTGTCCCGGCCTGTCCTGTCGCGACTGCACAAGATTTGGTGGATTCCACCACCCTCCATCTAATAATTCCGGGAACCGCACGTCTTGCGGACGCGGACCGCCCACTATCGCTGAAGAAACCCCGCCAATTAGCTCTGAAGATCACATGAAAACTACGCTGCCCAGACAAGAAGCCTTTTCGTCATTCCCCATCGATTCCCAACTATCTTCCCCACGCCCTCAACCACATACAGCCCACCCTCCCTCAACTCCCGCCAAACCCATGCCACACTAGTACCGTAAGGGCGGCCCAATCCTAAACCAGGAATCAGCCGCCCTTAAGCATTTCGAAGAGAAAAGGAACTCCAAAAATGTCCACCGCCGCGCAACTCGCCGCCAATCAGGCCAACGCCCAACACTCCACAGGCCCCCGCACCCCCGACGGCAAAACTGCCTCATCCGCCAACGCCACCAGACACGGCTTCTTCGCCAAGCACGCCGTCCTGCTCAACGAACTTGAACACCGCCAATTCGAATCGCTCCGCAATTCCTTCGTCTACGAATTCAACCCCGCTAACATCGTCGAAGTCACTCTGCTCGATCAGCTCGTCCTTGCCACCTGGAACATCGAACGCGCCAACCGCCTCGAAGCCGAACTGGCCAACTCCGAAGGTATCGACCCCCTGCTCTCGGAAACCAATTCAAAAACTCTCGACCGCATCGCTGCATATCGCACTCGTGCCGAACGGACTTTCCACAAGTGCCACAAAGAACTCCGAACCCTCACACTTCCCACACGAAAAAAGGCCAAACCGTCGGCCCAATCCATTCAGCGGAACGAACCCAAATTTATAACCCACTCCAGCCAAACCTACGCCCGCCCCGCCAACAAGGTAGGACGAAACGAACCCTGCCCCTGCAAATCGGGCCGAAAATACAAGGTGTGTTGTTTGCGGAACCAAGCCAATCCAAACGAAACCAGCGCTTCGGCTGCATAGTTAGGAGTAAGCGGCTCCCCGAGCAGCAATCAAAATTACGCTCGGCCCTTCGGCTCGAATTAGGAAAACCCAGAATGCAATCGGAGTCGATATGTTCGACTCTGGTTTCGGATTCGTTAACGAGAATGGAGTTTGAGGTCACAAATTGTGATCTCAAAGATCTATTTGGATTCCGGGTAGCCGATCCTTTTCTTGAGGCCTGGTGGCGGCGTGGCCAGTTCGTCGATAGCCTGCCAGATGGCGTTTATGTGGCCGGCGTGGACATCCTGGGTGCGATTTAGATGCTCTAGTTGGTGGGCTAAGTCCTTGTGAACAGACAGGTATTCGCGGATGTTGACGAAGGCTCGCATGATGGCAATGTTCACCAGGATGGCCCGTTCGCTGCGGAGGATGGAAGACAGCATGGC
>JANXXI010000245.1 GCA_025350695.1 Acidobacteriota bacterium
TAGCCATCTCATCAGCAGTATGCCTGAAACCGTTTCCGAACGCAAGTACAAAATGCATCAACTTACTTTGCGCCACACCGGCGCCGCATCAATGTCCGGATTGCCTGCCGCCAGCAGCACTTGCGCTTGATGCACACGCAATGTTTGTGCTGGCTCGCCGCCTTCCGGCCACCAACGAAAGCGCCCCTTCGACAAACGTTTCGTTGCCAGCCAGAATCCCTGCCCGTCGTAAACCAGCACTTTGATGGAAGTCGCCCGGCGCGAGCGAAACACAAACAGGCAGCCCGAGAATGGATCGGCATCCAGTGTCTTGCGGCACAACTCGGCCAGCGAATCGATGCCCTTGCGGAAATCGACCGCTTCGACGGCAACCAGTATCCGCATCTGTGGCGTGATCTGCAACATTGCCTAGTTGGCAGCAAACGCGCGAATCAGTTCGGCCAGTTCGCTAGTTGGAACGCTCGTCAATTCCAACCGAAGTTTGCCGCCACGCGGTGACTCTACTTCGACCAGGCAACGGCCCGCTGCTTTGTGCGGTGCGCCGGATGCCGGTAACTCCACGAATGTGGATTCGATATTCATTTTTCGTTTTGGTAGCCGCTGTTGCTGTAGACGAGCAGCCCACTTTCGCAGGCTTGGCTTATCCACCTTCAATGCCCGCATGACCGTATCGATCCCATCGCGATGGGCTAACCGGGCCGCTGCTTGATGCAATTCTTCAGGGAACTTCGAGCGCACCGCATGCGTCTTTCGCCACTCGGTAAAGCGCTGCCGCAGTTGCTCTACGTCACTCCGATACTGTCCTGTTCGATCCTCCATGACCAAGGGGCCTCCAGCCCTTGGCACACGTTACCAGTTATCTCGAGCTCCAGTCACGCACTCTTACCGGAAACACACGATACACGTTGGGCTACCAGCGTTAGCAGTTTCTCATGTTCCACCGACCCGAAAAAGTCTTTCAGATCCGCATCCACGATCCACTCGCTTCCGCCTTCAATCTCTTTCCACACCTTCGCCAGGGCGTCCTTGGTTGACCGCCCTCGTCGATATCCGAAGCTGGCCTCATCGAATACCGCCTCAAAGATTGGCTCCAGCCGTTGCTGCACCGCTTGTTGACACACCCGGTCGTACACCGTTGGTATGCCCAGCGTGCGATACTCGCCCGGCTTGCCTGCCTTTGGAATCGGGACTTGCCGAACCGGCTGGGCTGATAGTGATCGCCACAAAGTTCTTCCCGCACCTGATCTAACAACTGATCTTGCTGCGCTTCAAACCCTGCCACGCTCTGCCTATCCACACTCCACTACCGCCGTTCGACTTCACCCGCTCCCAGGCCGTCAACAGATTCTCTTTTCTGTAAACCTTGTCGATCAATGAATGGACCTTCTTTGCTCCCGGCGGGTTGATCCAATCCGCCAGTCTCCTCGGCCGCGCTTGTACGGGTCTTTCACTCATGAACTGTTCCTCCAGCGCCGCTTTACTCACTTGCGTCTTGTCTCGTTCCTTCCGTCTTCGCTGGCTGCCTTTCCCGGCCCATTCCGCCGCCGATTGCTCGGTCACAAGGGTTATCACCTCGCTTTCGGGTACTACACAGCCGTCCGCCAACTGACCGAGCGTCACTCGCCGTTTCGCTTCCGCTTATCGGCTTGCTGACCCCGGGCGCCACCCGGAGACTCGATCAGCCTTCCTGAGGTCACCTACTGCTCTTCCGTACCGTGCCATCCGCAAACACCTTGGTGCGGTGGGTGAATGAGAGCGCCTTCGTCTCCATAGTGCAGACTCGACCTTGCCCCACCTTTGGCCGACCGGTTCATCTTCGAGGTTGCCCCCATCGATTACGGCCCGGTACTTCTCCTCATGCCCTTCGGATTCCACTTCGCAGTGGACACCCTGCCCTCCAGAGTCCTGCAAGGTTGCGGCTTCAGGTCCACCTTGGCTGTGTCCGGCTTTCGCCTTCGTGCCTGTTTAGGCTTCTCCATACCTGTCTCTTTCTCTCGCCCGCGAGGCATTACCCCCGCGTTCGGATACAGCGCTCCTCATTCGAGCGCAGGAGGGACTTTAACCCTCATGAGCAATACGCTGCTCAGCACACACTACGGCATCTGCTGACTTCTCCCGTGTTCTCACACCGGAGATCTCCCCAGGTAAGGCCAGAATCTCTCATCCCGCGCCGACCGGCTCTACCCTGTGCGTCTTGATAATCTTTGGGCTTCGCTGTTCCCAGCCAGCTCGCCGCCCGCACCTGGCCTCTCTGACGGTTCGTGTCCCTACGGTCGGGATTTTGCTATCCGCTTCTTTCAGCTTCACCTCGCGGCTACGCCTTGCGGTTTCACTACGGTTGCCATTATCGGCTCCGATTGGCTCCTTTCATCCAATTAGATTCTGCCCATGCTGGGCACACTGGGGCAGACCCCTGGTCTGCGCATAGGCGTTAAAATAAGGCGGTCGGGGAAGCAGTAGCATTTTGGGCGAGCTGGTCCGACACCAGTACGCGTTTGCGCGGACTGGTGCGGAGACGATCCAAATTCTTCTCGCTTCGAATCAGCATCCACGGGCCTTTCCCTAGAATTACGCCGCGCAAGGCCCACAACACCATTCGAAAACGAGACCACGGACTATGAGTGCTGCGTTGATCAGTGGTGCAATTGGTACCCCCAGGGGGAAAGTGGACCCGAAGGCTGAACCAGTCTTTGGGCAATAGCGACCGCGATCAAGCGGGCCAATATCCAAGTCTTGGCGGTTGGACCCTCTCTTGAAGGAAGAGTATCGAGATGAAGCAGCGATTTCAGGCGCTTGAAAAACAATTCAATCTGCCACCGCAACCGGTACAGTGCCATGGCTTGAAGAGCAGGCAATTGTTTGGAGTCGAGCGTGGTGACAATCCAGATCACTTCGCCGGAGCGAGTTCTGCCAGCAATGGCGCGGGCTGGGATCCAGGCAATGGCCCGGCTCGTCTTCCAGATTTTGTGGCTTTTAGTGGGCGTTGGGGGGACTGGTATAGTTATCTGAAATTCGACAGCCCCCAGGGTGGGTACTTGATCCTCCATTTTGGCCAGATGGATCGGCTGGCGGTGCTCGTCAAAGGTGCGCACATTGCGTGGGGTGATGCGGACCACGGCATGTGCCTCAGCTTCGCGCACGGCGTGCAGACCCCGCGCCGTCCCATACGCCCGATCTCCTAAGACAACATCGCCAGGATCGAAAACGTGCCGGCTTAGTTTTTCTCCGCCGCTGTCGTCGGTCAACTCCACTCGACGGAAACCCCCAGTCGCCGGATTGATGAGCACGTGCGCACGCCATTGTACAGGCTTGTCGCCCGGTCCGTTGATAACTGTCGCATCCACCAGACGTATTGGCAACGCGCCTGCATTTGCGGTCACTTCAGCGGCAAGCATTTCCGCCAATACATGTTCCAGCCAGCGTTCAGCTACCCTAAAACGATAAAATAAGCCTGGGCCAGTGATCTCGGCGAGTTGAAGCGAAGTGGCCCATGCGGCAACGTCTTTCAAGGATAAATCGGTGACGGCGTAGGCTAGCGCCATCCGCATCAAGGCAGCGGCATCGGGGACGTTTCGACAGCGTAATAATGCACCTGTGGCGCGAGCAGACTCTTCAAGATCGAGCGGGAGGAGTGTTTGGACATACTCCCACTCCTCCTCATGGAGCGCTAAGGTTCCCATACAGGAATTCTAGACCAAATCCCCAAAAAATGGAATCCTTCTTTTAACGCCTATGCCTGGTCTGCGGCGGGCCCCCTGGCCAGCCCGATCGGCTTCAAGCCGATCGAGTCCTCACCAACTCACCGCCAACATAAGTTCGCCTAACCTCCAACTCCTCATCAAAAAGAATGATGTCAGCAGCCTTGCCCTTAGCCAAGCTGCCCAGCTCATCCTGAACTCCCAGAATTTCGGCCGGAGTCAGCGACGCCATCCGCACCACCTGCCACAAAGGGCGCCCCGTCAATTCACGAAAGGTCTTAACCATCTCGTTCATGGCAAAAACGCTCGAAGCCAGCGTCGTACCATCGGGAATCCGCGCCTCGCGATTCTTCACGATCGCCAGCATGCCATGCTTCGGCCCGAAAGTGTACTCGCCATCAGGCATCCCCGCGCCGCGCATCGCATCGGTGATGATCGCCAACTGCTCATAACCCTTGTTGCGAATCGCAAGCTGCAGCATTTCTTTAGATAGGTGAATGCCGTCGGTAATCAGTTCGCTCGACATGCCGTCCATTAGGTAAACGGCTTCAACAATGCCGGCCGCCCTCGGGTTCCTGGTGCCCCGCCACCGGTTGTTCATCGAATCGGTCATAGCGCAGTAAAGATGAGTAGCATGCCGCACCCCCCACTCGGCAGCTTCAGCAATCTCGTGAAACAGCGCTTCACTGTGGCCGACGCTCGCCATGGTTCCTTGCCGTTTCAAGGCCTCGATGAGAGGCCGCGCCCCAGGTAGCTCCGGCGCCAGCGTCATCGTTGCCACCGGTCCATGCTCCAGCAGCGGCTTCCATTCGGCTTCGCTCGGCAGCTTCAAATGCTGGGGCAAATGGCAACCACTCTTAGTGGAATTTAGAAATGGGCCCTCAACGTGAGCCCCCAACGCCCGTCCGTAATACGAACCCGATTTGCGATAAGCGTCCAGCGCGTCCAGGCAGGCAATCACTTCGTTCAGTGGCGCCGTAGCCGTGCTCGGGCACAATGCCGTGGTTCCATGTGCCGCGTGAAATCGCATTACGGTCTCAACGTCGGCCTTGGTTGCGTCCATAAAATCGCTGCCGGCCCCGCCATGAATATGCATGTCGATGAACCCCGGACTGATGTACAATCCTTCGGCATCGATCACTTCCACGCCAGGCTCAAGCCCCATCGCTCGCCCGGCATAGTCAATACGCCCATTTTGAACGATCACCATCCCGTCGGAGATTTCTCCGGTTTCAGTAATCACGGTCCCATTGCAAATTGCCTTTACGCTCATCGTTTACCACAGTACTGGGAATTGACCCATCCGTTGCGTTGTGTAATTATTCATAGTAGTGAATAAAAATACACTAGCTGCGGAAAGGCTCGCTGCCGGGGACCTGCGGAGTGACTTGGATCTAACAAGCGCCGAACTGCGAACCCTGCTACATTTGGCGACCGAAGTGAAGGCCAAGCCGCAAGACTACACGCACGAACTCCGCGGAAAGTATGCCACCCTGCTCTTCGAAAAACCTTCTCTCCGCACGCGGCTCACGTTTGAGTTGGCCGTGAAGCAACTGGGTGGTGACATTGTCGTTAGCATCGGCATGATCGGTGATCGCGAACCCGTCCAGGATATCGCCCGTAATTTAGATCGTTGGACCCAGTCCATCGTCGCGCGTGTTTTCTCGCAACAGACCATCGATGATCTTGCGAAATGGTCCCGCGTTCCGGTGATCAACGCTTTAAGCGATGTCTATCACCCATGCCAAGCCCTGGCCGACATGCAGACCGTGGCTGAGCGCTGCGGGTCTTGTAAGGGAAAAAAGCTCGCCTATGTTGGCGATGGCAATAATGTCGCTCACTCGCTCCTGCTAACTGGCGCCAAGCTAGGAATGCATGTTGCGGTAGCAACGCCTGCCGGCTTCGAGCCAAATGCTACTATCGTCGATCAAGCAAAAGTATTCGCCGCCGAAAATGGTGGCTCAGTGACTATCAGCAACTCTGCCAAAGGAGCTGTCACCGGCGCGGACGCAGTCTACACAGATGTGTGGGCAAGCATGGGCCAAGAGAACGAAGCCGAGGAGCGGAAGCGGATTTTCGCCCCCTATCAGGTGAACCGAGCTTTGATGGCCAACGCGGAAAAGGATGCGATCTTCTTACATTGCCTTCCCGCCAAACGCGGCCAAGAGGTTACCGATGAAGTGATGGAATCGCCGCAATCGGCGATTTTCGATCAGGCGGAAAACCGTCTGAATGCGCAGAAGGCTCTCTTATTGATGTTGATGCGGTAGCAAATAACAAGGAAACGAACAGCATGAAATTGTGGGGCGGACGGTTTGAAACTGGACCATCGGAAGTCTTCGAACGATTCAGCGGCTCGCTGCATTTTGATCGCAAGCTGGTTGCCGTCGATATTCGCGGCTCCCAGGCATTTGCTCGCGCCCTCGAACGGGTCGGCATTTTGAACGCCGACGAGCGCACCGGATTGGTGAAAGCTTTCGATGAGTTATTGTCGGAATCTTCATCGCCAGCCTTTTATGAAGGCGCGACGGACGAGGATGTCCATACCCTCGTCATTCGCAAGCTAAAGGAAAAGACCGGTGGTTTGGCCGACAAGATTCATACCGGCCGTAGCCGGAACGAACAAGTATCGCTCGACGTGCGCTTGTGGATGCGCGGTGAAATCGACCAGTGCCGCGTGTTGATGGTGGACTTTCTTGGCTCTCTTCTGACGCTCGCGCGCACCTATCAAAACGCCGTGATTCCCGGTTATACTCATTTACGCCGGGCGCAGCCCGTGCTGTGGAGTCACTATTGCCTCGCCTACTTTGAAATGTTTTCCCGTGATTTGGAGCGACTCGAACAGGCCCGAACCCGCGTGAATGTTCTACCGTTGGGCAGCGGCGCCTTGGCCGGCTCCGGCTTTCCTTTCGACCGCGAAGCCATCGCCAAGGACCTGGGCTTCGACGCTATAACTCGCAACAGCATGGACGTTTCCGGCGATCGCGATTTTGTGTTGGACTTCATGTACGCCGCCTCAACCACGATGCTGCACCTGAGCCGTCTGTGCGAGGATTGGATTCTCTATTCAAGCGAAGAGTTCCGCTGGATGGAACTTGGTGACGGCGTTACTAGCGGTTCCAGCTTAATGCCGCAAAAGAAGAACCCGGATTCCCTGGAGCTAATTCGAGGCAAGTGTGGCCGAGTATGGGGCGACTTCAATGCACTCTATGTCACGATGAAAGGCCTGCCCATGACGTACAACCGCGATATGCAGGAAGACAAAGAGCCGCTGTTTGATTGCGCCTACCAACTGGCCGGATGCTTAGAAATGATTCGCGGCGTTACCGAAACCGTTAAGCTTCATGTTGAAGTTCCGGCCGAAGCTGCCGAGGAAAGTTGGGCAGTGGCCACTGATCTTGCCGAGGCTCTGGCGCGGTCGGGCACGCCATTCCATCAAGCCCACAAAATCGCCGGCCGCTTGGTGCTCGAAAGTCTCAATACCGGAAAGAAACCAGCTGATTGGACAGCAGAACAGCTGGTGCAATTTGCGCCCGAGTTCAAGCCTGAAATGGTGGCGCTGATGAAGCCGGCGGAAGGAATGAAGAGCAGGGAAGTACCGGGCGGGACCGCCCCGGCGCGTGTAGCCCAGGCGTTGGCTGATGCGGAAACGCGCGTGGAGAGTTACCGGAATCGTTTATGAAAGCTTTCCGCCAAGGCCAGATTCTGAAGTTGATTCGCGCCAAGAGCATTCACACTCAGGAAGAATTGGCGCACGCGCTGGCCGGTGTCGGCGTTGAAGCAACACAAGTAACTCTTTCGCGTGACATGCGGGAATTGGGCTTGGTGAAGACGCCCGAGGGTTATAAGGAACTAGGAGCTAACTCCGAGAAAATCGCGCCGGATCTTGCAACGTTAGTGAGCGAGTTTCTGCAAGACGTGCGACTGGCTCAAAATTTGCTAGTGGTCAAAACGACGCCTGGTGGGGCGAACTCCATGGCCGTCGCGCTGGACCAGGCTGACTGGCCCCAAATCGTCGGCACCGTGGCGGGGGATGATACAATTTTGATCGTCACACCCGACAACAAGTCGGCCATTGAACTGAGGCAGAAGATAATCGAACTTGCTTGATAAACTGAATCGTCGAAATTTCCTATTCACGCCCGCTGCCGCTTTTTTACAAGGACGCTCCGGCAAGATTCGCGCGGGCGCTGCGACCTCGAATATCACTCCGTGGCTTGGACTATCGCTTGCCGGTTCGATGAACGACCGCAAGGCGGCATTCGTTCACGATGAGCTTCATGTCAAAGCTATCGCGTTGGATAACGGCCGCACACGTCTAGCGATCGCCGTAGTGGATTCGTGTGCTGTGCCGCGTTCCGTTTATGATGCGGCCAAGGATCTGATTCATCAACACACCGGAATTCCGATTGCCCAGATTTTGACCTCGGCCACGCACACGCATTCGGCCCCGGCGGCGGCGCACCTGTTCCAGAGTGAACCTGATCCTGCCTATACAAAGTTCCTGACTACACGGATCGCCGATGCAGTTCGAATGGCGGTGGCGCGGTTGGAACCGGCGCGCATCGGATATGGCGCCGGGCGCGAGGAGAAGCTGGTCTTCAATCGTCGCTATTTCATGAAACCTGGGTCGATTCCTGTGAACCCGTTTGACCAGCAGGATCAGGTGCTGATGAACCCTCCGGCGGGCAGCGTCAACATCGTCAAAGCGGCTGGGCCAATCGACCCGGAGGTCGCCTTCCTTGCTGCGGAGTCCGCCGATGGCAAGCCGATCTTTGTTCTTTCCAGCTACGCGCTCCACTACGTTGGCGGCCATCCGGGCAATCACGTAAGTGCGGATTACTTTGGTTCGTGGGCCGCCGCCATACAGCGGATGGCGGGCGCTTCGTTTGTCCCGGTGCTGGCTAATGCCTGTTCCGGTAATATCAATGGCATCGATTTTCTGAAGCCGCCGCGAACTTGGCAACCCTATGAACAGATGGCTTCCTACGCGGAAACCTTGGCGGCTGAATCCATGCGCATTTGGAAATCTCTAAAGTGGCAGGACAGAATCGAGCTAGGTGGGAGCATTGAAGAGCTTGAGTTCACGACAAGGCAGCCCTCATCACGAGAGATCGAACTGGCCAAACAGATGCTCGAAAAAGAAGGACCCATGCCACCGGGCGGATACAAGAAACGTGAGACGATTTATGCGCGGGAAACGGTTCTGTTACCTGCTGAAATTGGGCCTCGTGTCAAAACGATTGTCCAGGCGCTGAAGGTAGGGAATCTAGGAATCGCCACTATGCCGGGCGAAGCGTTCGTGGAACTGGGGATGGCGGTCAAACAGGCCAGCCCGTTTCAGAACACGATGATGATTGAATTAGCGAACGACTACCGCGGCTATATCCCTACCGAGGAGGCGTTTGCGGTGGGCGGCTATGAGACATGGCGCGCCAAATCAAGCTACCTGGAACAGAAGGCCGCCCCGCGGTTGGTGAAATCAGCCGTTACTCAGCTGGAAAACCTCTCGTCCTAGGCGCTCGCTTCTATTCGTCTTCGGGACTCGAAATGGATTTGCAATTTAAGATTCGGGCCTCGTTCTTGAAGGGCAATAGAAATTTCAGCGTCAAGTAATTCACCAAACTCAAGGTTGCGGCGATGTGATACATCCCGAATCCAACGGCGGCGCCGACGATTCCGATATTGAAAACACTAGCGGCTGTAGCCGTGCCTCTAACGCCGCCTCGGTCCTTCATGATGGACCCACCGCCAATAAAGCCGATGCCGGTGACAAGGCCCTGCAGAATACGTGCGTAGGAATCTGGGGAAGCTCCCGCGATGCTCGTTCCAACCATCGCCAATCCGCAGCTTCCAACCGCCACGATTGGGAAGGTGCGAATCCCTGCTGACCGCTCCTCTCTCTCTCGATCCCAACCAATTGGGAAGGCCAGAGCATAAGCAATGAGGAGATGGAACATGTCATTCGCCATGGAGGCGAGGGTCATTTTCACACTTAGCGTTTCATGAAGCATTTAGGTCAGTGTATACCCGGTTTGATCCCTTTGCTACCATACGGGGATTATGAGTTTTGCTCGCCTCCTTCCTCTTCTTGTGCTCGGCTCTGGGCTATTTGCCGCCGATGCTGATCCGCTGAAGGAAATCAAGTTCCGTCAGATTGGACCCTTCCGCGGAGGCAGGTCGGTAGCCGTTGCAGGTCACGCATCCCAGCCCTTCACCTACTATTTCGGAAGCGTCGGTGGTGGCATCTTCAAGACCACTGACAGCGGGGCGCGGTGGGAACCTGTTAGCGATGGGCAGTTGAAAACAGGCTCCGTGGGCGCGATCGCCGTGGCGGAATCGGACCCGAACATCATCTACGCGGGCATGGGCGAAGGTTGTATTCGTGGCAATGCCTCGCACGGGGACGGCGTCTACAAATCGGTGGATGCGGGCAAGACTTGGATCAACGTTGGCCTGGTCAACACTCGTCAAATTGGACGGCTTCGCATCCATCCGAAGAACCCCGACATTGTTTACGTCGCGGCTTTGGGTCATATGTCGGGAACGAATCCTGATCGTGGCGTTTTCAAAACAACGGACGGCGGTAAGAATTGGCGGAAAGTTCTCTACAAGAGCGATAAAGCCGGGGCAATTGACTTGATCCTTGACCCCAACAACGCCAATGTTCTTTACGCGTCAATCTGGGAAGTGAACCGCAAGCCATGGACATTCGAAAGCGGGGGTGCTGACAGTGGACTGTATAAATCAACCGATGGCGGGGAGACGTGGGGTGAAATCACACGCAATGCGGGGCTGCCCAAGGGAATAGTGGGCCGCATCGGAATTGCGGTTTCTCCGGCGAACTCCGATCGGGTATGGGCACTGGTTGAATCCGAAGAGGGCGGAGTATTTCGATCGGAGAACGCCGGTAAGACCTGGACTAAAATCAATGAGCAGCGCATTCTGAGACAGCGCGCGTGGTACTACACGCACATCTTTGCCGACCCGCAAAAGGCCGATACCATCTATGTCTTGAATGTTGGTTTTTCTCGCTCGAACGATGGTGGGAAGACTTTTGCTTCGATCGCCACTCCGCACGGGGACAATCACGATTTGTGGATCGCACCGAACGATCCGAACCGTATGATTGAAGCCAATGACGGCGGCGTGAACGTTTCGTCTAATGGGGGCCGCAGTTGGAGCGCGCAGTCGAACCAAGCCACGGCGCAGTTCTATCGTGTTGTTGTTGATCAGAATTTCCCGTACAACATTTATGGCGCCCAGCAAGACAATTCAACCGTGACTGTTGCTAGTCGCGGCAACCAGGGCTCCATCACCGAACGCGAATGGCACGACGTAGGCGGCGGCGAAAGTGGATGGATTGCGCCGGATCCAACCGATTCGAACATAGTCTACGCGGGTTCCTATGACGGACTCCTGACGCGTTACAACCATCGCACCGGCGGTACTCGTAACATCACTGTGTGGCCGGATAATCCGATGGGCTCCGGCGTTGACGCGATGAAGTACCGTTTTCAATGGAATTTCCCTCTGCTGTTTTCGCCCCATGATCCGAAGTTGCTTTATGCCGGATCGAACATGCTGCTGGTCACCACAGATGAAGGGCAGCATTGGCGGCCAATCAGCCCTGACTTGACTCGCAACGATAAATCGAAGCAAGGGCCAAGCGGCGGACCGATCACGAAAGACAATAGCGGCGTTGAATATTACTGTACAATTTTCACCGTGGATGAATCGTTGGTGAGGAAGGGCGTGATCTGGACGGGGTCCGATGATGGGCTGGTGCACGTCACCAAAGACGGCGGCAAAACATGGGATAACGTGACTCCGAAAGGCCTGCCCGATTGGATTCAAATCAATTCCCTAGCGGCCTCTCCACACGAAGCGGGGACGGCTTTCATGGCCGCGACGATGTACAAGCTCGACGATTTTCAGCCGTATCTGTACAAGACGTCCGACTACGGAAAGAACTGGAAGATGATCGTGAACGGGCTACCGAAAGATTCGTTTGCCCGGGTTGTGCGCGAAGATCCAAATCGTAAAGGGCAGCTTGTGGCCGGAACAGAAACCGGCTTGTATGTTTCTTTCGATGATGGGGAAAACTGGAAGAAGTTTCAATTGAACCTGCCCGCGGTTCCCATCACCGATGTCGTGTTCCACAAGCGTGAAGACGACTTGATCGTGGCGACGCAAGGGCGCTCTTTTTATGTTTTGGATGATCTACATGCTGTTCGGCAGCTTCAAGAGGAGAAGCCGGGTGTGCGTTTACTGCAACCGAAAACGGCATACCGCATTGGCGGCGGCTCCGGGCGCGGTAATGGCGCCGCGGGGCAGAATCCTCCGGGCGGAGTTGTAGTTTATTACCATTTTCCTTCGAAGCCGAAGGGCGATGTAACGCTTGAGTTCCTGGATGCTGCGGGCAAGCTGGTGAAGAAGATTTCAAGCAAGGCGGAGCCTCGCGAAGCTGGCGCGCCGACGGCGGATGAGGACGAAGACGGCCCTCCTCGCGGAGCGTCGCGGGCACCCGCTGAGGCTGGGCAGAACCGGTTTGTTTGGGATATGAGGCACACGGATGCCACAACTTTCCCCGGATTGATCATGTGGGCAGGGACGGTGCGCGGCCCTATGATCCTTCCTGGAAATTATCAAGTACGCCTAACAGTGGACGGCGTTTCGCAAACTCAGCCCTTCGAGGTGAAGAAGGATCCACGAACGGCGACAACGCCTGAAGATTTTCAAAAACAGGTGGCCATCGGGTTGCAGATCCGCGACAAGCTTTCGCGGACGAACGAGGGCGTCCTCAAGATTCGGGAAGCTAAGAAGCAGTTGGATGGTTATGCTAAGAGCGATAACAAGGCCGTTGCTGAGAGCGCTGCGAATCTTATCAAGAAGCTGACCGAAGTGGAGCAGGAGTTGTATCAGACCAAGAATCAGAGCGGGCAAGACCCGTTGAACTTTCCGATCAAGTTGAACAATAAGCTGGCGGCGTTGGGCAGCGTTGTGGGGGCGACTGACACGGCCCCGACGGCGCAATCCAGCATGGTGTTTGAAGAGCTGGCCAGCAAAGTTAATGCTCAACTTCTCAAACTGGGTGGGTTGTTGAAAGATGATCTCGCCTCGTTTAACAGGCTGGTGAGAGATCAGAATATCCCGGCGATTGTGGTGAAGGACAAAATATCGAACTAATCGTTGTCCGTTCGCTTTCGTTTCACGGCCATAACGGATAAAACCAGCCAGGACAATAAACGCCGATGCCGGTTCGGGTGTTGATACTGAACCATCCAAGAATGTGACCGATCGGCGCCGGAGAAGAAACGCATTCCTCCAGTTTCGATATTGGTGCTTGAAGTCACTCCCGAGTTTGCTCCAAAGCTCAACGTGAAGACTACATCCTGAGCGTCAGACAAGAGGTAAGGGTTGTGCGAAGCTTTGAGGAACGCGGTGTTGGGAGCTCCATCGCTGTTGTACAGATTGGAAGAGCTTGCGGCCCCCATAATTGTGAGCGTTTGATTTTCCATCGCCAAACATGGAAAGACGAATGGCGTTCGCCAAGCGGTTGCCGTCAGGGTTCGTGGCGGCGTCAAAAGGGTTGGCGTTGCTCACTTTCAAATTCCAAAGGCCATCGTAGGCAGCGCTACTCAGGTTTAGGTTGGCGCCGGATGAATCCCTCATTCATCCAATTACCGGTGCTTGAAAGCATCGTGCGCGTTAAGCCACTACGGCCGGCTAATCGAGGCTGCTGTTAAATGGTTGTCCAAAACAACATCTACCGATGAGATCCCTTGCAAGTCCCTGCTGGCAGAAGTTGATCCTACGAAGTAACAAACGTAACCCTCGCGTCCACCGGGACCGAACCCGCTGATACGGTTCCAGTGACGGCGCAGGTGATTGCTGTAGCTGAGGCGAAGTTCGGACCGATAGCCAGGCAGGTCAACGCGAGGTTGAACCATTTCATCTACTCACATTGTGCCGTTCGCGTGAACGAAGTACCATGCGTGAAATGCGAGGTACGGTTTGATACTTCTACTGAGGCAAGCAATAGGACGCAGTGGTACAAGGGTACAGAATGGGTTGGTTGCGGTGAGACCCTTGGTGTAAGTATCCTTCCCTATATGAGAAACCTACTCTTCCTGTTAGCGATGACTGGAGTCGCTTTCGCCGAGAACTGGCCGCAATGGCGAGGCCCCGGTCTTGATGGCGTTAGCAAGGAGACCGGAGTTCCAACTCAATGGTCGACGACTGAGAATGTGTCGTGGAAATTAGCCCTTCCCAACCGTAGCGGGTCAACTCCGATTATTTGGGGCGAATACATTTTCCTAAATGTCGCCGACAGCGACAATTTGGAATTCTGGGCGCTTGACCGGGCGAACGGCAAATTACGCTGGAAGAAGCCCCTGGGCGCCGGCAACTTCAAGATCAACAAACACAATATGTCCTCGCCGTCCCCTGTGACTGATGGCAAAACGATTTGGGTGATGACCGGTACCGGCGTGATCAAAGCTTTCGATTTTGAAGGCAAGGAAATGTGGTCGCGCGATGTGCAGAAAGACTACGGGAAGTTTGGGCTCAACTGGGGATATGGGTCATCGCCATTGCTTTACAACGGGACCCTTTACGTTGAAGTGCTGCATGGGATGAAGACTAGCGACCCTTCCTACCTACTTCGCATAGACGGCAAGACTGGTAAGACTTTGCATAAGGTGGAGCGCTGGACGGACGCGAAAGTGGAGGCTCCGGATGCTTATACAACGCCGCAGTTGCTGGAATATGGAAAGGCTACCGAGATTGTGATTAGCGGGGGAGACTACGTTACGGGTCACGATCCGGAGACGCTAAAGGAGTTGTGGCGGGCCAAGGTGTTGAACCCGACGAACTATGCCATGAACCGTATCATTGCGTCGGCGGTTGTGAAGGACGGGATGATTTACGCGTGTTCTCGTGTAAAGCCGATGGTGGCGCTGCGGGCTGGCGGCCGGGGAGATATCACCAATACGCACGTGGCTTGGACCACGCAGAATGGGCCGGATGTTCCGACACCGGTGA
The DNA here is from genome assembly GCA_025350695.1 of Acidobacteriota bacterium. Lineage (GTDB taxonomy): Bacteria > Acidobacteriota > Terriglobia > Bryobacterales > Bryobacteraceae > JANXSF01. Next base: position 14,745 of record JANXXI010000245.1, read on the forward strand.
CTGATGGAAAGTATCTGTATGTGGTGAATGACCGGGGTATTGTTTTTTGCTTCGACGCAAAGAGTGGGGCCGAGATTTATAGCGGCCAGCGCATTGCGAAGGCGATCTACAGCGCGTCTCCCGTGCTGGTGGATGGCAAGCTTTACATCACGAATGAAGAGGGGCTGACAACGGTTATGAAGGCTGGGCCGAAGTTCGAGGTGCTTGCGGAGAACAAGCTGGATGATTATACGCTAAGCTCACCAGCTATAAGTGAGGGGCAGATTTTCTTGAGGACTGCGGGGACCTTGTATTGTATTGGGCAGCGCAAGAAGTAGTCACTACTTTTTTATTAGTGTCGCTATCTGTTACAGCGGGGTCGAGTCGGAGACCAGGTCGAGTGACGGGGATTGCGCCCCGTCATCCTCCCACACCACCGGACGTACGGTTTTTCCGCATCCGGCGTTTGAGCGACTTACGATTCTGCCGCAAGATTGGGGGGCAGTAGAAAACCATAACTCAATGGGTAAGCCACTGGTTCGACCAGTGAGACTCGAAAAGGTTGACCGTTGCAGGAGTAAGATCCTCCGCTGTGGCACGGAAAGCAATGTTTGGAGAACTGCGCCGCCAACTGGGAGCCATCTTCCACGCGTTGGCAAAACAGAAAGAATGCGAGATAGTGGAAGGTCATTTTGGCTTTCTGCTGCCATCCCATCTTGCGTGGCAGAATCGTAAGCCGCTGGACTCAACCGCCGGATGCGGAAAACCGCACGTCCGGTGGAGTGGTCGAGTGACGGGGCTCAATCCCCATCACTCGACCTGATCCACGGCGCGGTCTACAGCAATGCGGCGATCTTGTCTGGATCGTTTGGCACTTCGATCGGTTGATTGCCGTATGTAGACCTGATAAACGATCCGTCTGGGGCTTCCAGTTTTCCCGTGTGGTACTTGTAAATGTAATCGGGGTCCTTCAGGACGTTACCGGTTAACACCGCTATTACATCGGCCGTCTTGTCTATTACCCCTGCGGCAACTAGCTTTTTGATGCCTGCTAAAGTTGCCGCCGAAGCTGGCTCGCAACCTATGCCGGCTAGCCCGATTTGAGCTTTCGCGTCGGCGATTTCTTGTTCGGTCGCCATTTCCACGACGCCGTTGGTTGTCGTGATCTCAAGCAGAGCCTTTGGCCAGGAGACAGGGTCCCCGATCTTGATTGCAGTGGCTAGTGTCTCAGGTTTGGTGACACTTGCGAATTCACCGGATCCTCCGTGCTTCATGTAATGGTAGAACGGAGCGGAATGCTCTGCTTGCACCACGGCCAGGCGCGGCATTTTGTCGATGAACCCGAGCGCTTTCATTTCGCGCAGCGCCTTGCCGAAGGCCGATACGTTACCGAGGTTGCCTCCGGGTAGCACCACCCAATCGGGCACTTTCCAGTCACGCTGATCCATTATTTCGAGCATAATGGTCTTCTGTCCTTCAATGCGGAAGGGGTTGATGGAGTTTAACAGATAGATACCGAGCTTTCCGGCCAGAGTCCGAACCAACGCCAGGATTTGATCGAAGTTCGCGTCTACCTGGAACGTTTTTGCTCCGAACTCCAAAGCTTGGGCCAACTTGCCGTATGATATATTTCCGTTGGGGATGAAGATAATTGGGTCGAGCCCGGCAGCGCTGGCGTAGGCGGCCATGGATGCCGATGTGTTGCCGGTGGAAACGCACGCCACACGCCGCATTTTTAGACGCATGGCTTGAGAGGCGCCGCAAGTCATGCCGTTGTCCTTGAATGATCCGGTGGGGTTGAAGCCCTGGTGTTTGAAGACGACATGGTTGAGCCCAGCGTATTTAGCAGCCTTAGGTCCGGAAAGCAGTGGTGTGTTGCCTTCGCGCAAGGTTACGATGTGGGATTCGTCGCCGAGAAAATTGATGAACTCGCGGTAGCGCCAAACGCCGCTTTGATCGATGGGGGCGTTGTTCATGCGGCGCTCGCGCCAGATTTTTTTGAGTTGAGCGGGAGTTTGAGCGAGTTCGGGCGCTGCGGCTTCGAGGAGGCCGCCACATTTGGGACAAGTGTAGATTACCTCGGTTATCGGGTATGTGGCTCGGCAAGAGGGGTTAAAACAGACCAAATGTGAAGGCATGGAAACTTCTATTATCCCGTATTTCTGGTGATTGAACGGTACTGGGTGGGCAACCGTGACGTGCGGAAGCACATGAGCGCGTGGCACGGATCTCCTTTTTGGGAAGGAGAACCACGGCGCTCTCGCCGCTTGTCGAGCGGCCCGATCCTGGTAAACGGCGCACCTTCACCACTGAATGTAAGATCCGGCTCACAGTTGAGGCCGATGCCGCTCAGTCGTCGACCGGAGGAGTTGACGCTTTGTTACGACGCAAAGGATTATAATCTATCGCACTAGGTCGCATGGTGGCGCGAACGGGAGGAGGTATGCGACAGGGCCTCACTCCACAACAACGCCGTTCAAGGTCAAGATCAATTCACTTGAGGTGAAGCTGCGCAAACCGCGTGAAACGAGCGGCTGAACGAAGATTTGCGCAAGACCCAGAACGTCATGGGCGTTTAAAAAGTGAGCTTGCTGTTGGAATTGGACCTGCCGGTGTCACAGCAGGTCAAGTGCTCAAACTTTGCTGGACGCCAATGAGAGACACCTTGAAGACCGGCCAAAGGAAACGCACACAGGACAACATCAGGTTTAGTGATTGGCGACAATTAGAATTCCCTGCCGATAGGCGCGTTGCCTCGCGTGTTTTGTAACCGGCGTTGAATCGTTGCCTCATGAAAATGTTACCTGTCGAAGTTCGACATGACAGGAAACAAAATCGGGAGGCAACTGAGCTTGGCTACCAGACGCGAATTAATCAAGGCTATAGTCGGACCGGCATCACGCCGTGACGCGAATCGAAAAGAAGAAAATCCTCGATGAGTTTATCGAGGTTACGGGCTTTCACCGGAAGCATGCCATTCGCGCACTGCGAAAGACTTGCGGGAACCCTTCACCGGGGAAGCCCGATAGAGATCGAATCTATGACGAAGCAGTCGCGCAAGCATTGACCATACTTTGGGGAGCTGCCGATCGAATCTGCGTCAAGAGGCTAAAGTTCCTGATTCCCACGCTGGTCAATGCGATGGAGCGACATGGGCTTTTGCAATTGGATGCCGAAGTGCGCCGCCGTGTTCTCAAGATGAGCGCCTCCACTATGAACCGACTTTTAGAACCCGTGCGAGAGGTAGGCAAACAAAAACGGCGCCGGTCACACATCAACACGCCATTGCGTAAGAGTATGGCCATTCGAACATTCAACGACTGGAACAATCCCCCGCCGGGCTTCTTCGAGATCATGGTGGCGCATTGCGGAACAACCGTAGCTGGTGGTCACGCCCAGAGCTTGGTGCTAACCGATATCGCGTCGGGCCGGACTGAGGGCGCAGCCATGATTGTCCGGGAACAAACACTGTGTCCTTCCGGTAAGGCTGCGTAGTTACCTCAGTGACCTATTTCCGCAGGAAATAGGTCACTGCAAAATACGTCGAACGGAGGTCCGGCCGATTCGCAACCGGCGTGCGATTTCGGATTTGCTGATGCCTTCCAGATG
>JANXXI010000002.1 GCA_025350695.1 Acidobacteriota bacterium
TACGGAAATGGTGATGCCTGGTGATAACGTGCAGATGACCATTGAGCTGATCACCCCTGTGGCAATGGACAAGGGCTTGCGCTTCGCAATTCGTGAAGGCGGCAGGACGGTTGGCGCGGGCACTGTGTCGGAAATCATCGCGAATGAGCCGGTTAAGAAGTAGGTAAGTCGTCGCGATCTAAGGCTCCGGCTGAAGATTGTCAAACGTAGTACAATAGTGACGTTAGGTACGCTAGACGCCTTCCCATGATCGGGAGGGCGTCCTGTCATAAAAAGGGGCATAGGCTAACGGTAAACCTGCGGTCTCCAAAACCGCCTTTGGGGGTTCGAATCCCTCTGCCCCTGCCAAGTTTTTCAAGGAATTATCAGTTAATGGACGCCAATACTACCGAACTCACCACGCCTCAGCAAACTGGCATAGCCAGTTGGCCGCACCGCATCAAAGAATATTACAGTGATTTAAAAACAGAAATGCGCCGGGTGAGCTGGCCTACGTGGGATACGGTTCGCGCAACAACCGGAGTGGTGATCGCCAGTGTGTTTGCCTTTGCGATCTATTTCGCTCTGATTGATCTCGCCATCAGCCGTTTTGTTACCAAAGTGTTTGAGACCTTCGCAAAGCATTAAGCTTCGCTAGCGTATTTTGACGAGCGATTTAAAAAGGAACCGCGGATGTCTGAACAAGATACACAGCAACTAGATCAAACCGGCGATCAACCGGAAGTAGCGGATCAACTGGAAATAGCAGAGGTAGCCGAGCAGCCAGCCGTGACTGAGGCCGCTGCTTCGCCAGAGCCTCCTGCGGCGCCTACCGGTCCTTTGGACCCGGCTACGAATAAACACTGGTACATCATTCACAGCTATTCCGGATTTGAAAACAAAGTGGCGGAATCCATTCGCGTTCACGCGGATGCCTTTGGCTATTCTTCCCGCATCGGTCAGCTGTTGATTCCCACCGAGGAAGTTTTCGAGCTTCGCAATGGTAAGAAAGTCACTAGCAAACGGATGCTGTATCCGGGCTATGTGCTCATCGAGATGGAGATGGATGATTCGTTGTGGCACGCCATCAAGAACACTCCTCGCGTTACGGGATTCGTCGGCGGTGGAAACAATCCAGTGCCGCTTACCGCCGATGAAGTGAACTCCATCCTTTACCGGCAAGCCAACGCTGCTGACCGTCCGAAGCCGAAGATGATATTCGAACGCGGCGAGACGGTGCGGATCACTGAAGGGCCTTTCACGAATTTCTCTGGCAAGGTAGACGAAATCAATCCGGAGCGCAGCACTCTGCGCGTCATGGTTACCATTTTTGGCCGGTCCACTCCGGTGGAACTGGACTTCGAGCAAGTAGAAAAGATCGCATAAGTTTTGGAAATAGTGAGTTACTAGACAAATGGCAAAGAAAGTTACAGGGCAAGTAAAATTGCAAATCCCGGCAGGCAAGGCCACGCCGGCGCCTCCAGTGGGTACCGCTCTCGGTCCACAGGGCGTAAACATCATGGAATTCTGCAAGGCGTTTAACGCCAAGACCTCGGGTAAGGATCAGGAAGGCCTGATTATCCCCGTGGTGATTACCATCTTCTCAGACCGTTCCTTCACCTTCATCACGAAGACCCCGCCGGTGGCGATTCTGGTCAAGCGCGCGGTGAATTTGGCTAAGGGTTCCGCGGAGCCGAATAAGACCAAGGTCGGCAAGATCACGATGAAACAGGTGGAAGAGATCGCCAAGATCAAGATGCCTGATTTGAACAGTTTTGATCTTCAAGGCGCGGTCAATCAAGTGGTTGGCGCCTGTAAGTCAATGGGCGTTGACGTCACGAAGTAGTGTAAGTTCTCAAGTTGTGCGAAAGGCGGCTGACTCCTTCGGGTCCAGCCGCCTTTTTCTGCTTCAAACCCGGTAGGTGTCAGCCCGCCAATTTTTCACGGCCTTCTTGATATCATCTTGCGTCATGTTTTGATCCGCAGCTTTCTTGCAAAGGTCAACAAACTCGTTGTCCGCGGCGAACCGCAACCCGACGATTTGCAGCGGCGTCAGACGTTGGTCCATCAACCGGCCGGTCAATACAAAATGCCGCAAATTTTCTTCGGCTCGAATGGCCCGGTCCTGAGCCTTCAACGCAAAGATTCGAGCAGAGAAAAGCGCACCAAGTGCACCGATGCTTAACGTCACGATCAATGACGCACTGTAGAGGCGCTGATGGTCTCCCCAAGATTGGTAGAGGTTCACCAGTGATCCTAAGAACGTTAGAAATAACAAGGCGAGCATCGCCAAAAACGCGGGAACCCGCTGAGCGTGGTTCGCATAGTTTTGAGTAGACATGGATACTATAATGACACGAGTGACTTCATGAAAATCAAACGCATTTCAACTAAGGTCGTCCACGCCCGCATGCGCAACTGGATCTTCGTCAAAGTGGAGACCGATCAACCAGGTCTTTACGGCTGGGGTGAAGCCACGCTCGAATGGAAAACGAAAGGCGTAGTCGGCGCGATTGAAGACCTTTCGGTGCTCCTGATCGGCCAGGATCCTCGGCGCATTGAGCATCTTTGGCAAATCATGCACCGGCAATATTTCTGGCGTGGTGGCATCTATAATTACACTGCCATCAGCGGCATCGATCAGGCATTGTGGGATATCAAGGGCAAAGAACTAGGCAAGCCGGTGGCGGAACTGCTTGGCGGGCCGGTGCGCGACACTCTTAGATTTTACGATCACTTGGGCGGCGGCAGTCTTGAGGACATCTATCAGACCATTGAGCCAAGCAAATTCGCCGAACGAATGGTGGCTTCCATTGAAGAAGGGTTTACGGCGGTGAAATCGCTGCCCATTCCGGTTGCTGAAATGATCGAAAGCCCGGCAGTTCTGAAGCGAGCGGCCAAGGCGGTTGAGGCGATGCGGCTCGCGGCCGGTGATGAAGTGGATATCATGATCGACCTGCACGCTCGCACGACCCCGGCAGCCGCGATTCAATTCGGAAGGCTGCTCGAAGACTTCAACATCTTTTGGTATGAAGAGCCCGTTGCTCCTGAAAACATCGAAGGGCTACGCCGAGTCAGCCAGGCGTTGCGTATTCCGATCGCAACCGGAGAGAGACTAGTTGGCCGCTGGGAATATCGCGAGTTATTCGAGAAGCAGGCCTGCGCCATTATCCAACCGGACGCTTCGCATTGCGGCGGTATCAGCGAGGTGCGACGCATCGCCGCGATGGCCGAAACCTACAACATCACGGTTGCGTGCCACAATCCCCAAGGGCCTATTTCGACAGCGGCCTGTACACAGTTAGGCTTCAGCATTCCCAACTATCTGATCCAAGAACAAGTGCGCAGCGATGTGCCTTGGCGGAACGAAGTTGTGCTGACGCCGGTAAAGGTGACCAAAGGATTCGCTACCGCACCGACTGCGCCGGGTTTAGGCATTGACGTCAACGAAGCGGAAGCCGACAAGCATCCATGGCAACCTGAGGTGATGATGGATTGCTTCCATCGCGATGGTTCCGTGGCCGACTGGTAGACCTAACTAAATAGCAGTTCAAGGTCTTCGCGCTTCAGATTGCCGACGAAGCGGTTGTCTTCGGAGATGATCGAATCGGCTAGCTCGCGTTTCGATTTCTGAAGCTCGAGTACCTTTTCTTCGACGGTATCTTTTGCGATCAGCCGGTAGGCGAAAACTGGCCGCTGCTGGCCGATGCGATGAGTACGGTCGATGGCTTGCGATTCGGCGGCTGGGTTCCACCAGGGGTCGAGAAGAAAAACGTAGTCCGCCGCGGTTAGATTCAAGCCGACTCCGCCAGCCTTCAAGCTGATCAGGAAAAGCTTGCAATCGGGATCGTTTTGAAACCGATCCACGTGGGCTTCGCGATCTTTGGTTGATCCATCCAGGTACTCGTAGACCACACCCTTATTGTCAAGATTTGTTCGCACGATGGAGAGCAGGGAAGTGAATTGCGAGAACACGAGTGCCTTATGGCCCTCGTTCATTACTTCCTCCAGCTGAGGCAGCAGCGTTTCCAACTTGGCGCTGGATTCGTTAACCCGCTCTTTGTCGATCAAACCGGGATGGCACGCAGCTTGCCGCAAGCGCAGCAGCGCCTCAAGAATCATCATCTTTGATTTGCCCATGCCTTGCTTGTCGATCTTTCCAAGCAACGATTGCCGGTAGTAGTCGAGCAGTTCGTTATAGTGTTTGCGTTGCACTGGATCGAGCTCGCAAAAGATGGTCTGTTCCGTTTTTGCGGGCAGTTCCTTGACCACTTGCTCTTTGGTTCGGCGTAGGATGAAGGGCCGCACGGCGCGGGACAGAAGCTGACGGGTCTCAGCGTCGGGATTGCGCATTGCGTTGCCGGCGAGCGCACCTGACATGCCGCCCATCATGCCTGGGTTCAAAAACTCGAAGAGACTCCACAACTCGCCCAGATGGTTTTCAATCGGTGTACCACTAAGAGCCAAGCGATGATTCGCCTTCAGCAGCCGGGCGGCCTTGGCTGATTCGCTTGTGGGATTCTTGATCGCTTGGGCCTCATCCAAAATTACGTAATCGAACACGAAATCTTTGAAGTGGAGCACGTCGCGGCGCATGGTTCCGTAGGTGGTCAGCACCAGATCGTACTCGCGAAGCGCCGCCGCATCGCGTGCTCGATCACCGCCTGAATTGTCGAGCACTTTTAACTTTGGCGTGAACTTAGCGGCTTCTCGCATCCAGTTGTAGATGAGGGTGCGCGGCAGCACGGCAAGCGACGGGCCTTTCTTCAGCTTGCGCCGGCCTTCGAGCATCGCAAGAACCTGGGCGGTCTTGCCGACGCCCATGTCGTCAGCTAAGCAGCCGCCCCAGCCCGCTTTTTCGAGAAAGCTCATCCAACCCAGGCCCTCGCATTGGTAGCCGCGCAGCTCGCCCTTGAACCCTTTCGGTTGTTCCAACGGAACAATGCCAGAGAACGAACGGATCTGTTCGCGGGCTTGTTGGAACAACTCGTCGACCCTAATTTCGCCTTCACGTTCGGCCAGGAAAACGTCAAGCAAGCCGGTTTGCGATTTCTTGAACTGGATATGATCGCCAGTGGATTTGCCGAGTTGCAACAACATTCCGTACTTCGACAGAAAATCATCGGGCAGCATGCCATAGGATCCGTCGGATAAGGCTACCAGCTTTTCGCCTTTTTCGAGCGCCTTGATAAGTTGCGGCAGGTTCAAAGATCCTTCGCCGAAATCTACTGAACCGCGCAGCTCAAACCAATCGACGCCGGAAGTTAGTTCGGCATTGAAAGAGGCAGCTTGCTTGAATGTTTTGCCTTCGGCGGCAACGTGCCAGCCTTCGGCAAGCAGCTCCCGAACCACGCCAGGCAAGCGTTTGGAGAGGATGGCCCATTTCGTTCGCCGATGATCGTAATAGGAGGATTCCTTCTTCAGCCCGAGGCTCTCAAGGCGCGCCGCAGCTTCGGCTTCGGCGCTGATGTCGCGGCGAAGGAACAGGTTTTTGTCTTCGATAAATTCCCCGCTACCTCCGGAGCCCCAAGGGTAGACCGCGTGGCCGTAGTCGAACGATAGGGCGCCTTCCAGTTTAGCGGCCTGCATTTGACGATACCCCACGTCGACGGGTGAAAAGTGGATGGATGGTTTTGGCTTCGCCGATACTTCCTGGTATGCCAATTCCTTTGGCCAATTTGTAGCGGGAACGGATTTTCCCTTCAACAGTTCCGCACGGAAAGCTGCCCCATCCGCCTTGGCGATAGTCACTCCCTTTTCACGGCGAAGGACGTCGAGCCATGCTAGAGCGCCTTCGGTATAGAAGCGAGAGATTTTATCGCTCGATACAAAGTAGCCTGATTCGTACATCGCGGCTGGTTCGTCTAATCCCACCATTTCCTCGCCTCGGCGGAAACGGCCGCCCAGCACGTAGGAGTCCCCAACTTCTTCCATGTGCAATTCCAGTCGAAACGGAGGAAGTTCGTCCCACGTCAGAACCTGCATATATTCAAGACCCTGGTTCTTGTCGTTCCTCAACAAGCATCTTCCAGAGGCGCAAGTTCGCGGCATCACAACGTCGACCATTGCCGGGGGCATACGGACCACGACCGGAACCCGGTCGGATTGAATCCCATATGCGTAATCCATTTTTCCGAAGAGCAATCCTAACAGTTCGCGGTCCATTGGGTTAGGGCAAACGGAGACTTGTGCGCGCGTGACGTTGTGATCCTTCAACTTGCCCCAAACTCCGGATTGCATGCGGTCGCGCATTTGAATGGAAACGGAAAAAGCCGTGGCCCAACTGAAAGACTCACTGTCGATGACGTAGTAAATTTCGCGGCCGTCTCGCCAGAGTTCGGCGATTGGCTCGGTGATTTTGGCGCTGGCGTCGACGCTGCTGAGCAATTGTTTCCATCTTGGTGGAGCCGGCGGTTTGCGCACCTCAAAGGGTTTCTTTCGAGTGCGGCGGCTATCGAACCACTGCATGGCGTCATCGAACGAAGAAACGGTGGGGATGAAACTCGCCTGATGCTTTTGCAGGTGCCCCTTCTCATCGGCCTTTAGTACAAGGCCCCAAACGTGTTTGCAGACGCCGGCTTCGGCGTAATAGGGGCATTCGCAATAACCTTCGATCTCCTCATCCACCACTTCCAGGATGACTTTGTAAACAGAGGTTCCGAGGGCTTTGCCTTCCACCTTGAAGTCATTGCCAGAAGTGAGTTGGATACGGTTACCGAAAAAATATTGCTCGCCTTTTTCGCGGATGGATGCCGCAAAGTACGGCTTCAGATCGCTCTTAAGGGACATGGACACTTCCAGCTTCGCACGGCACGGCAGTCTAACGCAGACCTTCAACGATGAGTCTGGCCAAGTCCGCGATCAATTGCGAGCCCAGGTTGTCTGGCGTGTAGTCGATCTTGGGCATTCCGTCCACGGTAATTGCTAGCGCGATGCGGCCGGTGGGGGCGTAGACGATGCCAACGTCGGAGCGGAGGGCGTCGAGCGAGCCCGTCTTATTGGCCACCTTCAGATTGCCCATGCGGCGGCGGATGCCGGAATCGTCGTGGCATCGCTTTAGAATTGCGAGCATTTCCTGGGAGGCTTCGCGGCTTACCAGTTCGCCGTTTTCGAGCTTCTCAAGCAACGTCACCATGTCGCGGGGACTGGAGACCCCCAGGCCGTACTTCTGATTTTCAGGTAATTTGCCGGCGCCGGACCAACCGGAAGGAGATTTCAGCTGATTGCCGTCGCCTCGAACTTTGCGCATGGAGCGCGTTGTTTTGAGTCCGATTTTGTCGAGGTATGCGTTGACCGAGTCAGCCGTGATGCGTTCGAGGATCATGTTGGTGGCGGTATTGTCGCTGAGTACAATCATCAAGTGCAGCACGTCCCGCAAAGGGAGCTGGATTCCGTCGGAGAGTTCGGAGCCAATCACACCTGAGCCGGACACCTTCTCCGCGGCGGTGACGGTAAGCAGTTCGGTCCATTTGGCTTTACCCCGGGCGACGGCGTCGAATGTGGCGGCCATAATCGGGAGCTTGATAGTGCTGGCCGTTCGGACGGGTTCGGATTCAGCGATGCCGACGGTGGCCCCAGTGTCCAGGTTCTTGGCGTAGAGCGTGACTTTCCCGTCGAAGCCCTTTATTCGGTTGGCGAGTGTTTCATTTAAAGTTTGAGAGAAGGTTAGCGTAGTGAGTAGGGCAGCTAGTAAGTAAAGTTTCATGGATGCATACCGCTTCCTTATTGTTGTGTCTTACGTGGTTTCGTATAGTTGTTCGACATCCGGAACGGCAGGTTGATGGAAGAAGACGAACTTGCCGGCAATGGCCGCGGCGCCAAGAGAGATGACTGCCATCCAGAAGGCGGCTGCGTAGCCGTAATGATTCGCCACCGCCCCGGCAGTGAAGGAACTGGCGCCTACAAAGAGATCGTAAAAGGCGCTGAGTACGCTGACCACCGATCCTCTTTCATGCGGGGCGCTTTCCTTCAAAACCTTCGAGCCCACGGACGACCAGGGAAACGAGAATCCGAAGCCGAGGAGACCCGTGGCCAGGATAGCAATCAATGGTGAGGGGCCTGTGGCGAGAGTGGCGAGTCCGACGGCCATGCAAGCTATGCCACCGTAGTAGGTGTAAGCCGGAGGAACGCGATCGGGTAGAGAGCCAAGGAAAAATCTGGAAAAGAGAATTACGCCCGCATAAGCGGAGAATGCAGCGGGACCGGAGTCCCCATGGTTCGCCAAGTGAAGGATCAGAAATCCGGCGATTACCGGATAGTGAACGTTTACAAAACCGACGGCGATGCCCGGAAAAATAAGCGCCTTTGGAACCAGCGGGCCGGCCGGATGATTATGCGGTTGGTAATCCTCTTCGACAAAGTAGAGAACTGCGGCCCCCAGCAATCCAGCAAAAAGTTGCAGCATGGCGGCGCGTTCAAATGATCCGAGCCAGTGCCCGACCACGGGGCCGGCGGAGATGCCTCCCCAGATACCGCTGCTCAGATAGCCGAGGGCCTGGGCGGAGCGATCCACTCCACCCTCCTCCACAACCCACGCGGCTGCTCCCGAGTAAAGACAAGCCTCACCAAACCCTTGTAGGATTCGACCAAGGTAGGCTCCGGCCAAGCCGAGGGGGAGCAAGTAGGCTCCACCAGCGGCGGCGCAACTGACAAGGCCGGCGATGAAGGCCACTTTGCGGCCGCGCGTATCTGACAGACGACCGGAGAAGATGCGGCTGAAGAGGGCGACGAAGGAGAAGGCTCCGATGACGAAGCCAACTGTTTGGTCCGAGCCGCCAAGGTCGTGACGGACGTGCGGCGCAAGGCCGGGCAGCACAGCGCCGATGCCGAGGAATCCGAGGAATGTGGAACCAATCAATGCCCAGAAGCGTGCGCTGAATGTGTGCGCAGTCAAACCCATCTCTCTTAATTATACCGGGTGCGTGCGGATCCAAGCATCATTCGTGGCGAAGGGCTTGGAGCGGGTCGATTCTTGCGGCGCGCATCGCGGGTATCAAGCTTGTTCCAACAGTTGCGACGGATAAGACAAGAATTACCGAAATGTAGATCATTGGGTTGTCCGATTGCATTTCGGCGATCATTGACTTGATCACCCGGGCTAGACCAATTGCGAAGAGCAAACCGCACGCCAGGCCTGGGATGGCAAGGAAAACTCCTTGGCGAACTACCATGCGAATCAATTCGAGGCGGCTGGCGCCGATGGCCGAACGGATGCCCATTTCGCGCATGCGGCGGGATACGGAATAACTGACGACCGCATATATCCCAACAATTGAAAGCAGCAAAGCCAGCAAGCCTGACCCAATTAGGAGCTTCGTAATGATTTGAAATGGGGCGCTGCGTTCCAGGCGGAAGGTATCCACGGTGCTGACGCCGAAAACGGGCTGACGCGGGTCGATTGCGGCTAGTTGTTTGCGGACCACATCCGCCATTTTGAGCGGATCTTGCGAAGTACGCGCGATGAGAAATGCTTGGCGAGGGCCTTCCTGGGCGAACGGCACGTAGAGTTGTTCATCCGCGGCGCTTGGGGTCCAGATGTCGCGGGTAATGCTCCTTGCAACCCCGACGATTTCATACTCGCGAGGGGTTTGGCCCCATATAAGTTTCTTTCCAATAGGGGACGCATTGGCAAAGCGTTTGCGGACAATGACATCGTTCACAATGACTCGATTGGGCGCATCGCGTGAGTCCTGGGACGTGAAGCTTCTTCCTTCAAGCAGGGGGATCTTGAGGGTCCCAAAATAGTTTGGCGCCACGGCAAAGTGGGCGGCCCGTGGAATTTCCCCTGGACGCGGTTCCGGTTGACCGGCTATTCGATACTGCACGGCGCCAACACCGTTATAAGGAACTGCGTCGGTTGCGGTAACCGAAACGATCCCATTCTGATTCTTGATCCGTTCGATGGCTTCCTCAAAGAATTGAGTGGTGCGCTCTTTGGGGTAATCGCCGGAGGACAGGGCGACTTGCATGGCTAGAAGGTTCTTAATTTCGAAGCCAGGTTTTGAATCAGAAAAATTGCGAATTCCAATAATAACGAGCACCGTCGTGACCAGTAGTGAAAGGGCTATGGCGATTTGTCCGCTAACGAGAAGGCCGCGGAGTCGATTACGACCGTGAGTTTCCGAGGAGGCGCCACCGCCTTCCTTCAGCGCGGTGTTCAAGTCGAGCCGGGTTCCTTCAATGGCTGGAGCGAGGCCCGTTGCAATTCCGACAAGGATGGCCAACAGGAAAGCGAAGACTCCGCTATTTAGTTCAAATTTCACTACGCCGAAGTTGGGAAGGTACGCGCGGCTGGATTCTGGAATCATGGACTGCATCCAATCGGCCCACCAGATTCCAAACTGCGTGCCAACTGCGCCCGCGAAGAGAACCATCACTATGTTTTCCAGGAGCAATTGACGGATCACTCGGGCTTTTGTGGCACCGAGAGCAATACGCAGAGCGATTTCGCGCTGGCGGGAGACAGTCCGGGAAAGAAGTAAGTTTGCCACATTGCTGATGGCGATGAACAATACCAGGCAATCGATCAAGAAGCAGGCGTGCAGGTATTTGTTTCCTTGCTGGCCGAACTCAGCGGCAAGGCTTGTGATGTGTACCTCGCGGTTTGTATTTGAATTGGGATACTCCCTTGCCAATTGTGAGGCGATGGAGGCGAACTCGGATTGTGCCTGCTGTAAGGTTGCGCCTGGCCGCAGCTTACCGATCACGCGCAATGCCGGTCGGTTACGATTTTCCAACTGGGCCTGGGTAAAGGATAGCGGGACAATCACATTGGCGACTCCCATCAACGTGAAATGGAATTTAGAAGGAAGTACTCCGATGATTTCCGTCGGTTGGCCGTCGTGGCGAATTATTTTGCCAATGATATTAGGATCGCTATTGAACCGGTTTTGCCACATGCCGTGCGCAATCATGGCGACGTTGTTCTTTCCCTGCGTTGTGCTTTCTTCGCTGAGGGTTCGTCCCAAGGCAGCGCTTACGCCTAAGATTCGGAACAATTCCGGGGATGCCACCCCGGCCCGAATACGCTCTGCTTCATGGTCGCCGGTGAGAGTTTTCCGGACGACATCGAAGCCAGCCATGGTTTCAATCGATTTGCTTTGACGGCGCCAATCCATGAAGTCTGGAACGCTTAGCGGATCCGCGAAGCCCGCCGTTTTATTCAAGATACCGAGGTACACAAGACGATCCGGATCTGGATATTCGATCGGTTGCAGAATCCAGGCGTTGATGAAGCTGAACAAGGAGATTGCTCCACCCATGCCGAGGGCGAGGATGGCGATCGGGAGCGCATAGAAACCTGGCTTGGAACGGAGCGCTTTTACTCCGCCGGCGAAGTCTTCCCAGATTGAGTTCATTTGTGTCCTATTTGAAATTTCTGTTTGCTTCAAATCTCAGATTGTTTCTGGGCGCTGTCTGGTTATTTTTATTGCTCCGACACCGACTTGAAGATCTACTCTGTGGCGGGGACGACCGCTGTCGTCGTTCAACTCGGCTCCAAGTAACAACTTTCTTGTAACTTCGGGATGAAAATCGGACTCGACGTCGCCGATGCGGGTTGAGGCGTGAATGGACGAGTTGTGCGATTCCGATAGGCTTACTTCCACTTCTCCCACTTTGCTTCTGACGTCGAGTTGCCCGATGACTTCGCGAATTTTGACGAGACCCACGTCGTGGCGGATTATGAGTTTGGTGTCTCTCGGCACGGTGAGGTAGTAAGTCAAATCCAGGTTCGATCTGCCTTGCAACGGGCGTTTGAGGTTGAATCTGGGAAGCTTAGTTTGAAGACGCAAGTACCCGGGGCTCATTCTTTGGAAGCGGACCAGGGTTTGATCAATATCTTTCTTAAATTGATCATGGTCGGCGAGGTTGTAGCCTTTGATAGTCTTTTTCTCAAGCTTCAGCCGAACGTTCGGACTGGATGAACCTTCAATGATCAACGCTCCGTAGGATCCGTCGATTTCCAAAGTACCGTGAGACTGGAAAGCCTCGGAGTAAGTTTCCAACACTTCGATTGGGGTGCGGGTAGTGTTGTTGGCAAGCACGTTGTTCGTCAACCACAAACATGGGGTGAAGATTAGGTAGGGTCGCATCAGGGGGAACTCTCCTTGGCCATTGTATAGCACGGTTGATTCCAACGTAAGAGGTTGATTCTGTGGGCTTGCGGGGTGAGGCAATGTTCGTGGATGGGAATGAGTGTCCGGTTGCGGACAGTGGTGCGTAACCGCCGGTGGCTGGGGTGCATCCTTAAGAAGAGTGTTTCTATGAATGAACTTTTCAGTGGCAGACGAGGGTTTGTGGTTTCCCTAATTATTGGTGCGAATCTATTTGGACAGAGCCGGCCTCAGCGGCCGCGAGGCGCGCGGCCGGGGACGAACCCGAATGACAAGAATGCTGCGATGGTGATGCCTAATTTCAACGGTGTCCTGAAGGGGTTCGATAAGAAGTTTATTCTGCTTGAGGCTGAAGATGGCAATGAGCAGAAAGTGAATCTGACGAAGAAGACTAAGTACTTTGACGGAGAGAAGACCATTGCGTGGGGAGACCTGAAGGTTGGGGACAAGCTTGCCGTCGAAGTGATCCTGGCGCCCGACCGTTCTTTCGACGCCGTGAATATTAGGGTGGACCGGAAGAACAAGCCAAGTGTAGACTGACTAGATGCCTATTTGGGATCGAACCCGTCTTAGCTTGATGATGTTCTTGAACTACGTCATATGGGGCTCTTGGTATGTGACCATTGGAACCTATTTGACGGCTACGCTGAAGTTTTCAGGAACTGAGACCGGCGCCATTTTTGGGACCACGGCGCTGGCGTCGATGATCTCTCCCTTTTTTGTTGGAATGATTGCGGACCGGTTCTTCTCCTCTGAGCGTGTGTTGGCGGTACTTCATTTGGTGGGCGCGTTTTTGTTGTACCTCGTAACTACGCAGACCACCTTCGGTTCGGTTTACGCCATAATGCTGGCTTACTGCCTGTGCTACTTCCCGACGGTTTCGCTCACAAATTCCATAACGCTCCGGCAGATCAAGGATCCGGGCAAGGATTTTCCTTTGATTCGCGTCTTCGCGACGATTGGCTGGGTTGTGATTGGACTGATCATTGGACAGCTTGGGGCCGAGGCAACGACGCAACCCTTCATGATTGCCGCGGGAGCATCACTGGTAATGAGCGTGTTCAGCTTGTTCCTGCCGCATACTCCGCCGGAAAATAAAGGCGACCCTATTACCGTTCGGGGCATTTTGGGCTTGGACGCTTTGGAGATGTTGAAGGATCGTTCGTTCTTCATCTTCGTGATTGCTTCTATTCTGGCGTGCATTCCGTTGACGTTTTATTTCTCTTTCACCAATGCTTATTTGAACGAATTGAAGGTGACGAACTCGGCGGGGAAGATGGCGCTGGGGCAGGTTTCAGAGATCGGTATGATGTTGCTGATGCCGTTTATCTTTAAGCGGGTTTCGGTGAAGATTATTTTGTTGATGGGCCTAGCAGCCTGGGCCGTGCGATATGCGCTCTTAGCGTTTGGCAACGCGGATTCCGGCATGTGGATGTTCTACATCGCAATTTTGTTGCACGGCCTTTGCTACGATTTCTTCTTCATGACCGGGCAGCTGTACACAGATATGCAGGCGCCGCCGAAACTGCGCAGCGCGGCCCAGGGATTGATCATTTTCCTCACATACGGTGTTGGAATGTTTATTGGGTCGCTGCTTTCGGGCACGGCCGTGGATTATTTCTCGAAGACTTCCGGTGGCGTAGTGACTAGGGATTGGCAGAGCTTCTGGCTGTCATCATCGGCAGGGGCTCTTGTGATTTTACTAATGATCGGGTTGTTCTTCCGGTCGAATGCCAAAGTGCAGACATCGGAATAAGTCGGCGACGAATTAAAGTTCCCCGGTTCTTGCAGAAGTGAGCCGGTACTGGTACCTATAGGTCAGGCAGACCGGCGGGAAATCGGATAAAATAGAAATAAGCCTGGATAGCTCAGTTGGTAGAGCACCTGATTTGTAATCAGGATGTCGTCAGTTCAATCCTGACTCCAGGCTCCATTCTTCTTAAACACTTGCATTTCAACTTGGCTGCCTTACTGGGTGTTTGACAGCCACGCTGACAGCCACGGGCTTCAAAATGGCGTCCATTTGCTTTGCAGCCTCTTGCCGCATTTCGTCAACAAAGTGGGTGTAGCGGTCCATCATCGATGCTTGATCCCAACCGAGTACGGCCTGAATTGTCTTGGGATGCACACCCTGTACGGCAAGTAGAGTTGCAGCCGTGTGCCTCAAATCGTGGAAGCGATGGTGTTCAATCCCTGCATCCTGCAATCGCTTTTGAAATCGTCTGGTGAGGTTGCAACCGTATAGCGGGGTGCCGATGGGCGTGGTAAATACAAAGTCCGCTTCTTGCAAATTTCCTTCACAATGCACTAAAGGCGGCGCCCATTTGGTTCCAGCCAGCATGCGGTCCTTCGATTGCTGCATACGATGTGCAGCAAGAGCAAGTAGAGTGACTTGAGGCATATCAATCGTTCTGCGGCTCTTTTTGGTCTTAGGCTCCACCAAATGAACCTCCATTGCCGAACGGGCGTGCTTGTCTAAATCACTAGCCTGAGGCTTGAACCTCTGGAGTTGATACCTAATCCGTAATTTTCCACTTTCCAAATCTATGTCGCGCCATTGCAGGGCTAACGCTTCGCTTTGCCGAAGGCCCAGCGATATTGACGTGACATAAAGTGCTTGCAATCGATCCCCGTCAATTTCTTGAAGAAATCGCCGAGCTTCATCCGGGCTAAGAGGCTGCACCTCTTTGGCGGTAACGCGAGGGGGCTCCACCAATGCTGCAACGTTGCGGATTACCATTTGATCTCGTAACGCCACATTCAGCGCCTTCCGAAGAACCGCATGCAGGTATTGGACAGTTCGGGAACTTAACCCGGAGTCCTGCTTTTCATTGAGAAACTGGCGGATTTGTTGGGTGGAGAGTTTCGCCAAGGCCACGGTTCCCAAAGCGGGAATAATGTGGACCCTCGACAAGTATTCGTAGCTGCTATAAGTCATGGGTCTGGTTTCCCGCTTAACAACCTCTTCCAGCCAATATCCGAGGTACTGCCCGACCGTTTGTTTATCGGAGATAATAGGCAAGCCCTTTTGAATGTCGGATAAAACTTTGGCAAGTTGCTCCTGAACATCCTTCCTTGTCGCGCCATAGTAGGATTTTCGCTTTCGCTTTCCATTTAACCAACCGAGGTTCACCACGGCACACCATCGGCCATCGCTTCTTTGGTAGATCGATCCTTCGTTGCTTCCGCGCTTAGACATCGTTTTCGCTCCTTTGGCGTTGTCTGAAATCCTTCAATGCATACTGCTTTGGAACACCGTTATTCCTGCATTCCGGACAGAAATTCCGAAACCCCGTTTTCGGTGCCCTCTTGGTTGGCATGTACTGTTTTTGGCAATGGGTGCAAATAACAAACGCATTCATTCTCGCTACTCGCAGGCAAAGTTGCAGGGTCAGGAAGGAGAATAGTTGCGGACTGGAATAAACCAAGTGTGGATTAACTACCCCCGGCGGCCAAATGACCCAAGGTCGCACTTTTCCTAGCTCCAATAGACTATTGAGGAGCCTGACCAGCATGTCTTGGTCCC
>JANXXI010000014.1 GCA_025350695.1 Acidobacteriota bacterium
TCACCGTCTGGGTGCGCACGTTGCCATTGTTGTCCGATATTCCGTAGGTGTAGCCCAACGTCAACACTGTAGCACTGCTGCGCGTCTCACCGATGCTGGTGGGCTGCAGCCGGGAATTGAACGTCACCACTTCCGCGACGCGAAGCCTCGCAAGGATGCTTATCGGAATTAGTAAAACGAACCCAATCTGGGCAAAGGAAGTTTCCCGATAGCCAAAGGGCTTGGAGCGTATAGCTCGTAAGCTGATTGATTTAATGAATACGAGCAATCTCTCTGATCAATAAGCAGCTCAATCTTCTATTTGAACAAACGAACCCAATGCGTTCCCCAAGACTGATCCAGTTTAAGTTGCTACCGGGGAAGCCCCGCTGTCCCAGTTTCCGCCCACCTTTTCGAGTGGTCGAAAAGGTGCAAGATCAGGCCGTCCCAATTTTTCTAATTTTTCTACGCGGTCATGAGACCTACTACTGAGGCATTCATGATGAGAAGTTTCGTTTGGTCGTTCATTTCCAATCCGGGTACTCTTTTGTGGATCTCCAAACCAAAGCATTTATGATCGCAAGCGCCAAGACTAGAGCAATGAATGAAACAACATCTGCACTCATGTGCCCATCCGCCCCAATTGCCAACAGTCCACAAATGTTGAAGAGGATCATGAAAGTCCGTCTAGAAATCAGACGATGCATCCCATTCATTTGCATTCACCCGACGCGCCGGAACACGAGGGTGGTGGTGGTGGGGGGGGAGCAGGTGGTGGTGGAGTTGGAGTTGTTGCCCCATTTATCCAACTCTTCAGGAGGTTGAATGTCGAAGTAAGAGTATTGACTCCCTTCGCCGCAGTCGCAGGATTTGCCGCTGCACCCGCAGGATTTCTGGCTAATGTCCCTGCAGATGTTAATGTAGCGGCTTCAGCACCTAGCTCGATATTGCCTCCGCTTATTGCTGTAACAACTAGCCCTCCAAGGTTACCGGTAGCTGAAAGACCCTCAGTTCCTTTGGACACATCACTGTCGGTTGCTGCACCAGCCATTTGAACTGTGCCTGCGGTAATCCAAGCGGCGGCGCTGATCGCCGTGTTGGCAACTAGTAGTGTTCCGACAGTGCTGCCAGGAACATCACCACCTGCGATAGTTGCCATTAGTCCAAGACCCACTGCTAGCTTTCCGGTGCCTTTATAAAACTGCGCTTCCTGCGAAGACATCTTAGAGTTTGCCATACATTGCGTCTGCGCACATCGTGTCATGGCGTCGCTGTGGCCGTCAAGGTCGGGAAGTAACAACGGATTATTCCGAACATAGGCATACAGATTCAGCGACTGAGGATTGTTAAAGGTAGCGTAAGGCACGGGTTGAGGTGTGGCGGACCAATCCGGGCTAGTAAACCGCCCCTGCGCCCCCGAGTAATACCGAGCCCCGAAGTAATCCAGCCCCGTCTCCGCATCCCGTTCCTTGGAGGTGAACTGGCACGCAAGTACACCATACCCGTAATTCGCCGTCGAAGTGCAAGATTGGCTTGTCATGCTAAACGCGACTGGTCTGGCGCCCGTGCGCCTTGCGGATTGCTTTTTGTTCTGGTCCACCTTCGAAGAAGCCAGTTGCCGCAATGAGCGCATGCAAAAACGATGCCCGCTCCACCGACAAGAAATGGAGCCTGTGTTGCCTTCCCCAGCGAACTCATGTCTGGCTTTAAACGAGCGAAAACGACATACATGTGGATCAAAAACAGAATGGCTGCAATCGCTGGGTAAAACCATATCCTGCCGTTCCTCCCAACCACTCCAGCAAGAATTCTGGTGAAGTAGTAGCCATGGAGAAACAGTACG
The DNA here is from genome assembly GCA_025350695.1 of Acidobacteriota bacterium. GTDB lineage: Bacteria > Acidobacteriota > Terriglobia > Bryobacterales > Bryobacteraceae > JANXSF01. Next base: position 1,823 of record JANXXI010000014.1, read on the forward strand.
ACAGGCAAGGCAAGTATCGATCCCAGCACGCCGTATAAAAAAGGGTCGACCCCGTTAGCGATCAAGACTCCCATCAACAAGCCCCAGAGGATCACTTCGGCCGCAATCTCAAGGACAGTCGCAACTAGCCGCTTCACTGTCCACATCCGTGAGCTTTGTTATCAGTTACTTCACAACCTTTCGTTTCACGAATGTGCTTGACCAAGCTCAACCCGATTGCTTCTCGGTCGTTCTGGTTCGCAAAATTGATGTCGCGACCGAGGCTCTTTCGGACACCGCTTAGAATTTGAGCATACGGTCCGTCGCTAGAGAATGAGCGGCCTAGAAATCCCAACGCGCCAGCCCCGACCGTAGACTTTCCATTGAGTAACCCGTTGATTTCACCAATGGCCGCGCCGTACCCAACTTTGTCCTTCTTTTGAAATCCCTCAAGTTCCCTTTGGACGGCATTTTGCTCCCGATGAACTAACTTGGCATCGAGTGCCGGACCATTGCCGCTCACTTGGCCGGACATGATCTCTCCGACCATGTGTATGTTTTCGCCTTCAAGCGCTGCGTTAGTTGAAGCTAGAAACTGTCTCGTCCCTTCTGAAGTTCCGGCTGTACCCAGCCCCAATGGCATGGCGACATCTGCGAGTTGTTGAGTCG
>JANXXI010000055.1 GCA_025350695.1 Acidobacteriota bacterium
TTTTCTTGTGAACATCAAATCCGATATAATCAATACTGTTCATACGAACCTCCTGTTGGTTGAGTCAGCCGGTGTCTGTCGGCTGCTCTTATTTTCTCCAACGGGAGGTCGTTTCAACTTTCCATTACTAGCATTAAATCAAGTCAGCGATAGTCCCGCTAGAACCCTGAGTGAAGAGTGTTGAGGATGGGACTCATGATGGGCGGACGTCGGCTAAGATTTCCGTTTGAACAGATTGGAAAACATTCCGGAAAGGGAGGACTTGGCGAGCTTCGATTCCTGCTTGCCGAATATACTTTCCGCGAGCGCCAATAAACTTTTTCCGAATGGGGTAGTGCTGGGAACGTGTTTTCCGTCGAGCAAGGCCCGTTGGACGGACTCAAAGTCACTTGGAATTAGCTGGCGAACCTCCATTCTGAGGGCCATTTCGATCATGTCCTGACTGAGCCCAACGTTATCATCGTAGCGGTTGACAACGAGGCTAACCTTTTCAAGAGGGATGCGATTGGTTTCATAGTAACCGAGGATTCGCTGAGCGGATTGAAGCGCGGGCAACTCGTTCGTGGAAACCAGAATGATCTCGTCAGCCAGGCGCGCCATGCTGAGGTACCAATCCCCATAGGGAGCGCCAGCGTCAAGGACGATGGTTTCATATTGAGTGCGGGAGAACTGAATGAGTTGCCCGGCGTTCTTGAGGACAAAGGGAATTTCCAGAACGTTTTCCGGAGGCAAGAGAACGTCGAGATTGTTGGACTGAACCACCAAGCCGCTCCAAATGCTGGCGTCCATTTCCGATTCGTGGGCCATGGCGTCAACGAAGCTGAAGGTAGAACGAAGCTTGAGCAGGAACGAGATAGCGCCAGTGACGGGATCGAGATCGGCCAGAAGAGTCTTCTTCCCCTTATTCAAACGTTTGGCGTGAATAGCCACGTTGGCGGCAACAGTGCTTGCGCCGCATGCGCCTTTGGCCGGCACGACACAGATAACTTTGCTGTTTTCCACATTGGCGACGGTGGGATTTAACTTTTCGAGCCGTTCCATCACTTGCTGAAACTGGTCCGAAGAGAAGGGGCGAATTAGGAATTCGGCCGCTCCCTTACGAAGGCACTGCAAAATTAGATCGGGATCGTTGTGGCCAAGCAGGGTTACAATCTGCAGGCTGGAGTTGATCGTCAACAGATCGGGAATACTGGCAAGAGCTTTGGAGGTATCGGCCTCCACATCGAGAAAACAGAGATTGGCTCCACCGTTTTGGCGTAGTTCAGTAATGCTTCGCGCGGTGGGATAGTTGCCCAGGTCGGTTACATTGGCCGAAACGTGCTGAGTGATGAAGTTCATCATGTCTCCTGACGTTTTAGGGTTCGGGCTGACGAGAATTATAGACCAACCCGAGTTCACATGGCCTCCTTATCGGCGATTTGAGCAGTTAACTGACGGCTGGAATAGTGGCGGAGTGTGGAAACAAGGCTAGCGCGGATCGCCTCAAAATTCAAAGTGACGGCAACTTGAGATACGACTCGTTGTTGAAAAAAGTGAAAAATATAAGACTTAGTCACTAACCACTGTCCGAATGCAGACATTTGTGCGCACCCGCCCGCTCAATAAAACCCTTGGAGGCTCTTAAAACATGAGCGTACGGACCGATACTCAAACTCTTTTGTTCTTTTATCGGCAACACTCAATAAAAACATGAGACATGTTTGCTTGAGAAATAACTTAAACCTTAGGGGTGTGTGGTCGATATGCCATTTCAGGATGGGGAACAGGATGTAAAACATCCTGAGTACAATTCCCTAACAACTCTACCGCCGGCAGCCGCTTGCCCGGGTGATGCGGCGGTTCCATCGACTTGGCGTCCGACCTTAGCGAAGGGTGGCGAGAGTGGGTTTGAATAAGGAGAATCAAATGAGGCAAGAAGAAGCGTTTGGGACAGAATCATTGTTAACCATTCCGGTGTTTAGTATGCAGGCCCCGGCGATACCGCCGCAAAACATGCTGGCGCACACAGGACTGGTAGCCACTAACTTGGCGCAAAAAGTGGAAACAGGGCCGTTAGAGGCTGGATCGAAAAAGACGGTTTTGATCTGTGAAACGCAACCGATCACGGCAGCGGGGCTTAGAAGCTTGTTGCAATTGTCTGGCGATCTGGAGCATTTGGCGAGCGTATCGACCCTGGAAGGGGCGAATGAGGTAATCAGAACCCGTCAGCCGAATTTGGTGATCCTAGATAAGTCCCTGGGGATTCAAGCCGTCCTTGAATGGATTTCCCAAATCAAGCGCGGGGAATACAAAGGAATAGAGTTGATCCTTTGGGGAGTCTCGATTACGGAAGCTGAGGCGCTTCGCTTCCTGCAGGCTGGGGCGAAGGGCATCGTTCGCAAGACGTCGGACCCGGAAACGCTGATGGCTTGCCTTAAGGCAGTGGCTGCCGGTTCCAGTTGGATGGCAGACAGCGTCTTCCGTGAATCCAGCCGCATGGAACGATATTCGCGCAGTGAACTCACCCCCCGGGAGCAACAAGTAATGGAACAGGTTGAGCAGGGTCTAAAGAACAAGGAAATAGCCAAGGAATTGGGAATTCGCCCGGGCACCGTTAAGATCCACCTCAAGCACATTTTTGAGAAGACGGGAGTTCGGGGCCGGTATGGCCTGGCGTTGTCGGTAATGAAGGAAAAGGGTGTGATCGAAATGTCACAACCCGAGTTAGCCCGCCAATAGCCTGGGCAATGCGTTGCCGGAACGAAGATTGGGGTACCGAAATTGGAGGGCTGCCTCACTCGACTCGTTGTGGTCAAGCTACTTGCATTTTAAGGTCCTGTAACAAATAGGCAAATTAGATTCTGTTTGTCTCTCGTCAACTGGCGGGCCAGATTTGGGGGACGTCTAACTTTTCATTTTTTTGTGGCTCGAAGTGTCGTGCCTTCATTTTTTGTACCTCTCCATTCCAGGCTGGGGCCCTTTGCTCCAGCCCATTTTTTGCAAGATTATCCCCTAAGAACAATTCGGTGTTGGCATTTAGTTGCGATGTTGCCCAACGCAGACGTTGCGATTGTAAAGCAAGGCAGTAGAATCCAGTTTGCTATTCTAAAGCTCAGTGCATTCCTGGAAACGCTTTTCAATGGCGGCTTTGCCCATGTTAGTTTTATTGGGCGCTGCGACGAATCCTCCTCGTTTGGTGGACATCCTTTCAACCGAACTCGATCGGAACGTGAAGATCTTAAAGGAGAAAGGAGATCCTCCTCCATACTTCGCCGCTTACGAGGTGACTGAGGAGCAGTCGGAAGCTCTTTCGGCGTCCGGCGGCGCGGTGGTCAACCGGTCGTCGAACAACAGCCGGACACTGGACGTTACTGTGCGAGTCGGCACGGTGCAGTTCGATAACTTCCATCGCAATCCACGAGACCCTGCCTATTTCACTGGTGGGATCCCAGTTTCGGTCGACAACAATCCCGACGCCATCAAGCGGTATCTGTGGGAAGAGACGGATCGGGTTTACCGCGCTTCGTCCCAGCGACTTTTGAGATTGCGCACGGATCAAGAAACCAAAGCAAAGCCAGACGATCCTTCGGGGGATTTTTCTTCAGCCGAGCCAGAAACCAAGTCCGCGCCGCCTGCTAAACTGACGTTCTCGGCCGCCACTTGGGAGCCCAAAGTGAAGGCTTGGTCGCGGATGTTTACGCTGTATCCGGAAATTCTCAATAGCAGGGTTTCGGTTACCGGACAACGGGAGACCAAATATTTTGTGAACACGGAAGGGGCGAAGCTTGAATTTGGGCGCCAGTTTGCGCGCGTTTCCATAAGTGCGAGAGCCAAGCATGTCGATGGCATGGATCTGGTTGCGACGGAAACCTTTGAAGGTGAGACCGCCGACCGTCTGCCTAAGGACGAAATCATCAAAGCTGCCGTGGACAAAACAGCATCTGACGTGATTGCTCTGCTAAAAGCTCCCGAGACGGAACCATTCGTGGGTCCGGCGATTTTGTCGGGGCGCGCGAGCGGTGTATTCTTCCACGAAATTTTTGGCCATCGCATAGAGGGCCATCGCCAAAAAGATGAAGGTGAGGGCCAAACTTTCACCAAGAGTGTCGGGAATAGTGTGCTGCCCAATTTCCTTTCGATAGTTTTTGATCCCACTCGACATCGTTTGGCCAACACGGATCTGTATGGTTGGTTTGATTATGATGATGAAGGCGTGAAGGCTCGGCCGGTGACGTTGGTTGAAAAAGGGATTTTGAAAACGTTTCTGTTATCGCGTTCGCCTATCCAAGGTTTTCCGGCATCGAACGGACATGGCAGGCGGCAGGCGGGAGCGGAAATCGTTTCCCGACAATCGAATCTAATTGTTGAGTCGTCAAAGAAAGTTACGATAAAGCAGCTTCGGCAGATGTTGTTGGATGAAGTAACGAAGCAGAAGAAGCCGTATGGCCTTTATTTTGAAAAAGTGACTGGCGGCTTTACCACGACTGGTCGACAGGGGCTGCAGGCTTTCTCGGTAATGCCATTAATTGTGTACCGTGTTTACGCTGATGGACGTTCGGACGAACTGGTGCGGGGCGTGGATATTGTAGGCACTCCACTTTCGAGTTTTGCGAAGATACTAGCCACCTCCGATACCCAGGAAGTGTTTAACGGGTTCTGCGGAGCGGAGTCAGGTTCGGTGCCGGTGTCCGCTATCTCCCCAGCTATTTTGGTTTCCGAAATCGAAGTGCAGAAGAGAAGCCGATCGAGGGATTTGCGGCCACTGCTCAGCCGACCTGAAGGAGCTGTTAAATAATGAAGCTCTCTCTGATTCTACTTACAACGTGCCTGGTGAACGCACAGGCTCCAAGCGACGACGTGGTGTTGAAGGCGATGTCGGACGAACTAACGCGCTCTCTCCAGATTCGAGTCCCTGGCGCAAACCCCTATCCGCCTTATTACATTGAATACGGGGCAGAGCGGACCAATACATTTAATGTATCAGCGACTTTGGGCGGATTGGTTCGTTCCTCGAGCACCCAATCTTTCACGCCGCGTTTGTTTTTGCGCGTTGGTTCTCCCAAGTTGGACAATACTAATTCGGTGTATACAGATCGTCAAGTAGCAGGTGGCTATGACGGAGGCCAGTGGGCATATGACGCCGGCTACGATCTAATTCGACAGCAATATTGGCTAGCGACTGACCGAGTCTATAAGTCGGCGGTGGAAGCGCTTAACCGGAAAACAGCCGACCTCAAGGATGTCAATCAGAGCGAGCCGTTGAATGAATTCGCGGCGGCTAAGCCGGTGGTGAAGATTCTGCCCGAAGTTGTTTATAAGGTAGACGAATCTAAATGGAGATCGAAAGTTGTGGAGTGGTCGAAAATCTTTTTGAATTATCCGGAGATTTTGCATTCAACAGTAGATTTCGATGTGGTTGCCGATACTGCTTACTACGTAAATAGCGAGGGGTCAAAAAATCGGATCCCCGAAAGCGCCTTTCATCTGCGAGCCAAAACGCAGACGCAAGCTGCTGACGGAACGACGATTTGGGACTATGTTGCTATTTGCGCGGAACAAGAATCGGCCCTGTCGACGGATGCAGAGATTCGTAAAGCTTTGCTTGAAGTTGCCGAAAATACAAAGGCGATGAGCGTGGCGAAAGTGGGCGAGGCTTACACTGGTCCTGTGCTGTTTGAACCGCGTGCCGCGGCTCAGTTATTGGCGCAGGTATTTGGTCATGAGCTAAAAACAAGCCGCGCGCCGGTGCTTCCGCCTGGACGGCAATTTGCTTTTCCGCAGAGTGAATGGAGTTCACGAATTGGAGCTAGGGTGTTACCTGATTTTTTCAATGTGAAGGATGTTCCGCGGAAGTTTTTCCCGGATGGCAAACCATATTTGGGGAACTACGATGTGGATCTGGAAGGTCTGGAGCCCGAGCCACTCTCTCTGATTGAAAAAGGCGTCCTTAAGACGCAGCTGTATACGCGGCAGCCGGTTCGAGGCCACGAAGAGTCGAACGCCCGCGCCCGGTTTCCCGGGGAGTTTGGGGCGAAGACCGCTTTCATGAGTAACGTTGAAGTGAGTGTCAGCGAATCAAAACCGCTGTCGGCGTTGAAGGCGCAACTGATCGATCTTACCAAGCAACGTGGCAAAACCTATGGGATTCTGGTGCGCAAATTGGATTATCCATCGGCGGCAGGTGGAGAGGAGCGTCAAAGGGTTTCGCAATTGTCGCGTTCGCAGCCTGGGGCCTTTCAATTTAGCTTGCCGCTGTTGATCTATAAGGTTTATCCGGATGGTCGCGAGGAGTTGATTCGTGGGGTGCGGTTTCGGAATCTGACTTGGCGCTCTCTGCGGGACGTCATGGCTGCTTCGAGCGAGACGAACCTATTTTCTTACTACGCTACTTCCGCGCCGCTTTCTGCTGGAGGTGGCGGCGGGTATATGAATGGGGTTTCAATTGAAGCTCCCGGTTTGCTGTTCGACGAACTGGAACTGGAGCAACCGCAGAGCGATAAGCCCAGGGCTCCAGTGGTTCCGCCGCCACCTTACGAGACGTCGAACTAAGACGCATCCATGGGACTGCTTGGCCGCACAATTCTGATGGAGATCGTATCGGGCGCCTTTCTGGGCACGGTGCTATTCACTTTTGTGCTGTTCTTACAACGGGTTAGCTTGTTGTTTGAACAACTGGTGCGCGGTGCGGCGTCCCCTTCGACAACCGGGTATCTACTTCTGTTAGTGCTGCCGTTCGCGCTGACCTTCACTTTGCCATTAGGCGTGTTGACTGGCGTGCTGATTGCGCTTAGCCGCATGTCGAGCGATGGTGAAATCACGGCGATGCGGGCGGGCGGCATTCCCAGTCGCCGAGTGCTCATTCCGGTCCTCTTGTTCTCCACTTTCGGCATGATGCTAACGGCGGCGTGCTCGTTATGGTTGACGCCTTGGTCGATTCGCGAAACGTATCGAGTGTTGAACCAATTGGCTGCTGCTCAGATGACTGCGGAAATCCAGCGTGGCGTGTTTGCGGAACAATTTCCCAATAAGACTGTGTATGTGAGCGACGTGATTGCCGGCCCAGTGGTGCAATGGCGCAACATCTTCATTGCTGATGTGACTCCACCCGAACAGCGCAAGAAGAGCACGCAAGAGATGGGTGATGCGCCTCTGATTACGATTGCGGGCGACGCGATAGCGGTCACCGACGTTGCCCAAAATCGGATTCAGCTGCACATGAAGGAGCAGCGGACTCATAGCGTGGGGAAAGAGCCGGAAAAGTCGTACGACATTCGCTCTTCCAACGCCGATCAGTTGCTGGAAGCGCAACGGCCCGGACAAACTAAGGCGCAGGCCTATCGCGATATGGATACGCTTCCGTTGTGGAAGGAAGTGGCGAAGTCACAAGAGGCAGCGATCGAATTTCATCGCCGCTTTTCGTTCCCTCCCGCCTGTTTGCTGTTGGCTCTGTTGGGTGTGCCGCTGGGGGTGTCGTCAAGGAGAGCTGGTAAATCCGCGGCATTTGTTATAACCGTCTCATTGGCGTTTGTGTATTGGATGTCACAAATCGGTTTGATCCGAATGGCCCAATTGGGAAAGATGTCACCGGGGCTGGCGGCTTGGCTGCCCAATATAGTATTCGCCGTGGGCGGTGTGTTTTTGATGGCGACGCTGGAGCAGCCGGGGGATCGGGATTATCTAGCGCGCACCCGGGACTGGTTTCGCTATCGTTATGCGGATTGGGCTGGCTGGTTGAAAGAAGCGCAGCCGAAGACACGACCGCAATTTGGCTTGCACTTTCGATTGCTGCCATCCATTGTGGATACCTACATTTTGGGCGAGTTTGTTTTCTATTTTGTGGTGTGGATCGTCAGCTTCATTGCGATGACCCACATCTACAACTTCTTCGAATTGATGGGCGATATTCTGCGCAACCACATTTCGATGGCGGAAGTTGCTGAGTATCATTTGTTTCTAACTCCGAAGTTGATTTACGACTCGGCGCCTTACGCGGTGTTGGTGGCTGTGCTAGCTACTTTCGCGATTCTGTCGAAACAAAACGAAGTGACTGCGTTCAAGGCCTGTGGCGTCAGCCTGTATCGGCTTTCATTGCCTGTCCTATTTGCCTGCGCGGGTTTGAGTGCCGGGTTGTTCGCTTTCGATCACTACATTGTTCCTGATGCGAATCTTCGACAGGACGCATTACGGAATAAGATCAAAGGCAAGGCGACGCAAACTTGGTTGCGGCCGGATCGGAAATGGGTTTACGGGCTCGGGTCGCGGATCTATTACTACAAGCATTTTGATCCAACGGAAAAAGTGATGGTAGGCGTTCACGTTTACGAGCTGGACAAGAAAACATTTCAACTTAAGCGACACATTTCCGCGGAGCGGGCGGAGTGGAAGGAAGAGGTTCACAGTTGGATTTTCCAAAACGGATGGGTGCGTGATTTGAAGGACATCTACGTTGAAGATTACGAGACATACAAGGCCACCACCTTTCCTGAGCTTGAGGAGACGCCCGGATACTTCCTGCAAGAAGAGAAGCAGTATAAGCAGATGAACTTCCAACAACTGGATGTTTACATTCAGAAGCTACAGCAGATGGGCTTTGATACGGTTAAGCTTCAAGTGCAGTATTACAGGAAATTCGCGGTGCCTTTGTTTGCACTGATTATGGCGGGGATTGCGGTTCCGTTTGCTTTCTTGACGGGCAACAGAGGGGCGATGGCGTCGGTGGGGATTAGCTTTGTTGTGGCGATTTCTTATGGCGTCTTTACCCAGCTGTTTGAGCAGGTGGGGAATCTGAATCAGTTGCCGCCGGTTGTGGCGGCGTGGGCTCCGGATGTTATTTTTGCGTTTACGGCAGCTTGGTTATATACGCGAATGCGGAGTTAGCGGGTCGTCTGTGCGCCAAGTTTTTTGTGAGTGTGGTACATGCCATAGCCTGAGTGGCCGCAAACCGAGTTGTCTAGCCGGAGACAAACGAATTCCTTTTCGGTGATAATGAGGGTAGTATTGAAATTGGCGCTCAAGCTACATATAGAACCTCAAATGAAGGACGGTCGCCCGATTTCGGAGCTAGGGATACGGCTGCGTAAGATACGGAAGCAGATTGAAGCGGCAGCCGAGCGCGGCGAGACCACTCTCCTGAGCACGGAACAGTTACGTTTAGAACTGAACGATCTGAGGGGCAGTGATTCGGACCTTCATTGACTCTGGGATCCTTATCGCGGCGCGAGAGGGTCCGGTGAATACTCGGAAAAGTCGATGCTCGTGCTGTCGAACCGGGAAACCTGCTTCTGACGAGTCCTTTCGTTCGATTGGAAGTACTTCCTAAGGGTCCAGTTCATTCCTATCCACTCCGGTCCTTTCTGAACGAGTTCTTTATGGAGCCATCGCTTGAATGGATGCGGGACTTGAATGCGATTGTCAATCTAGCGTCAAGCGAATCCGAGCGGTTAGGACTCGCCGCGATGGATGCCCTTCATGTTGCTGCGGCAATTCTTCTCGGGGCCGACCAGATTGTAACGACGGAGAAACCTGGCAAGCCAATTTACCGGGCTGACACTCTGCGTGTCACTCACGTTGCGGAAGTATCGCTATCTTAAATTGCGGCCGGGGCGCGATGGTTATTGTTTACAGCGGGAGTAGTTTTCTCGCGCAGCCGATAGGCGCACGGCGCACGCCAACGAACGCTTCAAAGTCACGCATATGGGTCCGGGGGCGTTGTGCCTCAGTTTCAAAGTAAATTGGTTTCACCGCGTATCCATTCTTATCCGAGTCTTATCCGAGAACGACTCCACAGAACGGTCAATTTGACGTAGGGCAAAGTATCTTGAATCGGCTAGTCGGGGGTGCCTGGACCGTTCAGGGCTGAAAACCGCGCGGGTAAGGCTTTAATTGTTTACACAGGGAACAAGCTCAGTGCCCAGTCGTGTGGCACTCTGAAAGCGTGCGTGCCCAATTGTCATTGCTCGTTGCTTCTGTGTTGCCCGCTCTAGCGGTTGAGGCTGACGCGCTTTCTGTCTCCGCGCGTATTCAAGCACGCGCCCTACCATTCGGAGCGATCCTGAGTCCGGTTTTCAAAGATGCATCGAGCAGCGAAATCGCCGGCTATTCCCGCTGTGGGGATTCGGCCATTTGGACCGGCCACTACATCGCTGCCGAAGCTTACCGTTATGCAGCCACCAAATCGCCCGTCGCTCTGGACAACTTGCGCAGGGCATTAGACGGCGTGAAGTTGCTGTTTGACGTCACGGGAACTGACACTTTGGCTCGCTGCGCCTTTCCCGCCGATTCCCCCTTTGCGGCGGGGATGGCGAGCGAAGAATCGCACAACGGCGTTTTCACCGCTACCTTGAATGGCAAGAAATGGACCTGGATTGGCCATACTTCCCGCGATCAGTATATTGGTGTGTTCTTAGGGCTTACCGTGGTCTGGAATGTGGTCGATGACCCTGGCGTGCTGGAGCAGGTGCGAGGAATAGTGCCTCGGGCGGTGGATCGGTTGACGGCGAACAATTGGTCGATTGTGCTGCCGGATGGGATTTCCACTACCTTCGTCGGCTTCGTCCATCAGCAATTGATGATCGCGAAACTGGCCCGCCGGGTGGATCCAGGGCATTACAACGCACTCTACAGCGGCCTTGCGGGCGGGGCCATTGAAATGTTGATCCCGATTCTGATCGACACGCGGGACGACAGTAGTTCGTATTTTAAGTTTAATTTAGACTACGCCGTTTTCTATGGGTTGCTGGCCCAAGGCTATGTGGGATCGAACGTGGCGGGGATTGCCCGGAGGTCATACGAATCGGTGCGAGGCACAACGGAAACCCATGGAAACGCGCACTTCAACATGATGGACAACGCGATTCGGGGTAACGATGCGAAGCGGGATGGCGAGACGCAAGCTCTTCTTAAGTTGTGGCTTCAGAGGCCTTTGCGTGACGACTACGTCGATTTGCGCGGCAAATATCCGGCTTGCGGACCAGCGGATAAAGCCTGCCAGCCGATTCCGGTGGCAGAGCGCGTGCGTACTGATTTTCTTTGGCAACGGAGCCCCTATTTGCTGTACGGCGGCGGAACAGGAGTGATTGAAGGGCCAGGAATTGACTACATTCTTCCCTACTGGATGGGGCGTTTTTTTCGCGTAATCACCGATTGAGGTCATTTACCTGATTGCCATAAGGCGCCTCTGCCGTTTACGATAGAATTTCACGCATTTTTAATTTGCCAGGGAGGGTGATTGTATGTGGAACCGACGGAAAGATGAACCCACGCCCCAGAGACCAAATTCGGCCCCACCGTCTGCATCGGAGTTGGCCAAGGAAGGAATACCTATGAGCCCGTTACCCGCCAGAGGGTTTGAACATGAACCGAGCGCCAGAGGTACTGCCTCGATTGGCAAGAGCGTAGTGGTGAAGGGAAATATTCTGAGCCGCGAAGATCTCATCGTCGATGGAGACGTCGAAGGCGCGATTGAGATGATGGAACACCGCTTGACAGTTGGGCCCAATGGCACGCTGAAGGCGATGGTGAAAGCTCGGGAGATTATCGTGATTGGGACGATTCACGGCAACGTGGAAGCTACCGATAAGATCGAGATCCGCAAGGAAGCGAAGTTGGTTGGAGACATTAAGACGCAGCGTATTGTGATTGAGGATGGCGCTTACTTCAAAGGATCGATTGATATCCTACGGCCTGAAGTAACCAAACCAGTTGCCAAAGCTGCCGCCGCCGGCGCGGGTCCTGGCAATGGTCAACCGGTTCCGCAACCACAGAATCTAAAGCTGTAGCCACCGAGTTCATAGGAGAACGTCAAGACGTTGAAAAGCACTTTTCGCAGCATTTTCTTGGGCTCATCGCCTGAGGACCCTCCCCATCAGGCAGGAGTGCGGGGGATTTCTCCGGCGTCCGCCGGCTCTGGCGCGGCTGTGCGCATGGCGCCGGAAGACCGGACTGTGGATAGTAAGTGCGTAGAGCAGTTTTTGAACTCGTTGAAGAGTCAAACGGGGCTCAATGTTTTGGACCTTACTGGGCTGTGCCAATCGAACGTCGATATTATTTCCGGGCTTGGGCATCGAATTTATTCCGATGACTTCCTCCGGATTTTGGACGACTGCTTTGGACCTCCCGGTGATTTTTTTGAGAACCAAGCAGACCCGGAGCGGCTCGACAAATTCGAAGCCCAATGTCTTACTTACGACGACTGGATGTTCGATGGCGCGTTGGTTTGGGATTCGCTTGAGTTTCTTTCTCCAGAATTGCTTGAGATGACGGTGGATCATTTGTTTGGCTTGCTGAAGCCCAGCACGTATCTATTGGCGACGTTTCATACGGAGTCACGCAACGGTATGGTTCCTTCCTATACGTATCGAATGGAAGGGCCTCGTGGACTGCGATTGAAACCAAGGGGCGAACGGCTGGCCGGAAAAATCCTGCAGAATCGTGACATTGAGCGGCTTTTTCAGCGCTTCAATTCCGTGAAGTTTTTTCTGACGCGCAACAATTTACGCGAAGTGATCGTCCGGCGGTGACCCCGCGCTGGCGGACGCTTTGACCGCATCCTTCCGAGGTATTCGTTTTGTCATTAGAACAAGAAATATTTGAGACGCGCGTTCGCCGCACCAAGGAACTGGCTGACGCCGGTCATCTGCCCTATGGTAAGCGCTTTGATTTCTCGCACCAATTGAACGAAGTGCATGAGCTGTTTGGCGCGAAGACCGTGGAAGAGTTGGACGCCACCCACATTCCAGTGAAAGTGTGTGGCCGCATTCAATCATTGCGCGGGAAGGGCAAAGCCGGATTCTTGCACTTGAGTCAGGGCGGGGCGAAGCTGCAAGTTTACCTGAAGGTGGATAAACTTTCCGAGCAGGATTTCAAGCTGTATCAGATGCTTGATATCGGCGATTTCCTGGGTGTTGAGGGGCGTTTGTTCCATACTCGCACGGGGGAATTGACGGTTGAGGCGGCGAAGCTTGAATTCCTGGCGAAGACATTGCTGCCGATGCCGGAGAAGTGGCATGGATTGGAAGATGTCGAACTGCGTTACCGCCAGCGCTACTTGGATCTGATCGCCAACGACGAAGTGCGCAAGGTATTTGTGACGCGGGCGAAGATTGTGCAATCGTTCCGGCGGCAGTTGGAAGCAAAGGGCTTTATTGAAGTAGAGACGCCGATGATGCAGTCAGTCTACGGCGGAGCAACGGCGCGCCCGTTCGTGACTCATCACAACACCCTGGATATGGATCTGTATTTGCGGATTGCGCCGGAGTTGTATTTGAAGCGACTGGTGGTGGGCGGGCTTGATCGGGTATTTGAAATCAACCGCAATTTTCGCAACGAAGGTGTTTCGACGCATCACAATCCTGAGTTCACGATGCTTGAGTTCTACCAGGCATACACGGACTATCGCGGGCTGATTGATCTAACGGCTGAGCTGTTGAAGCAGGTGGCGATTGACGCGACTGGTTCGCCGGTTGTGGAATTCGACGGGCAGACAATTGACTTCAGTAACATTCGTCAGTTGACTATGCGGGAAGCGGTGATTGAATTTTGGAAAGGCGATCCGAAGCCCACGATGAATGAGGTGCGCGATGCGGAGTGGTTGAAGAAGCATTCGCACAAGGGCACGGCGGGCGAATGTTTGGCGGACATTTTCGAACGTGTTGCTGAGGCTCATTTGTTCCAACCGACGATTATTTACGAGTATCCGGTGGAGACTTCGCCGCTATCGAAGAACAAGCTGGATGAGCCGTCGATGGTGGAACGCTTTGAGATTTACGTAGCCGGCATGGAGATTGGGAACGCCTACACGGAGTTGAACGATCCTAACGAGCAGAGGCGGCGGTTTGAAATGCAGCTTGGCATGCGCGAACGTGGCAATGATGAAGCGCATCAAATGGATGAAGATTACATTCGCGCGTTGTCCTACGGCATGCCTCCGACGGGTGGAGAGGGTATCGGAATCGACCGGTTGACGATGGTGTTGACTGGATGTAAGTCGATTCGCGATGTGATTTTGTTCCCGTTGCTGCGACCGGAAGGACCAATTGGAATCGCGGAGCAATTTCGGAAGTTGGACGCTTAGACTTTAGAATGGCGCAGTCCTTCGAACTATTCGTTGCCCAACGCTACTTGCGCGCGAAGCGTAAGCAGGCCGTTATTTCCCTGATCACTGTGATTTCAATTTTGGGCGTGGCGGCGGGCGTGATGGCCTTGATCATTGCCATGGCGGTGACCACCGGCGTGAAGAATACATTGCAGAAAAGCCTTCTGGGAGCTACGGCACACGTTACGCTTCTATCGAAGAACCCGGCTGAAGGGATCGAAAATTGGCGGGAGTTGACTACTAGCCTTGCGAAGACGCCTCATGTGATTAACGTCAACCCAACCCTTTTCGGTGAAGTGCTTTTGGGTGGGCCACTGCGAGCGCAGGGGGGCGTATTGAAGGGACTTGACCCGCAATATCCAGGTGGATTTTCGGAGATTGCACGCAACCTGACGGCTGGTTCGTTCGAATCCTTGTCGAAGCAAGACGGCAAGTACCCGTGTATCGTCGTGGGTTCGGCGCTTGCGGAGAAGACGGGTATGCTGATGAATAGCATCATGACGGTGGTGAGCCTGCAAGGCGAAATAACGCCGCTTGGCGTCCGCCCTAGTTCCTTTCAGTTTCGCGTCTGTGGCATTTACAAAACCGATTTCTTTGAGCTTGATTCCCTGTGGGCTTTCGCTTCGCTTGAGCAAACGCAGCGTGTAATGTCACTGGACGCAGTGGCTTCAGCGATTGAATTTCGGGTAGACGACATTTACCAGGCCCCGGCGATTGCCAAGCAGATTGAACAAGCGGCCGGACCGAAGTTTTCCGCAACGCACTGGCAAGAACAGAATCGCCCAATTCTAAACGCATTGAAAATGGACCGCGTGGTAGCGGTGATCACAATGGGATTGATCGAATTGATTGCAGGACTGAATATTTTGATCAGCCTGGTGATGATGGTGATGGAAAAGAATAAGGACATAGCCATTCTGGTTTCGATGGGTGCGCGCGTGGCTCAAATCCGGAAGATTTTTGTGATGCAAGGGTTGATCATCGGCGCGGTGGGTACTACCCTTGGTTTGATTGCTGGATACACGTTGAGTTTCCTGGCCGGTCACTACCGCTGGATTAAACTGGATGAGGCTGCCTATCAGTTGAGTTACGTTCCGTTTGAGCCTCGGTGGATGGATGGCGTTTGGGTGGCGGCGGCTTCGATGTTGGTGAGCTACCTGGCCACCATTTATCCGGCGCGGACGGCGGCGAAGATTTTGCCGGTCGAGTCGCTGCGTTACGAATAGCCTATGTGCGGAATCGCGGGCTTCACTCACACAAAAACTCCGGTGCCTGACGGGCGGATTAAACAGGTTACCGCGACAATTCATCATCGTGGACCTGATGAAACAGGTGTGTGGGAGTCGGCCACAATATCTCTGGGCGCCGTGCGACTGAGCATCATCGATCTGGCAGGCGGAGATCAACCGATTGTCGGTGAAGACGGTAAGTCGGTAATTGTCTTCAATGGCGAGATCTACAATCACGACGAAGTGCGGCGCGAACTTGAGGCGCTAGGGCACAAGTTCAGGTCGCGATGCGATACGGAAGTTGTGTTGCGCGGATTCCTTGAGTGGGATGTGGATTGCTTCAAGCGGCTGCATGGTATGTTCGCAACGGCCTTGTGGAACGAAGATCAAAAGCGGCTTGTGTTGGTGCGGGACCGTATGGGGATCAAGCCGCTGTATCTATACTCTCAAGGAGACGATCTTTACTTTGGGTCCGAGATGAAGGTGCTGTTCGAGCATCCTGAAATTCCGCGCACTTTGTCACTGACTGGCCTGAACTACTTTCTTTCGCTGAATTACATTCCCACGCCGCACACTATGGTTGAAGGGATTACCAAGCTGGAGCCTGGCCATTGGCTGGAATGGCGCTCTGGCCGCGTCACGAAAGGCGCTTATTGGAAGTTGCCATCTCAGCAGGATCCCAAATGGACCCTCGATTCGGCTAAGGAGAAGCTGGATGCTTTGCTGAAGGATTCCATCAAAGAACACCTTGTGGCCGATGTGCCGCTGGGTATTTGGGCTTCGGGTGGGGTGGATAGTTCGACGATTTTGCACTACGCGTCTGAAGCGGCCGGGCGCAAGTTGAAGACATTTTCGGTTTCGTTTCTGGGACGCAAGTTTGATGAGAGTCCCTACTTCCGAATGATTGCCGAGAAGTACGAAACGGACCATCATGAATTCGATCTAAATCCCAACGTGGAGTTAGCTGCGGCGATTGAGAAGATGGCCTGGCATTCCGATGAGCCCAGCGCTGACGCCGGCGCGTTGCCTGTTTGGTTTCTTTCGCGGATGAGCAGGCAACACGTGACTGTGGCCCTCAGTGGCGAAGGAGCCGACGAACTTTTCGGTGGTTACTATACGTATCTGGCTGATCGTTATGCGCGTTGGATGCGAACCGTCCCCAGGCCGCTTCGGCAACTTGGGTTGGGCGTGATTAACCTGCTTCCTGTTTCTGATGACAAGATCAGCCTTGAATATAAGCTGAAGCGGTTTCTGAAGGGCTCGCTGCTTGAACCATCGGCCGCGCACGCTTTTTGGAATGGTACATTTACAGACGCGGAGCGGGCGGAACTGCTAAATGAAGCGAAATTTAAACCAACGGTGAGCCTGCTGAGTATAATCGCGCCGGAGCTTTTGAATACTGGCAAACTGAACCCATTCATTTTTCTAGACCAACATTATTATTTGGTTGACGATATCTTGTACAAGTGTGACCGCATGAGCATGGCCCACTCTCTAGAAGTTCGGCCTCCGTTTCTGGATCATCGTATCGTGGAATTCGCCGCATCGCTTCCTGAATCACTCAAGGTTCATGGCAGCGCGTTGAAGTACGTTCTGAAGGAAACCATGCGGGGTAAATTGCCTGAGCCGATTTTGAACCGGGGCAAAGAAGGTTTCGATATACCGGCCCACGATTGGTTTCGGTCGGCATTGAAGCCATTGCTGGCCGATACGCTTACGCCCCAGGCGATCCGCGATTGCGGGCTGTTCCGACCCGGCGCGGTTGAACAGTTGATGGCCGATCACTTTGAACGCCGCGCAAATTACGGGTACCATTTATGGGGCTTGCTGACCCTGTTCTTGTGGATGAAACAATGGAAAATCACAACGGGCGCTGCCCCCACTACCAACTCATCGTCATAGTTGTAGCGGCGCTCATCTACTTAGGTTGTATCGTCAGTCCACCGGCACTGATGGACGATGTGGATGCCGTGCAGGCGCAAATCGCTCGCAATATGCTGGAGTCTGGCGATTGGGTGACGGCGCGTCTGAACGGTGTTGCGTATCTGGAAAAATCGCCCATGGTGTATTGGCTGATGGCAATCAGCATGAAGGTTTTCGGCCCTTATGATTGGGCGGCGCGCATTCCGCTCGCCTTATCTGTCATTCTATTGTGCTGGGTTTGCGCCAGGTTTGCTCGCTGGGCATTCGGTGAACTGGAAGGGCTCTATGCGGGTTTGATACTTGCATCATGCATCGGCTTATGGCTGTTTACACGAATCCAGATTCCCGATGCGATGGTGACCGCGACGATCACGTTAGCCATGTGGAGCTTACTTCGTGTGCTGGATGAAGCGGAGGAACGGCCCTGGCTTTGGAGTACTTTGCTCGCGGCCTCGATCGGTGTGGGGCTGCTGCTGAAAGGCCTGATTGCTGCTGTGTTCCCGATTGCCGGCGGAGTTGTTTATCTTCTCGCGTCGGGCCAGTTTTTCTCCGGTCGCACCTGGCGTCGCATCCGGCCATTCAGCGGGACCCTCATTATCCTGCTGACAGCCGCGCCGTGGCACATCGCGGCCACATTGGCGAATCCACCCTATCTTGACTTCACGATGAAGAGCGAACCGGGCAAATACCACGGCTTCTTCTGGTTCTATATTTTCAACGAACATCTATTCCGCTTCCTCAACATGCGTCACCCGCGTGACTACAACACCGTGCCCCGACACCTGTTCTGGGCATTCCATTTTCTGTGGCTGTTCCCATGGAGCGCCTACATTCCCGCAGCAGTGCGCCAGTCCATCAGCGGTTCGGGCCGGGCCGCTCAAACCAGAAAGCTTGCTCTTTGCTGGGGTGGCTTTTTGATGGTCTTCTTTACTTTCTCCACGACGCAGGAATATTATTCGATGCCCGCATATCCGGCGATGGCTTTGTGGCTGGCGTCGGCATTGCCGCGCGAGGATAGGTGGACTCTTTGGGGTTCGCGCGCAATTGCCACGGTGACGGCGGCGGCCACGGCCGCCATACTATTTTTGCTGGTCAACGTGTGGAATCTTCCTACTCCGGGAGACATCTCCCGCGCGCTGACGCAGAATCCTGATGCCTACACTCTCTCGTTGGGCCACATGGGCGACCTCACCATTGCATCCTTCGCCTATCTTCGAACGCCCCTGATGATCGCGGGGGTTGCATTTCTGACGGGCACTATTTGCGCCTTGCTGCTTCGCGGCCGGCGACGCGCGCTTGGCCTTGCCGCGATGATGGTTTTGTTCTTCCATGCCGCTCGTTTAGCTCTTACGGTTTTCGATCCCTATATGGGATCGCGACCACTGGCCGAAGCACTCGTGCAATCGCCTCCGGGCCAACTTATTCTTGGCGCGCAGTATTACACCTTTTCTTCGGTCTTCTTTTACACGAATCGACAAGCGTTGATTCTGAATGGCCGCGTCAATAATTTGGAGTATGGGTCCTACGCGCCGACCGCACCGAAGGTATTCATTGGCGATGATGAATTCGTGCAACTGTGGCTATCGCCGGAACGTTACTATTTAACGCTCGAAGGCCCGGAGCTTCCGAAGATCGAAAAATTGGTTGGGCGACCGGCGCTGCTGACAGTGGTCGAGAGCGGTGGTAAGTTTCTGTTTGTCAATCACTGAAATGGGATAATAAAGTAGTGGCAAACAAAGCCCGTGATTTAGAACTCCGCCTGGAGCGGACAGACCAAGAACTGCGCCTTCTGCAGCGTATCAGCCGTTATCTTTCAACACACAAAAGTTTAGGGAAATCTCTCGACTCCATCGTGTCCCATGTTGTGGAGTTCACCAGTTGCGATTCGTGCCTGGTTTACTTGTTGGATTCGAAAGAATTGCTGCTCTGCGCAGCCAGTGGGGAGAATAAAGAATACTCGCTGGGTAAAGTACGACTCGCGTTGAACGAAGGTTTAACTGGATGGGTGGCGCGCGAAAAACGTCTGCTTGCTTTATCGACTGAAGCTTACAAGGACCCTCGCTTCAAATCATTCAGTGAACTGGTGGAAGACACATACGAAGCGTTCCTTTCAGCGCCGGTTATAGCCCGCGGAAAAGTGGTGGGCGTGATAAACGTGCAACACCGGCAGCCACACAACCACACCGGCGATGAGATGGAGCTTCTATCCACCGTTGGCGAAATGATAGGCTGTTTGGTGCAAGTCGTTCATACTCGGCCGGAGGATTTGAAAATGACTTCCACTATTGAACTGGCTCTTGCCACGGCGCCCGTAAGGCACGCCTAATTCGCGCTTATGGTATTCCTACTCAGAATTCTTTTTCTTTGCATCTCAGTTGCGACAGCTGCCGAAAAATGGAAGATAAACTATTTTTACGATCAGCCTGAATCAAGCTTTGAGTTGCGGGGGGTCCAGTTTCCATCAGACCAGCGCGGTTTGGTTTACGGCGTCATTACCGGTTCGAAAGAAAAAGAGCGCTCCGTTATGTTGATCACCAGCAATGGCGGCGCAAAATGGACCGAAGTGGCACTTAAGGAAAATCCGGTAGCTCTGTCCTGCATCGACGATTCTCAGTGCTGGCTGGCGACGGACAGGGGCATCTGGAAGACGGAGGAATCCGGCCGCGATTGGAAGAAGCTGAAGAAACAGGAAGGCATTGCAGCTATTCATTTCAGCACCTCCAAGATCGGTTTCGCGGCAGGCTATCCGAAGGCGGTTTGGAAGACTACCGATGGTGGCCTCACTTGGACGGGGGTGCCTGCCGCGGCGAAAGCGGAAGCAAGCCCTCAGACAACGGCCTTTGATGTCATCGCGCAACATGGCAATGACATGATGATCATCGGACTGAGCCGCCCAAGGAGAACAGACGGAAGTTTGTTCCCCGACTGGATGGAGCCGGAACGTGCGGCATCGCGCCGCGAGTGGCCAGCCGTAACCGTCATGCTAGACAGCCGCGATGCGGGGGCGAACTGGAACGCATCAAGCGCGTCTCTGTTCGGCCACATTGTTGAAGTGAAAATGGGCGAGGGCATGGGCATTTCCTTGATTATCCATGAACAGGCTTTCCAGTATCCGTCTGAAGTGCTTAAAATTGATTTCAAGTCAGGCCAGAACACCTCCATTCATCACGAGAAGGACAAGTTAATTACGTCCGTTCATCTCTCGAAGGACAAGAACATAGTGGCCGCCGGGATCGAAGTGCTTGGCTCTTTTCGCGCGAATCCAACTCCGTCGAAGGTTCAGATTCAGCAGGGTTACATTGCGGAGTCGAATGCGGTGATTTGGCGCACCATGGCGGTGGATTACAAGGCAGTTGCGCGACGGGTTACGCTGGCGGCAACGCCTTCAGGTAAGCTGTGGGCGGTTACGGATACTGGGATGATCCTTGAGTGGAAGTAAGTTAGAGCACCGCTCCCTTTCGGTCACGGCTCGCGGCTACGCCCGCCATCCAGGCGCAACAAATCGCCACGGCAATTCCGACGAACGGTCCCGTGAACGAATGCGTCTGGCCCGTTACCTGGCCCACTATCCACATCAGTATTGCGCCGGCTAAAGAGCCGATGCCACCGGCTAATCCCATCGCCGTGGAGACGGAATGTTTCGAAACTTCCTGCGTTAGCGTCAAGTACATTGACATCCACATGCCCAAGCCAAAGTTGGAAATCATCAGAACCGCGGTCAGCGTGTTGCTATCGTCTATCCACGGTACGGCGGATGCAAGCGCCACTAGCAGAGTGGCAATGCTGAACACCGCCACGCGCGACAACTTCAAACAGCCAAGGCCGAAGGCCAGGTAACCCAAGTCCAGCCCAAAGTAGATCAACGTCAAAATCCACTTCATGTCGTCTGAGCCTGGCGCCATGCCCCGTTGTTGATTGAAATAGGTCGGCAACCAATTAACATTGAAGTACAGGATCGGGTTGACGGTGGACGTGATCACCGCCACCAGCCAGAATTTCCGTTGCGATAGGACTTCGCGATAACTTGCGGCAGGTGCGGTGGAAGGAGCTGGGGGCCAAATTGGCTTAAACTCCTCACGTCGCGTGAATAGAACCCATAACACAAACCATGCTAGTCCCAGCAACCCCACCACGGCAAAACCCATGCGCCAGCCGGATGCTTTGGCGATGGTTAGAATAATCAGCGGAGCCGTCAAGGCGCCAATGCTTTGGCCACTGGTGAAGATGCCGTTGCCGATGGGGCGCTCCTTTTCCGGCAGGGCCCGGGAAACGATTTTCAGCGCTCCGGGCCAGTTGGGTGACTCTGTAATTCCTAGCAAGACGCGGAACACCCCCAGGGCGACGAATCCTCCGGCGGTTGAAGTCATTAGGCCGACGATGCTCCAAAGCAATACTGCGCCGCCATATGCCCAGCGCAAGTTGGAACGATCAACAAGTCCGCCTGCAATAAATTGCGCGCCGGTGTAGGAGAAATAGAAGAGGGAGAACAGCGTGCCTAGCCGTTCGTTGGTCAGTCCCAACTCATCTTTCATCAACGGCGCCATCAGGCTTAGGGTTTGACGGTCAAGATAGTTGATGGTTGTGCCGGCGAGCAGAAAAACACAAAGCGCCCATCGGGAGCGAGTTTGAAGCATGAGGCTTATAGTATCTCAGGCCCGGCTGTGTTTCCTAACCGGCTTCGGGATAGCTCTCGATAACATCCGCGGGCTTCGGTTTGTGATCGGCTGATTCAGCCCGGCGCAGATAGACAGTAATGGCAAGGGCCGACAGACTGACGGCCAAACCGGCAAGACCGTCAGCCGCGTAATGGTAGCGACCATAAACGGTAGCAACAAGAATAAAGAATGAATTGGCTAACAAGCAACGGCCGATCCATGGATACTCAGGTAGCGCCAAAACCATGCCGAAGGCCGCCGAAAAAGCTGCCGTTACGTGCCCACTAGGAAACACGCTCGTGTGGATGTCCCCGTGATTCAAGATCCACAAATTGAATTGCCGGAATATGGTTTGAACGCCGGGAAGATCGATTCCAGCATGTTCGACCCGCGGAGAGCCCGTTGGAAAGTGGGGGATCAGCGCGTAGGCGGAAAGCGTGCCGAGGAGGAATGGAAACGCGTATTGTTCGATCCTGTCACGCTTCCTAAGAATATAGAATGCGGCCAAGGCAAACGGAGGAATCACATACATCAGCAAGTAAGAAAACTCTACTAGACCGGGGAGCAGTGGGCCCATGCTTTCCATAACCTTCCGCAACCCCAGGTCGTAAAGAATGAACCGGTCCCAGCCTAGCCACAAACGCTCCAAATCCTCAAAGTGGTAATTTACTTCAAACCAATCCACTTGCCAGTAGGCGGCCAACACAAGGGCAGCCGGTAGCCAATCCCGCACCATACTGGTCCATCGGCGTGGATTGAACGAATCAAGATAGCCCAACAAGAACAGCATTAGCGGGGCGGCAAGTCCCGCCGCCTTTTGCCGCAAGGGCAGCGGGTATTGAAGTGCCATGAACGCAGTGTAAGTAAAATACGCCAAGACAACCCATTCGCTGGGCCGGAACATTTCCCGTATGCGTTGATTATGCTCGCCTAATGTAGCCAATTGTTCATCATACCGTGTTTAGAATGTGACCTACCAAATTGTGCGGATTTGGCCGCTTGATATAGGATGGTAACCATGAACTGCTTAAGGGTCCTTATCGTATTCGCTGTATGCTCGCTTTCACTTTTCGCCCAGACGGGGTCAATTCAAGGCATCGTTAAAGATCAAACAGACGCGCTGATTCCTGGGGCTAAAGTAACAGTCACGAATCTGGAAACGGGATTGCGCCGCGAAGCCGCCACCAACGAATCAGGACTCTACCTTTTTCCTGGGCTCCCGGTTGGACGCTATAAACTCACCGCTGGCAGCGCAGGGTTTTCCACTTCCGAAGTGCCAGATACCAAATTGGATGTCGGGCAATCGGCCCGCTTCGACTTCCTTCTGAAACCGGGCACGCTAACCGAAAGCGTTGACGTCAACGCTACTGCCGCGCTGCTTGATTCGGAGACTTCCACTGTCGGCCAGGTGATCGACAACAAGCGAATCGTCGAACTGCCGCTGAACGGGCGTAACTTTCTGGAGCTCGCGCGCCTGACGGCTGGCGCCGCTGCTGCCCGTGGTTCCCGTCCTCAAGGCGAGGGTGTATTCGCAGCGGCAGGTCAGCACGGATATCAGGTGCAAGTGAATATTGATGGCGTGGATAATTCAGCAACTTACTCCGGTGGTCCGGTGGGCTTCGAGGCTCAAGGCGTGAAGCCCTCGGTAGACGCCGTAGGTGAGTTTCGCGTGGTGACGAACAATCTTTCCGCTGAGTATGGTGGCCGCATGGGCGGGCAAGTGTTCGTTAACATCAAATCGGGAACGAATCTATTCCACGGATCGGGGTATGAGTTTCTACGCAATGCCAAGCTGGACGGGACGAACTTCTTTGCGAACCGTGCGGGTGCTAAGAAGCCGCCCTACAAGCAGAGTCAATTCGGAGCAACCATGGGCGGCCCCATAAGGAAGGACAAAACGTTCTTCTTCGCCTCGTTTGAAGGGACCCGCACGCGCCTTGGAAGGAGTTTCACTTCCACTGTTCCGGTTGCTGAACTTCGCAACGGCGACTTCAATCGGATTCGTCCTGTTTTTGATCCCGCCACAACGGTGGGCACGGCTGCCAGCTTTACGCGCCAGCCTTTTCCCGGTAACATCGTGCCGAAAAATCGTTGGGATCCCCTTGCCCAAAAACTTTTGGATCTCTACCCGCAGCCGACCACCAACAGCATCGTCAATAACTATTTCTTTTCACCCAGCGAATCGAACGATGTTGATACTTACGACCTGAAGGGCGACCACAACATCAATGACAAGAGCCGCCTTTCATTGCGCTACAGCCGCCGCAATCGCGACCGTTACGAACCTGGCCCCCTTCCCCTTCCTGCCGATGGCGGCCTTGCCACTACAACGAAGATTCGGAGTCAGAGTATTGCGGGCTCCTATAACCTGACTCTGACTCCTTCAATGGCGAACGAGTTCCGCTTCGGTTGGACGAACTTTCCAACAAGCTTTGATATTCCCTACGATAAGGCGCTGTTCGCGGATTTCGGCATTAAAGGAATTCCGAAAACCAACTTCGACATTTCCAACAACCACGGCCTGACTCGTTTTACGCCGGGCGGCTACGCCGAACTGGGGTCGCGTTCCTTCTGGCCAAATACGAACAACCTGAGGTCGTTCCAGTTCAATGAGACCTTGTTCAAGACTTGGGGAACTCACACGATTCGCATTGGCGGAGAATTGAAGCGGCAGAATGTGTTCCGCAACTCCGCCCGGTTTTCCCGCGGGCAGTTCGCGTTCGCCCGTGAGTTTACGGCAAATCCCGCAAACCGCGGCGCAACGGGGGACGGCTTGGCCGAGTTCCTATTGGGCATGGCTAGTGGAGGCACTCTGGGGAATGAAAATGGCGAGAATCTTTGGGTGAATAACTTCGCCGCCTTTGTTCAGGATGATTGGAAGATCACTCCGAAGCTGACGTTGAATCTCGGTGTTCGGTACGACATCTTCTCCGCGCCAACGTTCCCCGATGGCGGCGTATCCACATTCGATTTGGATTTTTCCCGTACCGGACCTGACGTTCAGTTGAAACAGACCAGAATCAAGGGTGGGTGTGGTTGCCAGAACGACCTTAATAACTTCGCGCCGCGCCTAGGCTTTGCCTACAGGCTGTCCAACAAGACCGTGGTTCGTTCCGGCTTCGGCGTGATTTACGCTCAGGCGGATGCACTGCAAACGCAGTGGGCGCGGGCGCAGAATCAAGCTCCGGATTTCGTGGAAATCGGATTCGCAACGATCGACCGGATCAATCCGCGTCTGACTCTTAGCGGAGGTTTCCCCGCGGTACAGTTGCCCGCGACTATCGTGCCTGGCCCGAATCAGGTCGGCATCGACTCGCCCAACAAGCTTTTACCGGCGCAATATTCCAGTCAATGGTTCTTTGATCTGCAACGCGAATTGTTGCTGGACACTTTGCTGACGGTCGGCTACAGCGGCAATAGCACGCATAAGCTGCTTGCTAACGTGAATTACAACGTTCCCTTCAATATTGACCCCTCGCCCGTGCCAGTGGCCAACCGGCGTCTCTGGCCATACTACACTGCGGTGAACCGGCAGGAACCGTTGGGCAACCTAAGCTACAACGCCTTAATGGTGCGCTTGGAAAAACGCTTCTCGAAGGGGCTCACGTTCCTTTCTTCTTACACTTGGTCCCATACTATAGACAATGTGGATGAAGTGGGCAATAACGATTCGGGCACTCCGCTGAAACCTTGGGACCGCGGACTAAATCGCGCCAATGCTTTAACGGATGCACGGCACAATTACATTTTGAGTACAACCTATGAACTGCCTATCGGCAAAGGCAAGCGTTGGCTGGCCAATTCCCATCGCGCGGCTGACGCCGTTCTTGGTGGGTGGCAATTAAGCGCGATTGCCAGCCGAACCGGTGGGCTGCCCTTCACCGTTTCCACCAGCGGCGGCATCACTAACGCAGGCGGCGCGGATCGCCCCAATCGTTTGCGTGACGGCTCGCTGTCCGCTGACCAGCGCACGATCGATCGTTGGTTCGATGTGTCCGCCTTTCAAGTGCAGCCCAATTACACATATGGAAACTCCGGTCGGAACATCCTTACCGGTCCAACACTGAAGAACGTGGATTTCTCCTTGGCGAAGTCCTTCACCTTGGCCGAGCGATTCCGTCTGCAGTTCCGGGCAGAGGCGTTCAATGCCACAAACACTCCGTTCTTTGGTTTGCCAGGGGCGAACATCAATGGCGCCGGCGCTGGGCAGATTACAAGTGCCGGAGATCCCCGCAGAGTGCAATTTGGCTTGAAGCTTGTGTTTTAAGAAGAGAGGTACAATCAAGCTTGAAGGCTCACTCGATTGTATATCGACAACTACCGGGCCTTTGTCAATTTCGAATAGAAGCCCGGGCCTAAACAACTAATTCTTGGCGCGAATGGTTCTGATAGTTTGACTTTCGAAGGGCTCGATCAGCGAGAAGCGTCCGAGAAAATTTCTCACCTGATACCAAAACGAAACATCGAGACTTGGATACTTTTCCTAACCGGTAACGACGTAGACGAAGCAACTGACTACAGGCGCGATACTCGAATATCCGCGGAAGTGCGCAAGCAAGCAGCAGTGAAGATGATCGAGTGGAGAATCGGATCGACTAGTTTACTCCAGGTATCTTCAGCTTCATCACAAGCAGCGTCATATCATCGTGCTGCTCGGCGCCGTCCGCGAATGCGTCAGCGCCGGCGATGATTCGGTCAATCATAGTGGCTGAATCCAGGTGTGCGTGAGCCTGGGCCGAGGCGATCATTCCTTCCTCGCCCCATTCATCCTCGGCATGGTTCATTGCCTCGCTCACGCCATCGGTGTAACCAAGGAAAATATCTCCGGGCTGCAGGTCGATCGCGTCCTGTCTGTATGCCGCCTTAGGCAACAATCCCACCACTGGGCCACCAGCCTCTAACCGCAGAACCTCACTCCCTCGCAAGATCACCGGAGCATTATGACCAGCATTGACAAACTCCAAGCGGCGAGTTGTCAGGTCGTATTGGCCATAGAAGAAAGTGGCGTAGCGGTTGCTGGCTGATGCTTCGTAAACAAGCTCGTTCATGTTCACCATCAAGGTCGACAGCGCCCCACTGCCCCCAATGGTTTGACCACGCAACGAGGAGCGAAGGCTGGCCATCAACAATGCAGCCGAAATACCCTTACCAGAAACGTCGCCAATAGCTACTCCCAACTTGCCATCAGGTAGCGTCAGGAAATCAAAATAGTCTCCTCCAACGACTAGCGCCGCCCGGCATTTTCCGCTGCAATCGAGGCCGCCCACAGTGGGAAACTTTTGCGGGAACAAACGTTGCTGAACCTCGCGGGCGATTTCGAGCTCACGATTCATCCGTTCCTTTTGCACGGCCTCGGATGCCAGTTTCGAAATAAGCTGATTGTTTTCGATAGCCAATCCGGTTTGCGCGGCCACGCTTTCAAGCAACTGCACGTCGGTGTTGGAGTAAGGTTCCTCCGAAAGTTTGGGACCCAGCGCCATTACTCCCATCAGGCGTTCCCGTCCTGCCAGTGGCAACAGTAACTGCGCGTCCATCGCTTGAAGGGTTCGGCGATCTTCAACATCGACGCCGTGTACCCAGGAATCGGGATCATCGAAGTAAACAACGGCGGGCTTGTGCGAATTCTTCAGTAGTTGAATCACTTTTGATTCGGAACCGAGCGAAGCTGAATCGCTACGGTACTCCTCCCCGTTGGCCAAAAGCACGGAAACCCGCGGAGTATGAAGTGTCCCTGAAATTCTTGTCGTAACAGTTTCAAGCAGCGGCTTGGTATCCGCATACTTGCGCACCTCGCCTCCCAAATCGCTCAACACTTGCTCGCTACTATAGGCCTCGCGGAAGAATTTGCGGTCCATCCAACCAGAGAGTTGGTTGCTGAACTTGCTCCGCACCGTAAACCAGGCCAATCCGCTTAGCCCAAGTGCCGCAACTTGTTGGCCAATCCCTCTTTCAGTGCTCTTATCCAATTTGAGAATGAAGAAAGCGGCCGCCGCCACTACTATTCCGCGCAATACGCTCAAACCGTTTCTCGCCAATGCGTACTTCATGCTTTGCCGTAGCACGCCGCGAATTTCCATGGCGCGATGTACGACCACCACGTACGCTAGGGTCATGGGAAACACCGTGAGAGCAACTATTACAATCAACAATGCCCACTCGGGCACGCCGCGTCCCCAATCCTGCCCCGTCGCCATGCTATAGATGGTCAGAAAAAAGCTTGGTGTCAAGCCGACGGCCGAGCCGACCCACATCAGCCGTAGCCGTCGCCTGGCATCAACACCTGTTGCCGTTCCGCTCTTAGCGCCCAGGATAAAGAAGAAAATGCTGATCGCGATCATACTGACAACGCGCTGAACTTGGAGTAGGGGAAATAGCCAAGGCACGATGCTTTCAAACATGCTCATGTTTACTTGCTTGAAAAAGACATACCAAACGAAGACCGCCGAACAGAATGATTGCGGAAGGAGGACAATCCACTTTAGCCATGGTCGTTTTCGATCAATTCCCAAACGATCCGGAAAATAAATTGCGAACAACATCATCATTCCCGGAAGCATTGTTCCAAGAAGTGCATCCCAACCATTGGCAGCCGCCGACCAGTAGCCTGTCCACGTTGCCGTTGGAAGAAGCGTCGCTGAAGCCAGCAGGATAAATAACAGTAGCCAAGCGCTGAGATCCCGGTAGCGATTCAGGACTACCCAGAATCCGGTCAGCATACAAAACAGGGGAAACAAGATCTGAGTAGTGATCTTCCACAGCCAGGTCCACACGGGTATTGATCCGTCGACGCGGGGTTCCAGTGGAATTTGCAAATGGGCGATTGAGCCATCGGAGGCGCGGCGTATTGTGACCGGCATTAGATCGCCCGGTTTTCTCTTGCTCACCGCTTCGCACATATCGGTGTAACCGGCAAAGGGGCGCCCATCCATTTCCAGCAAAACGTCACCCCGGCGGATACCCAGGTCCCAGGCTTTTTTCGGAATCCCGAAAATCCTCGCCCCACCATAGCCGAAGTCGAGAGGCAGCGCGGCTTGCCGAGTCGCGTTCAGCAGAAAATCGAAAACTCCATACACTCCTCCCGCAAAATAGCCCATCGAAAAAACAAAAATCGCTAAAAGAAGGGGTCCGCGAATGGAATTCAGTTTCATATCGGGTATCTCAGAGATGATGCCACAACTGCTTGCAACTCCGTGAGTGCATGAAATCCTCTCCTGTTCATCGCCCTTGTCGACGAGCTATAATGAACCGTTGGGCGGGACCGGTAACGCAGCCACCGTCTTTGCCGTCATCTAACTATCTGGACAACTATGAAGAAGTTACTTTGCCTCACCCTTGCCCTAGCATCCCTACCCCTTATCGCCGGTGATTGGCCCGATTGGCGTGGCCCGAAGCGCGATGGATCGTCGCCGGAAAAAAACCTGCCCTCCACGTGGTCTCCCCAAGGGCAGAACCTGTTATGGAAAGCCCCCTTCGGCGGTATTTCCGCCCCGGTAGTTCATAAAGATCGCGTCTACCTGCTGAACACTGAAGGCACAGGGGCCAAGCTGAAAGAACGCCTGATGGCCTTCGACGGCAGCACAGGCAAACTGGTGTGGGAGCGTAAATGGGCAATTTTCCTATCTGACGTTCCGCAGCATCGTATGGCTTGGGCCTCTCCAACCGTCGACCCTGACACCGGCAACGTGTTCGCTTTCGGTGGACATGGCCAACTTTGGTGCTTCACTCGTGAAGGTAAAGAAGTTTGGAATCGATCCTTGGGCGAAGAGTTTGCATGGGTAACGACGCACGGTGGACGCACTCCAGCTCCGGTTATTGATGGCGATCTGGTGATCATCAGTGGCGTTACCACTGGCTGGGGCGCCCAATCCCGCGCGGCGCACCGCTTCTTCGCATTTGATAAGCGCACCGGTGAAAACATCTATGTCACCACTCCTGGTGGCCGCCCTTATGACACAACCTATTCCCCACCTGTGATCGCCGAACTTGGCGGGCAACGCCTCTTCATTGTCGGCGGCGGCGATGGCGCCTTTCATGCAGTGAAAGCGCTGACGGGTGAGCCCGTCTGGAAGTATGTGATCTCCAAGCGCGGCATTAACACGGGCGTTGTCATCAACGGTTCCACCGTATATGTCAGTCAATCGGAAGAGAATCTCGAATCAAGCGAAATGGGTTTGCTCGCCGCAATTGATGGCACTGCCAAGGGTGACATCGGCAAAGGGCAAATCAAGTGGTCAAATCTTGGATTCCAGGGCGGTGTCAGTTCACCGTTCATTGATGGAGACCGCATCATTCAGGTCGATAACGGAGCCAATGTCTTTGCGTTCGACCTCGTCACCGGCCGTCAGATCTGGAAGTTCAACATGGGCACCATTCAGAAGTCGTCGGCTGTGTTCGCCGACGGTAAGATCTATGTTGGGACCGAGAACGGCAAATTCTTTATCCTCAAGCCGCACAATGATCGTTGCGAGATGCTCAGCGAAGTGAAGTTCAGGCAACCTGCCCCAGGGCAAGAAACAGGCGAGAAGGTTATCGGCTCTGCGGCAGTCAGTGATGGGCGCATCTTCATCGTCACGAACGAGAGCCTGTACGCCATCGGCAAGAAGAATGTTACGCCAACCGTCTACCCTCCGGCTCCCAAGCCCGGCACTGGCGCCCCTGCGTTCGTGCAAGTGGTTCCTGCTGAAATTATGCTGGCTCCTGGGCAGAGCGTCAATTTACGCGTGCGGCTCTTCGATGCGCAGGGCAACTTTCTGCGCGAAGAAAAGCAAGTACAGTGGAGCGCTGGCGCAATGAAAGCGTCGGTGGCCGACGGAAAGCTGTCTGTGGATGCATCCGCTCCCAGCACAGCCGGAATCATCACGGCGACCGTTGGAAACCTGAAGGGTCAAGCGCGAGCCCGCGTCGTAGCCTCACTTCCTTGGAGCTGGAATTTCGACGACCTGAAAGACAAAGCCGTGCCCGCCGAATGGATCAATTGCAATACCAAGTTTGAAACTCGTCCTGAAGAAGGAGGCAATGTTTTGGTGAAACTCGCTGATAATCCAGCCACGAAACGAGCCCGAGTATTCATGGGGCCGGTCGACATGCATGATTATACGGTGGAGGCTTCCACGCGTCTTTCGCAAAAACGCCGACAGATGGGAGACACCGGCTTAGTTGCTCAACGTTATAGCCTAGTGCTATTCGGCAACCAAGACAAAGTGGAACTGCAGTCCTGGCAGCCGGAAACGGCGCGCACAGTTGCCGCTCCGTTCAAAGCTCAATGGGATGTGTGGTACCGCATGAAGCTCCGTGTGGAATCGCTCGGCGGGACAAAAGTACGCGCACTCGGCAAGGTTTGGGTGGCCAGTGAACCCGAACCCGACAATTGGACCGTTGAGCGCGTTGACGATGATGGAAACCTCATGGGCGCGCCAGGCATTTATGCCGATGCCCCCTTTGAAGTATTTTTCGATAACCTGAAGGTGACGAAGAACTAATGAAAAACTATATTGCTCTGCTTCTTTTAGCTGTCGGCGCGTCGGGCTTGCTAGTCGCCTCCGACCCGAAGAAAGATTGGCCCATGTGGGGCGGCACCAACGACCGCAACATGCTCTCCACCATGAAAGGCGCGCCCACCTCCTGGGACGTTGTTAAGAAGACCAATACAAAGTGGGTCTCCGCGCTTGGTTCTCAAACATATGGCAACCCCGTTGTAGCAGATGGCGTCGTGTTGGTCGGCACCAATAACGAAGGTTTGCGCAATCCAAAAGAGGGCGGCGATCGCGGTGTCGTAATGGCGTTTGACGAAAAGACCGGCGCATTCCTCTGGCAGATTACTCACGAAAAGGTCGCCAGTGGCCGCGTGAACGATTGGCCCTATCAAGGGGTTTGCTCCTCTCCTGCTGTCGAAAACGGCATTGTGTACTACGTTTCTAATCGCGGCGAAATCGTCGCAGCTAACCTTAAGGACGGTAAAATCCTTTGGAAATTCGACATGATGGAAGAAGTCGGCGCCTTCCCGCACAACATGTCCAACAGCTCGCCCGCTATTTTCGGCGATCTGATCTTCGTGTCCACTTCCAACGGCCAGGATGAATCTCACGTTAACATCCCCTCGCCCAAGGCCCCGTCCATCATCGCGGTGAATAAGAAGACACATAAACTGGTGTGGGAAGCCAATCAAGTTGGTGACAAGATTCTCCATGGTCAATGGTCTTCGCCTGCCGTGGCCAAGATCGGCGATGTGATGCAAGTAGTGATCGGCCAAGGCGATGGCAAGACCCGCAGCTACGAAGCGGAAACCGGCAAGCTGCTTTGGGAGTTCGACCTTAACCCTAAAGATTCCGTTTGGCCCAAGACACGTAATGAAGTGATCGCCACGCCCATCATTATCGGCAACGTGGTGTATCAAGCTAACGGACAGGACCCCGAACATGGCGAGGGCGTCGGCCACCTTTACGCAATTGACGGAACCAAGCGCGGTGACATCACGCAGACCGGCCGGCTGTGGCACTATGACAAGATTCGCCGCTCTGTTTCCACCGGCGCATATTACAACGGCTTGCTGTTCTATTCCGATTTTTCCGGCTTCCTGCATTGCCTCGACGCGAAGACCGGCCAACCGTACTGGACGCACGACATGCTGGCAGCCGTCTGGGGTTCGCCCATGGTGATCGACGGCAAGGTATACCTTGGCGACGAAGATGGCGACGTGGTTGTGCTGGAAGCAGCCAAGACCAAGAAGTTGATCGCCGAATCAAGCCTCGGTAGCTCTGTCTATTCGACGCCCGTTCCCGCCAATGGCGCGATCTTCATTGCCAACCGGAACCAACTGTGGGCGTTAGAAAACAAAAGATAACAACGTCGGTGAGCCGTGACCGTAAGGGAGCGGTATCCCTAGTCCTGGCAATTTTTGTCCAACTAAACGTCAATGCGCAAACCGCTCCGCGCCACGCAGTACGGCCGGAGCGGTTAGTGATTCAACACGCCCTCATCGTCGAAGGCAACGGTACACCAGCCTCTGGCCCCTCCGATATCCTTATCGAAAACGGTCTCATTACACGCATCGGTCGGGTGCAGTCCACTGCAACCGATACCTTGATCGACGCTAAGGGCCGCTACGTTCTGCCGGGCTTCGTCAATCTTCATGGGCACCTGCACAATGAACGAGGCGGTGGGCCAATGGATCCCGACTACGTCCTGAAACTTTGGCTCGCATGCGGCATCACCACAGTTCGCGACGTTGGCAGCGATACTAGATTTACAATTTCTGTTCGTGACGATCCCAAGCGCGTATCCCCGCGCCTCTTCGTCTATCCCATGCTGGGTCGTCCGGTCAACCCAGCCGAAGCCCGCGCCCGCATTGCGCAACTCAAGGAACAAGGCGCCGATGGAGTGAAATTCCTCGGAGTGCATCGCGACGTTATGGAGGCCGCGCTCAACGCCGCCACAAATGCCGGATTACCCGTTGCCCATCACACCGGAGTCGAAGAAACCAATGCCTGGGACGACATTCGCTTCAAGACACGCTCTATTGAACACTGGTATGGAATCCCCGATGCGGCCCTCGAAGAAGGCGTGCAAGGTTTTCCGTCAAGCTATAACTACGCCAATGAAGCCGACCGTTTCCGTTACGCCGGCCGCCTGTGGCGCGAAGCCAATTGGGAAAAACTCACCAAAGTATTCGACGGCATGATTGAATCCGGCGTCGCCTGGGATCCAACTCTTGCCATCTACGAAGCCAGCCGGGATCTGCAACGCGCCCAGACCCAACCCTGGTTCAAAGAATATTTACACCCCGCTCTGGCCCGGTTCTTCGAACCTAACTTGCAGAACCATGGCTCCTACTTCATTAACTGGTCTTCCACCGACGAAACCTACTGGAAAGAAAACTACCGCATCTGGATGCGCGCCGTGCGCGAGTTCTCCAAGCGTGGCGGCTTGGTTGGCATTGGCGAAGACGCAGGCTACATTTACCAAATGTACGGCTTCGGCTATCTTCGTAATCTGGAATTGCATCAGGAGGCGGGATTCCCGCCGCTCAAAATTATTGAACAAGCGTCGCTTAACGGCGCCCGTATTCTCGGCCAAGAAAAGAAATTCGGACGAGTTCGCGCCGGGTGGTCGGCCGATCTGTTGGTAGTCAACAATAACCCCATTGAAGATTTCAAGGTTCTCTACCCAGTTCACGGAAACGGCGGCATTGAATGGACCGTCAAACAGGGTACGCCCTATCACGTCCAAACATTGATGAACGAAGTAAAGCAAATCGTCAACAAAGCACAGGCGGAAAAGAAAAAGTGAGTTTAGCCCCGTTCGATTTCACCCTTCGCACAAGGCTGGTCTCCGGCCCCGGTTCGCTTAGCCAAATCGGAGAGCTGGCGCGGCAACTTGATTTTCGTCGCACGCTGCTGGTCGCAGATACCGGCTTGCTGAAAGCGGGCCACTCAGGCCGCGCTACGGCATTGCTCGAAGCGTCCGGCATCGCCGTCACGCCGTTCCATGATTTCGACGAAAACCCCGATACCAGCATGGTGGAGCAGGGCCGGCTCGTCGCTGCTGCCGGCCAGGTCGATTCAATCATAGGCCTCGGGGGCGGCAGTTCGCTCGATTGCGCGAAAGCCATCAACTTCGTCCACTGCTGTGGCGGCGCGATGCGCGACTATCGGGGTCACAACAAAGCCACGCATCCCTTGCTTCCCATGATCGGAATCCCGTGCACCACCGGCACCGGCAGCGAAGCGCAAACCTACGCGTTAATCTCCGATTCGGAAACGCACGTCAAGATGGCCTGTGGGGACGACAAAGCGGCTTTCCGCATCGCGCTACTCGACCCTGAACTAGCTATCTCTCAACCCGCCACTGTGCGTGCTACCGCCGGTTACGATGCAATATCTCATGCCGTTGAAACGTTCGTCACCACCAAACGCAATGCCACCAGCGACGCTTTCTCGCGCCAGGCGTGGCGCATGCTTTCCCCCGCATTTCCGAAGTTGATCAATCATCCCGAAGACATTGACTCCGTCGCCCAAATGCAACTTGGCGCATGGTTCGCCGGCTGCGCTATCGAAGCTTCCATGCTTGGGGCGACGCACGCCACCGCCAATCCGCTCACTGCCCGCTATGGCACAACCCACGGTTCCGCCATCGCCATAATGTTGCCCCATGTCGTCCAATGGAATGGTCTGCGTCAGTATCACGAGTTGTCCCCAAACTTGCCCGCGATGTTGTCCGACCTCGCCGCAATGGCCGGTCTCCCGGGTAGCCTCGAAGAAGCTAATATCCCGCTTCACGATCTGTCACAACTGGCCGAAGCTGCTGCCCAACAATGGACCGGCCGTTTCAACCCCCGCCCATTCGACGCTGCCGGAGCCCTGGAGTTATACCAATGCGCCTATTGACCCTAGCCCTTATCACCATCTCAGCAATATTCGCCCAGTGGCCGCAGTTCCGCGGCAATCAACAACTCACCGGCGTGTCCACCGAAAAGATCTCAGGCCAGCTAAAGCTACTGTGGACATGGGAGGGCGGGGAAGTATTTGAGTCGTCTCCCATCATCGACAACGGCACCGTTTACATCGGTTCCGGCGGAAGCGAATTGCTTGCCCTTGACCTCAACACCGGCAAGGCGCGCTGGCGCTACAAGACGGGCAAAGAAGTGGGAGAGTCCACCGCCACTATAAGTGGTGGCATCGTGTATG
>JANXXI010000069.1 GCA_025350695.1 Acidobacteriota bacterium
TGCAAATTGTGTTCGAATTGGCCCAGTGTGTTAACCTAAAGCTCATGGGACAAATTCAAAAAGTGGCGGAAACCTTAGTCATACCCTACTTTTGCCCCTACTTTCAAGAAATTACGAAGACCAAAAATCACAGTAAGTGACTGAAAGCAAAAGAGTTAGAGCCGGTAGCTCAGTTGGTAGAGCATCGCACTTTTAATGCGGTGGTCGCGGGTTCGACCCCCGCCCGGCTCACCATTATCTGTTTATAATTAATATGTAATTAGCAATCGTCGATTGCTGTCTCCAAAAAGTGCAATTCTCCGGTCATGCCCGCGCCCAAACGGAGGCATCTTCAGCACTGTTCACAGTACGGCACATTCGGGACGGTGCGTCCATCCCAGTCTAAATTGAATTGCCCGTACATCGTGGACTGCTAACAGAAGAATGGCAAGCGGCGGCAAAATCGCTCAAAACGTCCGATTGGGAGACGGCTACTAGGATCGTCAACCAGATGGTTCTCACTGGCAAAATGGAGCCAACCAAGACGTTAGTGACGGTGGAAGCGGCCAAGTGCCGATTACTTTATGGCGGAGAAATCTAGGGGCATCGGAGACTCCGCTCAGGAGCTTTCACAAATTCCTTGACCGTAAATCCCAATCCAAACCGGAACTCATAATACTCGCCCACACTCCTGCAATTCGCACTGAGGAACAGGGTCGAGTTCACCAAGGATTTTACTCCCGACCTCGTTGCGATGTTCCGGCGGAACTAAAAGGTGAACGGTCATGCGCTCACGATCCAAAGTGAACGTCCAAAACAATTCTTCGGCCATGCTCATCGCATGGGATGGATACCGGGCAATCTGGCGGACGCATTGAATCCACCGAAGATTAACGAAGACAAGCGGGCGCGCCCCGTCGTCCATCCTGGAAGCGTGCGGAACCAACGAATAACCTTCGGACATTCAATCTGCTCATGCGCTACTTGGGGCTGGAAACGGTTGATGCCGTGAAGCTAGGGCCGGATTATTTGGAAGGATCGCATCTCAAGTTGTACCGAACCAAGTCCGGAGCGTGGGTGAAGGTGTTGCTCCCTCCCGTGATCGTCCAACGGATGAAGGCGTTCCTATTCTTTCTGGCGGCGGATGGTTTTGGAACCGAAAGGGGGGCGAATCCGATCACCAGACGGCCATAGGGAACATGCGTTGAATGTTTGCGGCCAATCTTTAGGGCTCGACAGCTCTGGAAATCCTCGGCACAGACCTCCCTAACAGTGGCGGCACACGTTTGTGAACGAGCAGCTAATCGCGGAGTGGATTTTACTTGCATCGCTGAACTGCTTGGCGAAAAACCGTCAACCGCCAGGACAGCTACGCTCACTTCGATATTGGACCGCAAAAGCCCTTGGACGAGACCGTGAAGCGACGTTGGGACTAGGATGAACTGGAGGAACGAGGCTGCTTCTAACCGCGTCTCATCACACGGACTGTTTTCGGTGTGGTAACTCTAATTGCGCACAAGTGGGTTATTTCCCGCGAGCGCCGAAGCTTCAGTGCCAATCACAATCACGATAAGGGCAGCCTTAGCATCTTCACCGCGGGGGTAATCGTGAAAGAGGGTCGACTGCGGATCAGGTGTCGAAGTGAACACTCTTCCGGGGGAACGTGAAAAGGATTCGGGGCCGCGAACAGAACGTCAATCACTTACGCGCCTTCGCTCGGCTATCATGGCCCTCCCTTTTCATGCCACACTGCACGGGCTCATCGTGAAAACCATTCCGGGATAGGCGGAAAACCGTTCGGCTTTCGGCAACGGCGGCTTGGCGCACGAGCGCCCAGGCCCACCTTCGGGGCGGAAATCCTGCCCGGTCCGGAGGGTCCTTTGTCGTGAGCTATACGGGGCATTTCTCGCGAGCGCCGAAGCACTGAGGCGACGGGACGCGGTGAAAACTTAAGGTTTTTCTACTGCCCAGAATGACTCTTGTTGATCCGTTATAGAGATTCTTAGGCAGGCGGAGTGTTGCTGGCCGAAGCGGCCATGGCGCGCGAATCGCGGCGCCTCTTGCGTTCTTCGAGCAGCAGTTCACGCCGCCTGCTAACCTTGATGCTTTCATCTACTTTACGCCAGAACTTCTGAAAGTAGCCGATGGCGCTCGCCACGCCGAATCCTACAACTACCCACATTGAAAACATAGCGAAGTACCGAAGTTGTGGCCAATGGATGCTGATCAGGATTAGGCTGACTGCAATCACTTGCGTGACGGTTTTAGTCTTACCAAGGTCACTGGCCTTGATCGTGTATCCCTCGGCGGCGGCGATAGACCGTAATCCGGTTACAGCGAATTCGCGGCCGATGATCAAGATCGCCATCCAGCCTGGAATCTGCCGCACCTGCACCAAGGAAATTAGGGCTGCCGAGATTAGCATCTTGTCAGCGATTGGATCTAACAATGTTCCAACGGTTGTGACCTGCTGCCAGCGACGCGCAAGGTAACCGTCAAGGATGTCTGTTATCGCAGCCGCGAGAAAAATAGCCAAGGCAAGGAACTCCGTCGCAACCGGTATGCCCGCCAGTTGGACGTTCAGATTCTCCTGCACCAACGCAGCCACCATTATGGGCACGAAGAAGATTCGGAGGAGCGTTAGTAGATTGGGAAGATTCATTCCGCCTTATCAATATACTCCTTCAAGCGCGTCCTTAGCGAGGCTGGCGCTAGCGCTTCAATCAACACATCCTCATTCTCAAGTTTTTTCTCGATCACCTTGGCGCTTGAATGCACCGAACTCAGCGACGCTCCATCGGAGGATGGGATTCGAAAGCGGCAGATTTCGAGCGGATCCAACATCAACGCGTTGTCGATTGCCGTCAGCAGTTTGTCAATCCCTAAACCGGTCGAGGCGGAAATAGCGGTAGCTCCTTCCGGTAAATTCGAGTTGCTCTGTAAGTCCACCTTATTGCCAACCAATAAACGCGGCGTATCCCTCGCCCCGATTTCATCAAGAACCGCTTCTACATGGCGCGAATGTTCCTGCCAGTGCGGATGGGAGCAATCGAATACATGGAGCAGCACGGAAGCTTCGCAAACTTCTTCGAGCGTTGCACGGAAAGCCTTCACCAACGTGGTCGGCAACTGACGGATGAATCCTACCGTGTCGCTTAAGAGCACTTTGCGCTTGGACGGCAAATCGAGTGCTCGTACCGTTGGATCGAGCGTTGCGAACATGCGCGCATCGGCGTCAACAGCCGAGCGAGTGAGACGGTTAAAAAGCGTGGATTTTCCCGCGTTCGTATAGCCCACCAATGCAATGGTCGCAAGAGGCACTGATTGCCGCTGACGGCGTTGAATTGATCTGGATCCACGCACTCCATCGATTTCTTTACCAATTTTGCTGATGCGCGTGCGAATTCGGCGGCGATCGGTTTCGAGCTTAGTCTCGCCGGGGCCGCGTGCGCCAATCCCGCCACCCATTCGTGACATCGATATGCCTTGGCCTGACAGCCTGGGAAGGATGTAGTTGAGTTGCGCCAGTTCAACCTGAAGTTGACCTTCCCTCGTTCGGGCGCGACGGGCGAAGATGTCGAGAATTAGCTGAGTCCTGTCAATCACTCTTGTCTCGAGGATACGATCAAGATTGCGTTGTTGGGAGGGGGTTAATTCCTGGTCGAAGATGACCAGATCAGCTTCGGTGGCTTTTACGATCGCACGAAGCTCTTCTACTTTACCGGAGCCTAATAGGGTGGCGGCATCAACGGCGCCGCGTGATTGCAGAATTTTATCTTGAATTTCCGCTCCAGCGCTGATCGCCAGGGTATGGAGCTCCTCAAGAGAATCTTCAACGGAAAAATCCGAGGAGGCGAGGTGGGCCTTCTTGGTCTTTAGATCCAAGGCGACTAGAACGGCTTTTTCTTTTCGGGTTTGGCGCAAATTAATACTCGGTTTGGCGGCAGGGGAGTTTGGCCGGAAGTTTAAGTTCAAAAGGCCAACGTAGTCGCCAAGAGAATTGCAAATTTGCGCCTTCGTTTACGGCTGATTAGCCTTCGGTGTGCGGATCTGACCCAACAGCAGCGGTTGCCGCCATCGGGGATCCCGGGGCGCTTGTGTGCATTGATGGGTGTGGTGGGCCTGCGCTGGAATGCATCGGCTTAGCTACTACAACAGTTGAGATCGCATGCTTAAAGATCAACTGTTCTTGATTGTTTGATTCCAGAATTACCGAGTACTTGTCAAAGCTCTTAATACGACCGGAAAGCTTGACGCCACTCATCAAGTAAATCGTGAGGAATGTTTTATCTTTGCGAGCGTTGTTAAGGAACGCCTCTTGTATATTTTGCGCTAATTTGTCCACGTCAGATCCTCTTCATCCGCAGGTAAGTTTAGAAGGTCCACCTGACGGAAGTCCAATTAAGGGCTGCACTTATCACCAGATTGTATCACTAAAACAACAGCTTAGCTATCTGTTCATCGACGAAAAGCAAACGCTAAAGCTAGGCGTAAGCCAACGTGCCCAGGGCCACCGCAAACAGAATCGCTCCTGCTCCTAACAGTAAAGGGGTCCTTCCAGAAGCTCCGGCGAACTCTTTCCAGAGCAACATTCCAATAATTATGCTCAGCAGAGGAGATCCGTGAACAAGAGCATAGGAGAGGGGACTCGAAACCGAATTCTGCTTGGGTACTGACAGTGCAACTAAAGTACCCATCAGTCCGCAACAAGTCATAGCGCCGCCAAGCAGGCCAAGAAGGTGTTGTTTTATTGAACCGCGTCCATACATTGCAAATCCTATCGATTCGCCGGTTACCGGCAGATTCATAAAATAGAGGTTTAGCGGGAAGACCATGATGAATGCCCCTATCGCTATGAAAAGCCCTGCCGTATAAGGTCCAAGTCCGAGTTCCGATGCCCGAGCCAAATTCACAACGGGAAAAAAGAACGCCATGAAAAAGCCGGAGATGCAACTGAGGAGGATGCCCTTGCCTGCCTGATCCTTTTTCTTTCTCGCCCCAGGGGGGAGAGTTTTCAGGATATCCATTGTGTGCAACGAATGGGCCATGGCAATCGCGGCGGCGGAGACCCCCATTAGCGCCGTGCCGATTCCAATCGATAGAGCTTGACCCGGCGCTGCCGTGAAAAAACTAATAGCAACGCCAAGAATGATTGAGACGGAAAAGGAAATGGGGAAGGCCACCGACATTCCCGCCACCGAAAGCGCCGCCGATAGAAGCATGTTAGAAAAGGCGAATATGGCGCCAGCCGCCAAACCGTATGCAATTTGCCTTTTTCCGCAAATCTGAAGGTTGTCTTCAACGGAAATATCGTTTCCCAACGTTCCAAATGTTAGGGCGATGGCAATCCCGCACAACAGCATTCCCAGCGAAAAATCCAAATAATAAAGCTCGAACCGCCACTTCCCCGTGGCTTTTTGAGTATTGGCCCACATGGCGAAACACACCATTGAAAAGGCGAGCAACAAGAGAGTAGTAAAACTGCTTCCCGGTAAGATCATGAAGTCACGAGGGTACTATGGCGCGATGGTTTCGGTCAAGAGGAAAGTGAGTTGAGCTTGTTGGCTGCACTCGCCTACTTGCGTCAAGTTTTCGTATCGGACTCAATGATTTAGGTGATTAAGAGGCCGGATTTGGTATAATTGCAGGCTCAGGGCAACCTTACAAATCAGGGCGAACAAACAACGAAATGCGCGAGAAACTTAGCGGTACTTATTTCGTTGAAGCCATGATTTTTCGCCCCAGCAAATTAAGCGCGTCAACTAAGGAGTTTCCATTTGGCTGAAAACGATAATCAACTACCTCCCCAACCCCCGGCGGGGGGGCCGTTGCCGTTGGGCGGAGACAACAAGAATCTGATTCCGGTCAATATCGAAGACGAGATGCGCAAGTCCTATCTGGACTATGCGATGAGTGTCATCATCGGTCGCGCGCTTCCTGATGTCCGTGACGGTTTAAAGCCGGTACATAGGCGAATTCTCTACGGCATGAGCGAGTTGGGTTTGAATTACAATCGGCCCACGCGCAAGTGCGCCAAGATTGTTGGCGAAGTAATGGGTAAGTTCCATCCTCATGGTGATTCCGCGATTTACGACGCATTGGTTCGTATGGCCCAACCGTTTTCCTTGCGCTATCCGTTGATTGACGGACAAGGAAATTTCGGTTCAGTCGATGGCGACCCGCCTGCCGCGATGCGGTACACCGAAGCTCGTCTGGCCAAGATCGCTGCTTCGCTAATCGAGGACATTGATAAGGAAACGGTCGACTTCAAGTCAAACTACGACGATTCGGAAAGTGAACCGGAAGTTCTCCCAACCCGATATCCTAATCTTCTGGTCAATGGTTCGCAAGGGATCGCCGTTGGTATGGCGACCAACATCCCGCCTCATAATCTAACGGAAATCATCAATGCGACGATTGCGTTGGTCAACAATCCCAACACTTCTCTGGCCGAAATCATGCAGATGGTTCCCGGTCCCGATTTCCCGACAGGTGGTTACATCTTAGGCAGAGCCGGAATCTACGACGCTTATACTCGCGGGCGCGGATCACTGAAGATGCGGGCTAAAGCTTCGGTCGAAAAAATAAGCCGCGATCGGGAAGCCATCATTGTCACGGAAATTCCGTACATGGTGAACAAGGCGCGGATGATTGAAGCCACCGCCGGGTTGGTAAACGAAAAGAAGCTGGAAGGGATCTCTGAAATCCGGGACGAGAGCGATCGCCAAGGTATGCGCATCGTGTTCGAGCTGAAGCGTGGCGAGCAGTCGGAAATTGTGCTGAACAATTTGTACAAGTTCACGCAGATGCAAACCAACTTTGGCGTGATCATGTTGTCGATCGTCAACGGCCAGCCGCGCGAGTTGGGCATAATCGACATGCTCAAGCGGTTCATCGACCACCGCATTGAAGTGGTCCGCCGCAGAACCGACTACCTGCTACGCAAGGCCCGTGATCGCGAGCACATCTTACTTGGCTTCCAAAAAGCTCTGGATCATCTAGATGAGCTGATTCGCTTGATCCGCGCCGCGAAAAACCCTAAAGAAGCCAAGGAGTCGCTGATTGGCGCATTCGAGTTTAGCGAACGTCAAGCACAGGCCATTATTGAATTGCAGTTGCAACGCCTTACGGGCATGGAACAGCAGAAGATTCTGGACGAGTTGGCTGAGATTCAACGGATGATTGCCGGCTACATGGAAATCCTAGGTTCTGAAACAGTTTTGCGTGCCTTAATCGTCAAGGAACTGAAGGAAGTTCAAAAGGACTTCGGCGATGCGCGGCGCACGGAAATTGTCGAGGATTCCGGGGATATCCGTCTGGAAGATCTGGTGCAAATGGAAGATGTGGCGGTGACGGTAAGCCGTGGCGGATACCTGAAGCGCACTTCGATGGACACCTATCGCCGCCAGACGCGCGGCGGCAAAGGCCGGATCGGAATGGGAACGCGCAGCGAAGATGTCGTCGAACACCTGGTTGTCGCCTCGACGCACGCCTACCTGCTGATTTATACAACCAAGGGCCGAGTGTATTGGCTGAAGATTTACGAGATTCCTGATGCCGGCACCACCGGCAAAGGGAAGCATATCTCCAATCTGATCGCCTTGCAGCCGGATGAACAGGTGAAAGCATTCCTGCCCGTAAAGGAATTCGTGGAAGGTCAGTTCATCGTAATGGTTACTCGTAATGGTGTGATCAAAAAGTGCGAGCTGACCGAATTCGACAATCCGCTGGCAAGGGGCATCATTGCTATTTCACTCGACGAGGCCGATGAATTGATTGCCGCTCGTCTGTCGAACGGGGACAATTACATGTTTCTCGCCACTTACGAGGGCATGGCCATTCGCTTCCTTGAAAAGGAAGTACGCGCAATGGGACGTCCAGCCAGAGGCGTTGCGGCAATGGATCTGGCCGAAGGTGATTACCTGGTCGGAGCCGAGGTCGTTGAAAAAGATGGCTTGATGCTTTCTATCAGCGAAAACGGCTACGGCAAGAGGACGCCCCTTGAGGATTACCGGTTGACGCACCGCGGCGGTAAGGGTGTGATCAACATGAAGGTCACCAAGAAGATCGGCAACGTGGTCAGTGTATTGTCGGTGAAGGAAGACACGGACGTGGTGGTGATTTCGGCGGAAGGTAAGATT
This sequence comes from Acidobacteriota bacterium, assembly GCA_025350695.1. GTDB lineage: Bacteria > Acidobacteriota > Terriglobia > Bryobacterales > Bryobacteraceae > JANXSF01. The sequence continues at coordinate 8,121 of JANXXI010000069.1, forward strand.
CTACGAACGGAATCGAACAACATTCGTCAAGCGGGCAGGTCTACCCAAGGGGTAAGGTTGGTCAATCTGGACGAAGGGGATAAGGTTGCCGCGGCAAGCGTGGTTCCTGAGAGCGAAGTAAAAGAAGGCGACGAGGATGGTCCGGGCGAAGTTACTAGCTAACCAACTTACCTTTGGCTCAGATTGGTGATAAGGAAACTGGCGCCGTGGTTTATATTAACCACGGCGCTTTTTCTTTCAGGGATTTTCTTTCTGTTCCGATGAGGATCTTAGGCTTCTTGCCCTCAGATCCGATGATAAGAGAAACTTCAAATGTTAACGCACTCGATTTCCGCACATTAGGGGATCAATGTAGTTGCCTGTGTGCCGTCGTGGATGAAACGGGAAGGATTGGTTACCTCAATCCGGCAACTCAGCTGCTGCTCGGTTTGGAGGCCGGCGCATGGGATGGGCTGAACCTATTTCACTTGCTTGAGGCTTTAAATTCAGACTGGTTCAGGCAACCTAACGGTTTTGTGGCTGAGGTGCGTATCCGCGCCCGGAATGGTGAATTCATACCGGTTCTGTTGAAAGGGACCCCCATCGGCGCAGGCTATTTGTTGACTGGTGACAATCTTGCGCAGCTTCGAGGCATACAAAAGACCAAAGACGAGTTCGCTTTGATCGTAAATAATAGCCCCAATTCAATTTTGTTATTGGCCACCGATGGCGTTCCAGTCTTTTTGAACCTTGCGGCCAAAGCTATGCTAGGCGTCGCGGGTTCCGCCGTTCCGCCGAAGAAAGTTATCGCCAGGCGGATTCACGCTCGTAGTCTGAAATTGCTCAGGACCATCGGTTTCCCGACTGCCCTTAGGGAAGGGCATTGGAAAGGTGAGATCACGTATCTTCAGTCGGGCCATGAATTTCTGGATCTGGATTGCCATATATTTCCACTCCACGAAGCGGATGGAAGTATAGTCCGTTTGGCTATTATTTGCCGGGACATCACAGCGGAGCGGACGGCAGACAAGGAGTTGCGCATCTATACTTCGGAGCTAGAATACGCCCGGGCTTCCGAAGAAGCCAACGCTAGGCAATTGGCGCTGCTTGTCGACGATTTGAGCGAGGCCAACAACAGAGCTAGGTCGGCTAGCGAAGCAAAATCAAACTTCCTCGCGTCCATGAGTCATGAAATTCGAACTCCAATGTGCGGTGTCATTGGAATGGCGGATCTGCTGCTTGAAACCAAGATGACATCCGAACAGCAGGAGTTTGCCGAGACGATCCGTAGTTCGGGGGATGCGCTCCTTTCCATCATCAACGATATCTTGGACTTCTCCAAGATCGAAGCGGGAAAGATGACGATTGATCTGATCGAATTCGATTTGGGACAGGCGATTGATCAGATCCTTGAATTGTTAGCAAGCAAGGCTTGGGAGAAGGGAATAAGGCTTTCCCTCCGCTATGCCCCGGGCACTCCAGAAAAGATCATAGGCGATCCGGGCCGGATACGGCAGATCCTGCTTAATTTAATAGGGAACGCCATCAAATTTACCGGACAGGGCAGAGTTACGTTAAATGTTTCGGTACCGAACAAGCCAGAGGACGGCGCTTCGGTTGAAGGACCCTTCCTTGAATTTTCGGTTAGCGACACCGGAATTGGGATTCCAGCGTCAAAGATCAGCAAGTTGTTCAACCACTTCACACAAGTGGATGCATCAACCACGAGGAAGTACGGCGGAACCGGTTTGGGTTTGGCAATTTGCAAGCGGTTGGTGGAACTTATGGGCGGCCAAATCGGGCTTACCAGCGAGGAAGGTCGTGGGTCTACTTTCACGGTGACAATGCCCCTCTTGGTCCGAGCACCTCTTCCAGCCGCTTCCAGTAAACTTGCAGGTGTGCGCGTCGCGTTGTTCGATGACGATCTTGAAGAGCGCCAGATTCTCGAAGAACAGCTTCGCTCTTGGGGTGTGGTTGTGGACCAGGAAAATGCGCAAGGCCCGCCGAGTTTCGTTTTGTATGGAGCAATGGCGCTGAACAAGCTGGCGGCGAATCCCGCCAGCGGGGACGCTTTACGGATATTCCTCTATTCCGGTCCCGGATCTCTGACTCCGGAACAACTTCGTGAAGCTGGGTTTCAAGGATACCTCCATCGTCCTTGCCGTCCCAGGATGCTCAGGCAAATGATGGAATCAATGGTAGGTGGGAAATCTGAGGAGGTTGTAACCCGTCATTCTCTTGTCGCGCTTCATGCAACAACCGCGCCCGTCGAGTCGGTCACTGTTTCGTCGGCAACCTTGGGATGCACTGTGCTGTTGGTCGAGGATAATTTGGTGAACCAACGCCTTGGAATGAGGCTGCTCGAAAAGATAGGCTGCCGGGTTACGATCGCCAACAACGGTCTGGAGGCCATTGAAAAGTGGAAGCAGACCGAATACGACATTATTCTCATGGATTGCCAGATGCCGGAGATGGATGGCTATACAGCCACGCGTGAAATCCGTAAACTCGAAAAAGACCTGGGCCGGACTCCCATCATCGCCATGACCGCCAACGCCATGCCAGGGGACAAAGAAAAGTGTCTCGAAGCGGGCATGGACGATTTCCTTTCTAAGCCGGTTGACACTGCGAAGTTCAAATCCTCAATTAATCTTTGGTTCGCTACAAGAAAGAGCACTCCGCAGCTAGTTAATCGCGGCTAAGGATGGGCGACAATCAGGATTGTCTTCGCTCGGCGAAGACAGCATTCCAGGGAGATCCGCAAGTTTTCCGGATCAAGAGCAGCGACGCTTTCGTCAAGGATTACCAGGTCCCCTCTCTGCAAAAGCGCTCGAGCCAAAAATACGCGGCTCCGCTCTCCTTGGGAAAGTTGCCAACCGCTTTCACCCACCATTTGGGATAGCCCGCCCGGCATTCGCCGCAGCAGATCTCCAAGTCCTAACTCCTCACAAACCTCAGTTGCTTCCCCCACATCGTCTTTAGTTGGCGGCCAATGACGTCCCATTAACAAATTGAATAGCAGCGGGGCGGACAACAAATGATTCTCGTGGAATTGAGGGGCGCACGCAATCTGCTTGCGCCACGTTCCCATACCAAGTTCTTTCTGACTCACGCCACGGCTCGCCAACCATCCAGATGTTGGGATCTTCAGTCCGCAGAGTAAGGAAGCCAGCGTCGACTTGCCCGAGCCCGATTCGCCTTCAAGCAAGACTCGGTCGCCTTCGTTGATCTCAAGCTCTTCGCTACCTATGATCTGCCGCCCATCACCATGCCGGAATGTCAAACCATGAGTCTCAACCACCGTTCCACACTTTTGATGGAACACGGCATATGGTCTAGTAGGATTTTCATCGATCGGAGCCCCTTCGACTAACGGTTGTACCTGTCTCCAAGCGATTTGCGCCCCCACCAGTTGAACCAGGCCTTGAGTAAATCGCCGAACGGCTTGGTAACCGCTTATAACTCCGCCCAGGCCGACCGCCATTGCAGTTGTGGAACCAGCAACGTTCATGACGACCACCAAGCCCGCGATCAGCCAACATCGCGGCGTAAGCCGCGAAAGAATCACTAAATGGCGGTCCAACGCAATAGACGTCCTCTCGTAGGCTTCGAACTGTTGGTCCTCAATAACGTGCCAATGCTCTGGCTTCTGCTGCGCCAGACGCGTTCTGTGGCCCGTCATTTTCTCAACCAATTCAAGAGTCATGGTCAAACGTGAGATGGTCCAAGAACTCCTCTTGTCGCGATACCGGACCGTCAACCAAACTACTAAGAACACGGCATAGAGAAACAGCGGGACCAGCAAATACCAAGCGTCAGTGTGCGTCAAAATCCAAAGCGTCAAACCCAAGTCAACCGTGGAGAGCAGTGCCGTCATGCCCCCGCTTAGCGCAAGGGACTCAACTCTTTCCGATTCAAGTGTGCGGCCCAGCAATATTCCCGCGCCTTCCGCGCGAAGCGTGGCCGGGTCAAGGTTCAACGCACCGGCCAGCAAACGCTTTTTCAGCAAACCACCAACGCTGATAGCCATTTTTCCTTGCATACGCATCGTCAGCATACGGAATGGCGCAATGCATAATAACAGCAGGGACCATTGATAGAACCGGTCTACATCCAAATGGCCGGCCAGTGCACCTTGCCCGATGACGTACCAACTTGACAAAAAGAGAACCGTCTCGATTGCATGGCTGGTAAGCAGAAGCAAAAGTCTTTCAACGAGCCCAGTACCTGAAAGCTCCGAAATAAAACTAGAATTCCGCAAGGGGCGCAGTTGCCAAAGGGTCCCGATACGTTTGGAATGCAGCCGTTGCCGCAGGATCGCACTTCTGACCGTTTGCCGGCGCTCGCCTGCAATGTTACAACGGTTGAGCATTGTTTCCACGGCTGGCTGTAAAAGCTGCTCATCATGTCTTGAAACGAGCCCGCAAACATCCTCGATTGACGTCAGAATGATCTTCCCTGATGGCGTCAATACTCGCATCGTGCCCTTCAATCGCACCAGGGCCAGGAATCCTTCCGGCGTCTCAATAATGGCTGGGGCGGCTGACCTTATGCGATCCCGGAGCGTGACCCCGTCCAATCGAACGGGCTCAATGTCGCTCTTCATGAGTGCCGCTGAGGCCATAATCCATTCCGACAATCGCGAACCTTCAAGACCGGCCGGCGCCTTTGGAATCTCCGCTGACGCGTCACCGAGACCAGCAGCACTGCCCAGCGCTGCAATTAGAAAATGTAAATCCTCCCTGGGCCATAGAGCCTCGACTAACCCGCCGGTCATGATCCCTGCCCCGGCTTTACTGTTTGGTCCACGACTCTGCCGTCCTCAATTCTCCAGCGCCGCCACCCGCTCGAAAACCATAAATCAGCTCTGACCGATTCCTCCTCATTCAACAGGGCGCGGTAACGGGAACGCGGATCAAGATAGAGTGCCTCGGGACATCCGTCCTCCACAATAGACCCGGCTTCCATCACGATCACACGGTCAAAAGTACGCGTGCTCGCGATGTCATGCGTGATGCAAATCAGCGTGGATGTCCGCCATGAATTACGCGCGTTGCTAACCAGTTCCTTGCGCGCAGTGGATTCCAAACCACGCGCCGGTTCATCAAGAATCGCCAAGCGGACAGGGTCCTTTCCCATCGCCCGGCCCATGCGCACCCGCTGACCCTCCCCTCCTGAAACCAACCCTCCGCCCTCACCCAATTGAGTCTGGAAGCCGTTCGGCAATCTATTGAGGACACCTCCGATTCGCGCGTTCTCCGTGGACTGCGCCATTCGTTCGTCGGCCGTTTCTTCGGCGCCATAGCGAAGGTTTTCGAGAAGCGTTGCGTTCCATATTTGAATTTGAGGGTCAACCCAGACAGATTCCGAACGAAGTTGATCCAGCCGCGAAGCCGTCAGTGGTTGACCATCAACTAGAACGGCTCCTGACACGGGACGATGCCACCCCAGTAACAAGCCAACTAAGCTTGACTTTCCCGCACCCGAGGGGCCGATCACGGCGACATGCTCGCCCGGATTGATATGCAATCGAATTCCGTTCAGAATCGCGTGCCCCGCTGCGACGACGCTCACGTTGTCTAAGTCGATTTCCATTCCATCTTTGAGCGGAGGCTCTTTCCGCGTCGCGATCATATCACGCGGTTCTTCTGGGGCCGTCAATGGCTCCAGCAGACGAAGTAAGGTGTTGCGCAGTGATGGATATCGCCAAGTGATGTTGGCGGTCTCCCGCGAGAGTGCGGGTATGCGCAGCGCCCAATAGATCAGTAATAACAGTCCTCCATAAGAGGGGCTTTGTGATGGGACCATCAGCTGCGTACGCAAAAGTATTATGCAAAGAAGAAAACCGCAGAAAGCTTGCAGGCCCTCAACGAGAACAACCAGGTTCTGCAACTCGAAGCCTGTTTTTGCCCAGGCTAGTAATTGATTAGACTGTTCGCGCCGAATGACTCGCTGTGCACCATGAGCCCGGATCGCTATTAATCCCAATAGCCCATCGAAATAAAAACGATTCAATGCTGCGTTTTGATTTCGCCACCGAATATCAGGCTCGCGCATTAGGCGCTGGCCAATCAGGGGCAAGGCGCAACAGACTGCGGAGCCGATAATTGCAGAGACGGCGCACTCTGGAAAAAACCAGCACAACGCAGCCACCGTGAAAAATAATTCGGACCAAGTACGAAGAAGCTGCCCAGCAAGCTCCGGGACTTCGCGTAACTGTTCGGCGGTATGGATACGTTGCGCCATATCGCTCGAAAGTCTGCTGCGGAAATAGCGGTCATTTAACAAGGGAATCTTCCGCGCGAATTGTTTACGTAACATCAATTCCAAACGCCGCCCCATTCGAAGGAGTGCTGATGCAATCGGCAATTCCAATAGGGCGATGGCTATTGCGAAAGTGATAACAATTGTAAGGTGGCGGGGCCGGTCGCCAGAAATTGGTGAGCTTCGGTTCATCTCAAACAGCGTGCGGAATATGGTTGCTTCCCACCCCGTTGAAACTGCGGCCATCAGAATTGTAGCTGCAATGACAACCGGCGGCAAAAGACTATCAGCTTTAACCGCTTGCCAAAGAATTTGAAGGGGCCGGTCAGGTTGCTCTTCTAAAGCAGCTAGCAGTTCGGGGGACAAATCCGGTGCACGCCCGTGCGGCGACACGCCCTTGATCCGGACAAGGATTGCACCACGAAAATGCACTTCGCCCTCATTGTCCGAAGGCTGCACCGACCAGAATGCCGGCGGGATGGATCCAGGGTCCGCGGCAAGTTCGCGGACAAGTTTCAGCGCTTCAGTTCCGCCCGCAACGGCTTTCGATTTCTTCAGCGTCGCCACCAACCGAAGCGCCGCATCAAGGCTGGCGATGCCATTCCAGTCAGTGTCCGATTGGGCTGCATCCATCAACTGGTTTGCAGATTCCAGTTCGATCCCCAAGTCCATCACTCGCCGCCGGAGAGCGACTTGAAACTCAGCCGACCCTGCCCATTCCCTCCAATCGGATGCGGCAACTGTTTGCGTGTGCCTGTAAATTTGCTCCACAAACGCGTCCGAGCGTTGCCATCGGCGGCCGATTGCAGGGTCCATTAGTTGCACCCAATTTCCAACAATGCGCCATAAAACAACGAAGTGAGTTGCTCCTCCGGGCAGTTCAACTACTATCAGGCACGGCGTGTTCACAGGATCGGTAAGAAGGTGATCTACCGGGACAAGCACTTGCTCCGCATCAAGGCCAAGCTTCTGCGCGATGTCTTCGATCGTGTTGATGGATGTGCCGTCAACGTCTGTTTGACAGGCCTCGCGAAGGCGGCCATAACTCGCCTTCACTCCGAATCCGTTTAGCAATGATTTGAGGGCGGCAGGGCCGCAATCCATAGCCGAAGTCTGGACGACTTCAGGGATGAGAAAACGTCGCCGGCTCATATGGATTCTTGTTCCGATATCCACAGGCCAAGGTTCTTCGCTCCACATTGCGGACACCTGAAACTTCCAATCAATCCCGGTTTAGCTACGGCAAGCTGCCGCAAATAAGAAGTTGCGTGAGCAGACCCGCACCGGACGCACATGTTCGGCAACGGGAGCCGATCCACATTGTTGACCGGACCAAAGTAGAAAGCCCAACCGTACACTCGAAGACGGGTACCAAAGGTTCTGTCGACTGCATGGAAGAACACCTGAGTCAATTTCAGACTCCATTCATAACCGCCGCCAACCAGCCACAAACGCCTGGGGCGGGGAACAGGTGAGTTGCAACGGTTCAGAAAAGAGAAACTGGAATATAGCAGACGCGTCATGGCATGGGGCCTTCCGGTCTTCATCGCCACCAGTTCAGAGAACCGTTCGGCATCGTCAAACGGGTTGAGGTGGCCGCCTCCCTTAGAGAGCCAGCGATAGATCCTGTCTGTAAGCGTGCTTGCGTCCGGAACGGCGACGTATAACATGGCGTTGGGCTTCAACACTCGCTTCAATTCAGCCAGTGCGCCTTCCAGATTCGCGAAGTGTTCAAGAGTGTGATTGGCAATCGCAGCTTCAAAACATGCGGCAGGGAAGGGCAGCGCAGCGGCATCAGCAATTGCGAGATTCGGTAGATCAGGATTATGCAGTTCCGAATCAATTCTAATCACCGTTGCCTTAGTATGGTTTGCCGGAAAACTTCCGGCAGGGCCGCTACCTAGATCCAACACGCGGTGGCCTACCTGAAGAGTGCTTAGGATCTCCTGCATTATGGCGCTTAGACGCTCGGCAAAGTCAGCTCCAGCCTGGCGCCGCCTTTCGGTAAGTTGCTGGCTTCAATGATGCCGCCATGTTGGTGCACAATGCCCTCAGCCACCGCCAACCCAAGCCCCGTGCCCCGCGCATCAAGCCGCGTCGTGATGAAGGCTTCGAAAATTTCCGGCAACACTTCCTCGGGGATTCCGGCGCCATTGTCATCGACCCTTACAATCACCCATCGCCCCCGAGCATCCTGCGCATATTCGCCGGTGACGTCTATCCTCCCTTTTTCCTTCAGCGCATTCAGTGCGTTGCGCAATAGGTTGACGAACACTTGCGCTAACCGATCAGCATTGCCGCGCACGACCATTTCTTTTTCCACGAGATTTCGAAATTCCACGACGCGCGCTTTCTCATCGATAGCCACCAGTTGCCAGGATTCATCCACCAAATTTCGCAGGTTGACATTTTCAGCATCCGTCTTCCTGACGCGGGCGAAATCAAGCAGACTTTCACTAATGGTTTTCAGGCGCGCTACCACGCGGTTCATCCGGGCCAGACGCTCCTTCACCGTAGTATCGGTGGTCGACCGCTCAAGCATTTCGATGGAACCCTGCAACACCGAAACCGGTGTGTTCATCTCATGCGCAACACTGGCGCTAAGCAGGCCGAGACTAACCAACCGATCCTGTTGTTCCAAGCTGCGTTTGGCAGCTTCCAGAAGCCGGTTGTTTTCTTCCAAGCGCTGTTCGTGCAATCTCAGCTGCCGGACGGTCTCATTGCGCGACGTCATAATTTGCCCAATTTCGTCATCGCTTATTTCATCTGGTGGAATGAATTCATTTTCGTGGTCCCCCTCTCGGGTCGCCTCATCGGCGGCCAGCATTACTTGTAACGGCCGATAAACATAGAGTGGGAGTATAGCGAATTCAAGTAACAGGACGGTGAAAAGATAGAGGGCGCCAAGAACGTAGAACAACGCATATTTCGCACGCCTCACGGCATCCACGTAGAACGAATGCGGCAAGTGGAGGATTCGGTAGGACCCACCCGCGGTCTTGCGTAACAAGTAGTCAGACTTGTCCGCGTCACCCCAAGTTCTACCGGGGTTCGAATCCAACCAAGCAAGCACTTGTTTGGAAATACCAAGTGTCTCAGGGGATCCTTCTTGAAAGGAATAGATGGAGAACTGCGGCAAATTGGGAAGCCGGGAATTAGACTGAAACAACTGAGTGACCAGACTGCTTTCACGCGCTCGCGCTCCAGCTACGCGCTGTTCAAACAGTGGAATGACGGTAAAGTAGATGGCTAGCGCCAGCAGCAGAAACAGGAAATTATGCAGAACTATAAGCTTCAGCCTTACCTTCAGATTTCCGAAGGCGCGGCCAATTCGGCCTGGTTGTCGCGGCTGGGCGAAAGGAACTTCCATGAGAGGGCTTCCCTTGATTTTCCAACATTGAAGGTTCTGGCGCCGCTTAATTTGATATGCTTCGTTTCTTAACCATGAAGTTTCTCACGTTTGTCCTTCTATCTATTTACGTCTTCGCGCAGCCGCGCCCCGCCCAACCGCCCCCGATTCAGCCAAAGCCTGAAGAATTGCAGCGGGTTAAGGAACTGTCCGATTCCATTTCAGAGCGTCTTGCTAAAGTGCGAGCCAGTAAAGAGTTGATGGCGGACGTAGCAGTCTATGAAAAAGCCGGTCGCATGCTGCTTGAGTTTCCTGACGAATTCGGCACACAGGAAGGAATCACCCGCGCCATCTCCGTTCTTGAGGAAGGCAACCAAAGAGCGGAATCCCTGGCTCAAGGTCATGCTCCTTGGACTAAAGGGAAGAAGCGGACGCACGCCTTCGTGTCCGATCTTGACGGGTCGTTGCAGCCATACGGCGTTACTATTCCTGAATCCTACGACGGTTCGAAGCCTGTTCGCTTATACGTCTGGATGCACGGGCGCGCACAAAGGCTGACGGAATCGGAGTTCCTCTATACCTTTCCGCGTCAAAACGCCTCGCGCCCCCCGGTTGCTGATTACGGGCAAATTCAATTGGACGTTTACGGCCGTTGGAATGGCGCGGGGTGGCACTTCGCCGGGGAGGCGGAAGTGTTCGAGGCTATCGCCGCCGTATCCAAGCGCTATAAGATTGACCAAAACCGGATTCTCCTTCGAGGCTTTTCAATGGGTGGTGAAGGCGCCTGGCATATCGCTTTACACCATCCGGACCGATTCGCCGCGGCGGAAATTGGGGCGGGAACGTGGTCGCGCCGTGAGGAGAACCCAGACCTGGCGCCCTATCAACGGGCGGCCCTGAAGATTTGGGAGAACATGCATGAATGGGCCTTGAACATCTTTAATTTGCCGTTGGCCGCCCATGATGGCGATACCGATACGCAAACGGCAGTTTTGCCTGGCTACGCACCAGGAATTCCCCATCGTGGGCAACTCGAATCGTCACTCCGCGTCCGAGATCAATTGATGAAAGAAGGATTTTCGATGGAAGGCGATCCCGATTTTCTGCGCGCGAGCGGCTCCCCCGGCATTTTCCTAATCTCGCGCAATACTGGCCACGGCACAAGTCCGCTAGTACGGGGGCGCCTGGATAATTTCCTGAAGCAGTGGGGTGATAGCGGGCGCATGACACCCAACCACGTCCGCTTTGTCACCTTCACTACCCGCTACAATCGCGGTCACTGGGTTACCTTAGAGGAATTGACAAAGATGTACGAGCGGGCCGAAATAGATGCGGAAAGATCGATGGATGGAACCAAAATTCAAATTAAGACACGGAACTTGAGCCGGATCGCTGTGCGGGAAACGGCTAGGACAACCTCAATCGACATCGATGGTCGGCGCCTGATGGTGAGACCATCGCAATCCATTGTTCTGGAGAAAAGTGCGGCCGCATGGCAAGTTGCCGGTCCCATTGCCGGACTCCGCAAGGTACATGGCTTACAGGGGCCAATCGACGATGCCTTCCTCGATCCCTTTATCCTTGTTCGTCCAACCGGCGAACCATGGAACAAGGCCGTCCACGAGCAGTCTCTGCGGACCCTGAGCAGATTCGAGCGACTTTACGCCCGCTTCTTTAGGGCGCATCCCCGCATGATCGACGACAAGGATTTGAAGGTGACCGACTTGGCGAAATACCATGTCGTTCTCTTCGGCGACCCGGGTAGCAATTCTTGGATCGCGAAGTTGAATGGCAAGCTGCCACTTGAATGGACAAAAGAGAAATTGGTTTTGAACGGGCAGGCCTACCCCGCATCAAAGCATTTCCCTGCGATGATTTACCCCAATCCGATGAATCCGTCTCGTTATGTTGTAATCAACACTGGCCTTACAATTGAGGATCGGGAATACCGCGGCGATTACAATATGCCTCGCTTGGGAGACTACGCCGTGATGAAAATTAAGGATGACGCTGAGGTGGCCGATGCGGTGGTTGCCGGTCTCTTCAATGGGCTATGGCGATTCTCTCCCGCTATTTCTTCGCGCCGCTATCCACAATAGAGTTAGCAAAGAAGTTCTCCACTTTGGCTTCATTACGAACCATTTCGTAATAGGCCTGCCGCCGAAGTTGATCCTTACGGTCCACCAAAGTCTGACGGATGGTTTGCTGCACCTTCGGATCCTTCAAATCCCGTTGTCCCGATGGCTCTTTCGAGATCACTTTCAAAATTCGGAAACCTTCTGGAGTGTTGATGATTCCTGATACTTGGCCCGGCGACATTTGCGTCAACAGCTTTCTCAGTTCAACACTGGCCTTGTCCAAAGCGGATATGGGCGTAAATCCAAGATCCCCACCGTTGGGCGCAGAGCTTGCATCTTCGGAATAGTTCTGGGCCAACATCGAAAAATCCTCACCTTTCCGAATACGATCCGCCAGGTCTTGAATCTTTTTGCGCGCCTGCTCCTCATTCTGCGCCTTGTCGTTCTTCAGGTTCCGCACATTGCTATCCGGCGCCGGTGAAACAAGAATCGTCGCCAGATGAATCTGCGGTTCGGGAAGGTTGAACGACGCTTTGTTGGCGTTGTAAGAATCCGTGACGTCCTTGTCGCTTATACTGATTTGCGAGGAAATCTCTTTCGTGATCAGTTTCTCAATCGAAAGATCACGGCGAATGCGTGTCTTAAGATCGTCCCCGGTCATCTTTTGGGCTGTCAGCTTCTTTTGGAATTCTTCCTGTGTATAAGGCGCTTTGTATTCTGCGAACTTGGCGTCGACATCGGTGTCAACCGCCAGCAACCCGAGTTTCTCCGCCCTTTGCATCATGATCTCCTGATCAATCATGGTGCGCAGTACTTCCAGCTTTTGGATCATTAGCTGGTCTTCGCTGGGCTTGTCCGCCGGTTGCGGAAATTGAACGGAAATCTGCTTATTAAGATCGGTGTAAGTAATCGGCCGCCCATTGATTGAGGCTGCGACATCGGGCGACGGAGTGCGCTTGATGCACCCATGGCTGAAACCTAGGGACAACAAGAGAGCATAACTGGCGCAACGGTCAAACGTCATAATAGACAACAATTGTACCGCCTTTTGGTTGAAACCAAAGCGTAAACTGCATGCTCGGTTGCTATTTGACAATCAGAATAGGAATATCCAAGGCGTGGCGAACGATGTTGATTGTATGCCCCATCACTAGATCGCCAATTAGCTTGTGCCCGTGCGATCCCATGATGATAAGGTCTGGGTGGTGTGATTTGGCAACGGCTATAATCTGCTCGGAGGGGCTATTTGAATGGCGAACAACCACTTCCGACAAAATAGATTGCGTGTCCAATTCCTTCACTATGCTCTCAATGTAAGCGCGGCCGGCTTCCACCTCCGCCGTTGATGCCATCGTTCCGTACAGTAGACTAGTTACGTCCTCTTCCACATGCATCAAGATCAATTTGGCATGGTGCTGCAAAGCGAATGCTGTGGCGTGCGAAATGGCTTTAGCATCCTTTGCCGAATGATCCAGTGGAACCAATATGGTCCGGTAAAGACTCAGGTTCGTGTCTTCTCTTGTTGGCGCCGGCATGGAGGTGGCCGTTTGCCCACTACGGCGCAACTGCGAAGGCAGAATAGGAACGAACAAAATCCACAATAGCAACAAGCCGACGCCGAACAGGATAGGGAAAAGCAACATCTGAACGAAGATCCCAGTCGGTCCTGCTTTTTCCAGCCATTCCGACAAAGTGCTAAATACAAGCCATCCGTTCAGCCCGATAATGACAGTCGCGCACATCCAGGCAAGAATCTTTACCCATTTGGCATTGGCCATTGCTCCCATCTTGTTTTCGTCACTGGTGAAATGGATTAGCGGGACCACCGCAAATGGGAGTTGCAGACTTAGTATGACTTGGCTCAGTATTAATAGTTTGTACGCCGAATTTTCCCCCGTTAAGTAAATCACTAGAACGGCAGGAATCACCGCCAAAGAACGGGTGATCAGTCTCCGCAGCCACGGGCGCATGCGGAAGTTCAGGAACCCTTCCATCACAATCTGACCAGCCATGGTCCCCGTTAGCGTGGAGGATTGCCCCGAACAAAACAGTGCTACGGCAAATAGTATCCCGGCTAATTTCACGCCCAGCAAAGGCGAAAGCAGCAAATGAGCTTGCTGAATCTGGGTTACTTCGATTCCGTGTTTGAAAAACACGGCCGAAGAAACGATCAGGATTGCTGCATTCACGAACAAGGATGCGTTCAGGGCTACTGCCGAATCAATCAGATTGAACTTCGCCGCCGTGCGTTTGTCTTTTAACGAACTCCCGAATTGCCTCGTTTGTACCAACGCCGAATGGAGGTACAAGTTGTGTGGCATTACCGTCGCCCCCAAGATTCCGATAGCCACGTAGAGGTTTTCTTTATTCAAATGCGGAATCAGCCCCAGCGCCACTTCGCCGAAATCGGGCTTCGCTAAGTAGACCTCAATGGCGAAGCACATGCCGATAACAGCGATCAAGATCAGTATCATCCCCTCAAAAAATCGAATATTAATGCGACTAAACCACAGCACCAGGAGTGTATCCATGGCCGCAAGCATCACACCGGCTAGCAAGGGCAAACCGAACAGAAGTTGCAGTGCAATTGCCGCCCCAATTACTTCGGCCAAGTCGCACGCGGAAATGGCAATCTCGCAAAGGACCCAAAGACTAATGGTGATCGGCTTAGGATACGACTCGCGGCATGCCTGCGCCAGGTCGCGACCGCAAACAATCCCCAGTCGGGCGCTGAGGGTCTGCAACAGAATCGCCATCGCGTTCGACAGAACCAGAACCCAAAGCAGTTGGTAGCCGAAACGTGCGCCGCCTTCAAGGTCCGTTGCCCAATTTCCGGGATCCATGTAGCCGACGCTGACAAGATAAGCTGGACCCGCAAAGGCGAACAAGCGCCTCCAGAAACCCTGATAGGTGGTTGAAACCGAACTGTGGACTTCCGAAAGGGACCGCGTGTCAGCGGTAATCATCGTTTCACTCCGATAGTTAACTATAGTTTACTACAGAGAGCGATAGTGTTGGGAATTAGGATGGCCATTTCAAGGCCGCCTTCTGGACGATTTTGGGGCAGAATTCTTCCACCGTGAAGCCGAATGGCCCGGTCGGCGATTGTCAATCCAAGGCCGATGCCTCCCGATTGTGCTTCACGCCCTTTTTGCACTCGGAAGAACGGGTCAAAAATCTTTGAAATGGAATCCTCTGGTATGCCTGGACCTTCATCGGAAACGTCAAGTCGAACTTGATCGTTACCAAGCGCCATACGCACACAAACCGTTGTTCCCAAACCCGTGTGTCGAATCGCATTTCGTAGGACATTTTCTATTGCACTCGATAGCAGCTCCGAATCGCCTTCCACCAGGCAAGGGACAACTCCTAGCAATTGCACGGATTTTTCCTGGGCATTGGCCTCAATGCGGGCGTCGTCAACAACCTGCGTCACAAGTGCCGACAGATTCACGCTTTTGCGGGATATGGGCTGCCCATTCGCTTCGATCCGGTTGATGGCGATCACGCTGCTGACCAATTGGTTCAACTTTTCAGCCTCGCGTTCAATGCGATCGAGTGAAGGCAAGATGTCAGGCGTGGCATAGCGCCGTGCAATGCCAGTTGTCAGGGCAAGTCGGGTAAGTGGAGTGCGCAATTCGTGGGATACGTCTAACAGAAGACGTCTTTGTCCTTCCATCAATGTTTCGATGCGGGCGGCCATTTCGTCGAAATCCAGGACTAAATCGTGGATCTCGGTAACCCGATGGAGCGAGCTATCGGTGCCTCCTCTCGCGCTAAGATCGCCACCTGCGAATCGGCGGGCCGCCTCTCTCAGCCGCGTCAGGGGCATGGTCAGATGATGCGCCAACCAATAGCAGACTGCGGCCGCAATGCAAAGGCCCAGACCCACCCGTATGAGAACTGCCCCAACCGGGATGGGGAGTTCGATAAAGGGTTTATCGGGAATTATGTAACCAACTTTATAAGCTCTCGCTTGCTTACCATTCACCCAAACAACGGCAAGGGTAGCGTCGGGCGTAAATTTGAATAATATTTCCCCGGATGGGGAGGCTTTCCCATCCAGTTTGTCGAGCAACCCCGCCAATGCGGGATTGATTGGATTGCCTCTAAGCTCCTTACCTTCAGCATTCAGAACTATCGTTGTGACGCCCGCCGGCAAGGAGGTATGATTGTCCACGATTTGCAAACCGATTGCCCCACGAGATTCATAAGCGTCCACCATTGTTTCTGATGCATAGCGAATCATTGGCCCCGCGTCACGTTGCCATAACAGCGCTAGCAAGTCCTCGCCTGTCCAAATCGTGATGGCCGTGAAGGCCGTGAATAGTAGCAGCACTCCGCCAAGAAACCAGCGGAAGACGATATCCCGGAGCCTACGCATGGAATTCCAATTGGTTAGGATTGTGGCGCCGCATAGAGGTATCCTACTCCACGGATGCTCTTGATCCGATCAGCCCCATTTGGATAGGAGCCTAACTTCTTGCGCAAACTCGACACGTGATTATCGATGCCCCGATCGAAAACGCTGTACGGGCGCCCAAGGACGGATTCGAAAAGCTTGTCTCGCTCAAGGATTACTCCAGGCGAAGCAAGCAGCGCCGCCAAAAGATCGAATTCAGCAGTTGTCAAATCAACTGGCTGCTGATTGCTTTCCACCTGCCTTGACCTAGGATCGAGCGTGACGCCACCCTCACTGAGAATGCCGGGTTTCAGATCCGCCGCCGGACGGGCCCGTCGCAAGATCGCATGGATGCGAGCGGAGAGTTCTCTTAGATTAAACGGTTTTGGTAAATAATCGTCCGCGCCGATCTCAAGCCCAACAATTCGGTCGGTCTCTTCACCGCGCGCGGTAAGCATCAATACTGGGATTTGCGAATTGGCCCGAAGCCTACGTAACGCCTCAAAGCCATTGATTCCAGGTAACATCACGTCCAGTAGAATCATGTCGTAATGCTTTTTCGAGACCCGCTCCAGCCCTTCTTCCGCCGTATGCGCCGGCTCGATGAGAAATCCCTCAGGTTTGAGGTATTCCGCCAACAATTCGAGCATTTCGCGGTCATCGTCTATGGCTAAAAGCGTAGGCACTGCTTAATCAAGAAGATCGGACAAACGGCGACAAATCTTGACAGTCAAAACGCCATTATTGTTGCAGAATAGAAAGCATAGAGAAGATGTTCGGGCTGGTTAACCAAACCGAGTCGATATTCCCCTCCCTCCTCAACCCATAAGGCGGTGGCAAATTCCCTTGAGCCACCGCCTTTCCCTTCTTATAATCCAACAAGCTGCTATTAAGCCTTTTTGAACCGTTTACGTTTCGAACCAGCGTCCTTCAGGGATCGGTCCAACCCATTTGTAGGCAGGGCGACCTCGAACGTGGTTCCCTCACCCAATTTGCTCGTCACTTGAATCGTACCCCCGTGGGCCTTAACAATCCAGGCGACGAAGCTAAGGCCCAAACCCAGGCCCTTTTCCGGGTTTGCGTTCGGTACCTTGTAGAAACGCTCAAAAATATGCGGAAGATGCACCTCCCCAATTCCTTCCCCGGTATCCGTAACTATAATATTTGCTTGAGTATTATCCGGTGTGCGTTTAAGAAAAACATTAATCGAACCTCCAGCAGGCGTGTACTTTACAGCATTAGACAGTAAATTCGAAAACAGGCGTCCTATCTGTACACGATCTGCTGGAATCACCAGGTCCTTTTCGGCCTCTAGAGTCAGTGTAACTTGCGCTTCCTCGGCCGGAATCTGAAATTGATCGGCTATGTCATTTAGAAGCAAAGTCATATCCACCGGCTGGCGCTGCAAGACGATCTGTCCCGTCTCCGCGTGAGAAAGCATCAGCAGAGCCCTGACGATATTACTCAACTGCTCGACGTCCTGTAACGAATTGAAAATTGCCTCTTTGTATTGATCGGTCGTTTTCGCGGTAAATAGAGCTACTTCCAGTTGCCCCCGTATTGCCGTAAGCGGGGTCCGAAGCTCATGCGATGCGTCGGTTGAAAATTGACGCATTTGTTCAAAGTTCGTCTTCAACCGGTCCATCATTTTGTTGAACGTTTCGATTAGGTTATCCAGTTCATCACCGGATCGACGGCTAGGAATTCGCACGTCCAGATTCGAACCGCTTATGCGCTGGGCCGCCTTTGCAACATCGGTAACCGGGGTCAGCGCGCGAGCGGCGATAAACCACCCGGCAATTCCCGTAAAGAGCAACAGGATTGGCAAAGCGGTGAAATAGTCCCGGGTGAACCGCTCGGGAATAATGGCATTGTCGGCCAGCCTCCTACCCACGGCGAGGTAGTATTGGATATTGCCTTGTCGGACTGCTCCAGTGCGGATTAGGACCCTATCCCCCTTAGAATCACTGCGAGTGATAAAGTCCTTGTTCCCGGACATTCCTAAAATAAAGCGGCCCTGCAACACTTGTGTACTCTCGACTCCGAGCGCGCGATACCCGTTCGATGCCTCAAGAACTTTTCCTTTGTTATCAGCTATTAATATGATGCGTTGCAGTCTCTCGACAAAAGAGCTTTCCTCCGGATCCTTAGCGTCGAAGTACCATACTGGAACTTCGTTTTCGATCCTGAGATATCCTCTTACGGCCGCCCACTCCTGTTCCACTATTTCCCGCATGCGGTCATCGAGCGTTTCCCGCAGGCTCGCCCGGAAATAGAGTCCAATAGCCGCAAGAAGGATCGCGAAAATAGCGAAGTAACTTAGGGTTAGACGGAATCGTAGCCCGCGCACCAGGCCCAAGAGGTTAGGTGGAAGCCTCACCGCCCTATTATAATGAACTTTACTCACGTAATGGCTATTCCGTCCGATGAGGTACTAGGCTTGGCGAGAAGGTTGTAAACGAAATTCCTGTCAAAGAAGAATTTTTCTTACAATTGCGGAAAACTTCTTGTTATGATGGAGGCTAGTTGTACACTGTTTGGCGCTCCATCGGGGAAAGTACTATTCATGGTTCTTGAAGTTCCAACAATATTGCACGGCTACAGTATGCTCGACATTCCGAGGATTGAATTGGCATGGCACTGATATTTCCCAAGCATTTGGACGCAATTGTCCGGACGCTCGCTCCCCTGTTAGGCCTGGGAGCTCTGAGTGGAATTGGATTGGCTTTCTTTGCCACTCTTCCCGATAATTTGGAGCCCGGCTACATGCCGGTGCAACCTGTACCGTACAGTCACAAATTGCATGCAGGCAATTTGGGTCTAGATTGTCTGTACTGCCATAGCACGGTAGACAAGTCGTCCTTCGCCGCCGTGCCGGCGAGCCAAACCTGCATGAATTGCCATAAACAGGTTAAGAAGGATAGCGAATCAATCCGCCCGATCAAGGAGAGCTTTGAATCTGGGATGCCCGTGAATTGGCTCAAGGTCCACAAGCTACCCGATTACGTCTATTTCAATCACAAGGCTCATGTGAATGTTGGCGTCAGTTGCGTAAGCTGTCATGGACGAATCGATCAAATGGTGGAAGTTAAGCAGTTCGCAAACCTTTCCATGAGTTGGTGTCTTGAATGTCATCGGAATCCGGCGCCAAATATCCGGCCCGTTGAATTGGTGACAAAACTCGACTGGAAACCGGAGGGGCGTGATCCGGCGGACATCGGGCGCGAACTAATTGCCCAGAAACATATTAATCCGCCAACTAACTGCTCGGGGTGCCATCGATGATCGTTCAGATTCAAGGAAGCAAGCAGACCGGCAAGAAGTATTGGCGCAGTCTTGAGGAATTGGCCGATACAACCCAGTTCAAGCAATGGGTTGCTCAGGAGTTTCCCGCCACGGCAGAGGATGCCGCTGATGGCAATTCCCGCCGCAAGTTTCTAAACATAATGGCTGCTTCCATGGGATTGGCTGGCTTAACGGCTTGCCGCCGTCCTGAGGAGCATATTCTTCCCTACTCAAAGAGTATCGAAGAACAAATTCCCGGCGTGCCGCTTCGCTACGCTTCAGTCTTTTCTTTGGGCACTCGGGCGCAGGGACTGGTTGTCGAATCGAGTGATGGACGTCCCACGAAAATAGAGGGAAATCCGCAACATCCCAATTCGTTAGGCGCAGCCTCGGGTTTTGCCCAGGCTTCTGTTTTGTGCCTTTATGATCCGGACCGCTCGCGTTCGGTGCTGGAAGGCGGTAAAGCTTCCAAATGGGAAACTTTCAGCGAATCGTTGAAGGCGCAAAATTGGGGTGACGGTTCTGGGCTGCGCGTACTCAGCCAAGCTGTGAACTCTCCCACGCTATCAGCTCTCCGCGCGGAAATTCTCACCAAATATCCGAAGTCAGCCTGGGTAGAATACGAACCAATCAACGAAGACACGTTGCTTGCAGGCTCCGCCCTCGCTTTCGGGCAGCGCCTGCGCCCAGTATACGATCTCGAAAAAGCCAAGGTGATTCTTTCCCTGGATAGCGACTTCTTGTTGCACGATTCTCCTGGACTTGAGGCGACTCGCGGATATGCCAAAGGCCGACGGAACGCCGAAGGGTTGAGCCGGCTGTACGTTGCGGAGTCGAATTATTCGATAACCGGCGCCCAGGCCGATCATCGTTTGAGGTTAAAACCTTCGGAAGTGCTTGGATTTGCGAGCGATTTGGCGCGCGAAGCGGGGGCTCTGCCTCAGGGACTTAAGATCCTCGGCCAAAACGACAAATTCGGAAAGTGGACCAAATCAGTAGCCAAGGATTTGCTCGAAAACAAGGGTTCCGCTGTCGTAATTGCCGGAGCCCGGCAGCCCGCCGAAGTGCACGCGATTGCGGCACTGCTAAATCAAATCATTGGCGCAATAGGCTCCACTGTAAATTACATTAAGCACGAACGGGAGTCGATGTCAGCTGGAGTTACTAAGCTGTCCGAGGATCTTACCGCAGGCATCGTAAAAACAGTCGTGATTTTGGGCGGTAATCCTGCCTACGACGCGCCTGCCCACACAAATCTGGCGGCGAATCTAAAAAAAGCCTCTGTCATTCACCTCGGCTATGAAGTCAACGAAACAGCCAAACTTGCCGGTTGGCACATTCCGGAAGCACACTATCTTGAAAGTTGGGGCGACGCTCTGTGTGACGGAGTTGCCTCAATTCAGCAGCCGTTAATTGAACCAATGTTTGGCGGAAAGTCGGCCATCGAAGTGGCCGCACTTCTGGCGGGTCTGAGCCCGAAGGGCTTTGAACTGGTTAAATCCCATTGGAAGCTCGATGACAAGTCTTGGCGCAAAGCGTTGCATGATGGTGTAATTGCCTCCGCGAAGGACGATTTCGTTAAAGTGGTGGCCGACCCGAAAAGAGTAGACGCCGCCGTTAGCGCCGCGCCAAAACTTGTATCGGGAATGGAAGTAGCCTTCTTTCCTAGCGCAACCGCCTATGATGGCCGCTTCGCCAATAATGGCTGGCTGCAGGAAACGCCCGATCCAATGCTGAAGTTGGTTTGGGACAACGCCGGAATCATTTCACCTAAGACCGCAAAAGTGCTTGCTGTAGAGAATGGCGACATGCTTGCCATCACAGTCGCAGGCAAAACCGCGAGCGTGCCTGCGATGATATTGCCGGGTCATGCCGATGAAACCGTTTCGGTAACGCTCGGTTATGGACGCAAGGAAATCGGTCGAGTTGGCAAGGATGTGGGTGTAGACGTCTACCCGATTCGCGCTAACGCCGGAATGGGTTTTTCCGCGGCTCAGATCGTGAAAGGCTCCGGTCACCATAACCTCGTCACTACCCAGGAACATTTCTCGATGGAAGCGCGCCCTATTGTTCGCGAAGCGAAGGTTGAGGATTATCATCACCACAAGAATTTCGCCACGCACGAAGATGAGGAGATCGAGCAATATTCCATCTACGGCTACCACGAATACGATAAGGGTAATCAATGGGGATTAGTTGTCGATCTCAATTCGTGCGTCGGCTGCAATGCCTGCATCACGGCTTGCCAGGCCGAAAATAACATTCCGATTGTTGGTAAGGATCAAGTCGAACGGGGCAGGGAAATGCACTGGATCCGACTGGATCGTTATTTCTCCTCAACCAGCGAAGATGAAAACCATGTCGCCAGCGAGGATCCGCAGGTGGTCTACCAACCGATGGCTTGTCAGCAGTGCGAAACGGCGCCTTGCGAATCGGTTTGCCCGGTCGCAGCTACCAACCATTCACCTGAAGGATTGAACGATATGGCCTATAACCGCTGCGTGGGCACCCGGTATTGCGCCAATAACTGTCCTTTCAAGGTGCGCCGCTTCAACTACTTGAATTGGCACAAGGATATGGAAGAGTCCACCAAAATGGTCTTCAATCCGAACGTGACCGTGCGTATGCGTGGAATCATGGAAAAGTGCACCTACTGTGTCCAACGCGTACAGGAAGCAAAGATCCAAGCAAAAGTGGAAGGCCGCCGTGATCTTCGAGACGGTGAAATAAAAACCGCTTGCCAGCAGACTTGTCCCGCCGAGGCAATTACCTTTGGCAATATTAACGATCCAAACAGCGCCGTGTCTAAATTAAAGAAGAACGACTTGAACTACGGACTGCTGAAAGAATTGAATTTGAAGCCGCGCACCAGCTACCTGGCGAAGTTGCGCAACCCGAACCCGGAGCTCGCATAAGATGGCTCAACAATTGACCCAGGAAATCGAAGAAAAAGACCGCCTGGCGCTGGCTGAGATGAACCAGCCGCTAATACTCGGCAACCCCTCCTATCACGATGTCACCCGCGTCGTAAGTGAAATCGTCGAAGTTCGCACTCCGAAAATTTGGTACATGGCTCTCGCGCTAACCGGCGGGATCACGGCCATTCTCGGTTCCATGCTCGCCTATCTGGTTTGGAATGGCATCGGCGTTTGGGGTAACAACTCTCCTGTTGGTTGGGGTTGGGACATCACCAACTTTGTGTTCTGGATCGGTATCGGCCACGCTGGAACTTTGATCTCTGCTATTTTGTTTTTGTTCCGCCAAAAATGGCGCACTTCGATCAATCGTTTCGCCGAAGCCATGACTCTGTTTGCCGTGGCGTGCGCCGGTATCTACCCGGCATTCCACGTTGGCCGCCCTTGGCGCGCCTACTGGCTGTTCCCCATCCCTATTGCCGATCACGGCATGTGGCAGAATTTCCGCAGCCCGCTTGAATGGGACGTTTTTGCCGTTTCGACTTATGCTACGGTGTCCTTGCTGTTCTGGTTTGTAGGTTTAATTCCAGATCTGGCCATTCTCCGCGATCGCGCAACCACTAAAATACGCCGCACTATTTATGGCGTGCTTAGCCTCGGCTGGAGAAGTTCATCCACTCACTGGAAGAATTACGAAAAGGCTTACACGATCCTTGCGGGTATTTCAACACCGCTAGTGCTCTCGGTTCACACCATCGTATCATTCGACTTCGCGGTTGCAATCCTCCCAGGTTGGCACACCACAATTTTTCCTCCATACTTCGTGGCGGGAGCCATTTTCTCGGGTTTTGCCATGGTTGTCACACTGATGGTAATTGCCCGTTGGGTTTTTAAGGTCGAACACATTGTAACCATGAAGCACTTGGAGAATATGTGCAAAGTCATGGTGGCCACCGGCACCATAGTCGGTTACGCTTATGCCACGGAAATGTTTATCGCGTGGTACTCCGGGAATCCTTACGAGCAATTCACTTTCATTAATCGCGCCACCGGCCCCTATTACTGGGCTTATTGGATCATGATTTCCTGCAACGTTCTCTCGCCCCAGCTGTTCTGGTTTAAGAGAATGCGAACCTCCATCCCCGTAATGTTCGTAGTCTCCATCATTGTGAACATCGGCATGTGGTTTGAGCGCTTCGTGATTATCGCCACCAGCTTGCACCGTGACTTTCTTCCGTCGAGCTGGGGTTATTTCCATCCGACAATTGTTGACATCTTGACGTTCTTTGGAACGTTCGGCTTATTCTTAACTCTGTTCCTGCTCTTCCTCCGCTTCTTGCCTATGATTGCCGTGCAAGAGGTTAAGGGGACCATGGCGGCGGAAAAACATTAAAGAGGACGAGCAATGATAAAAGCACTCATTGAAAAGCTCCTGACCCCGAAGAAGGGCACGTTCGGCGTAGCGGCCAACTTCGAGTCGGTGGAAGGCATCTTGTCGGCTGTCATGCGGGCTCGGGCAGAAGGTTATACCAAGCTTGAAACTTACACGCCGTTTCCGATCCATGGCATGGACGAAGCTCTTGGCAATCCCCCTTCTGTCCTGGGCTACATCGTGATTTGCATCGGACTTTGCGGCACTGCCACGGCTATCGCGCTCACTTACTGGGTGGGAACCATCGCGTACCCATTAGTCATCGGGGGCAAGCCTTTGTGGGCAATCGAGTACACACTGCCGATCATCTTTGAGCTAACCATTCTGTTTTCCGCCTTCGCGTCAGTGCTCGGAATGCTTCACTTGAACCGGCTGCCTCAGTTCTACCACGCGCTGTTCAACTATTCAGGCTTCTCCAAGATCTCCGACGACGCGTTCGTTTTGGTCATCGAATCGCAGGATCCGAAATTCAACGCCGAGAGGGCCAAGCAGTTCCTAAATTCTATCGGTGGTCATGTGGTTGAGGTGGTGGAGGAATAATGAAATCTTCATCTCTTGGATTCGGAGTGCTAGCGACAGTCCTATTCCTGTCAGCCTGTTCCGGTCCGCGCCAAACCCCGTTTGAGATTATTCCGGACATGGACCACCAAGCCAAATGGAAGGCGCAGATGGAAAACCCCTTCTTTGCTGATCGGCGGGCTAGCCGCAAACCGGTTGAAGGAACGGTTGCACAGGGCAAACTGTTTGACGATGACGCTTATCACTTAGGTGTGGTTGATGGCACATACATTGGACGCAATCCGGAAAAATTGACGAAAGAACTTGTGGTATACGGGCAACGCAAATTCAACACATATTGCTCACCCTGTCATGGCCAAACGGGCGACGGGAAAGGTATCGTCGCGCAGCGAAGCCTGTGGCAAGTCGGAAATTTACAAGAGCCGCGGGTGAAGGACTATCCCGATGGCGAGATTTACTCGATTGCCAGCGACGGGCGCCGTCAAATGAACGGCTATCGAAATCAAGTCAGCGACCATGACAGATGGGCGATTGTTTCCTACGTTCGAGCGCTACAACGCGCAAGCGCCGCGCCGCTAACCGATGTCCCAACGGAACTGCAAGGTTCATTGCACTAAAGGAAAAGGATTCCAGAACAGATGGCTCACGATCATCCTCACGATACACCGGTGGACAGTTTCCGCATTCCAGCAGGGACTTGGACCCACGTCCGCAACGTTTTGGCGGCACTTGCGTTAGTCGGTTGGGCGGCCTGTTTGGCGGGTTACCTACAAAATCAAGACCAGTTCGCCAGATCCTACTTGGTCGCATTTTTGGCCACTATCTTCATGGCCCTTGGCGGCATGCTTTTTGTAATGATCCAACACTTGACCAATTCCGTCTGGAGTGTCACGGTGAGACGGCTGATGGAATCGTTGATGATGTCGCTGCCGGTAGGCGCCGTGCTGTTTATTCCGATCGCCTTAAACACGCATTCCCTCTACGAGTGGGTTCATCCAGAAGTCGCCAACCATTTCAGCGCGACGAAAGCAGCCTATCTATCCGAGCGCGGCTTCATTTTGCGAGCCTTCATTTGCTTCTTCATCTGGACACTGCTCTCCTGGCGTCTTTGGTCCATATCCCGACAGCAGGACCACTCAGGGGCGGCCAGTCTTTGTTATTCCGCGGCCAAAGTAAGTGCTCCCGGAGTCTTTTTCTTATTCTTATCCGCAACCCTGGCGGCGTTCGATTGGAACATGTCGATCAACCCCCACTGGTATTCAACGATTTACGGAGTGTACTG
Organism: Acidobacteriota bacterium; assembly: GCA_025350695.1. Taxonomy (GTDB): domain Bacteria; phylum Acidobacteriota; class Terriglobia; order Bryobacterales; family Bryobacteraceae; genus JANXSF01. The sequence continues at coordinate 33,626 of JANXXI010000069.1, forward strand.
TTTAACCGGCGGGGCTTGGGCCTTTTTTGCGATTCTAATCTGGATCTGTCTAAGGCTTCGGGCCAATGGGATTCTTACTAACTCCATCACGCCCGAACATTATCATGATCTCGGCAAGTGGCAATTTGCTCTTACTGCGTTCTGGGCCTACATTGCCTTTTCTCAGTACATGTTAATTTGGTACGCCAATCTTCCTGAAGAGACCATCTATTACAAAGTGAGGCTCGAAGGTTCATGGCAATTCTTAACCAAAGCTCTTCCTCTGATTCATTTCATCTTTCCATTCTTCCTGTTGATAGCCCGGCCAATCAAGCGGAACTTGTCAGTCCTTGGATTCGTCGCCGCTTATGTATTGATCGTTCACTATTTAGATGTCTATTGGATGATCATGCCTAACTATTTCAAAAGTGGAATCCAGTTTCATTGGTTGGATTTGGCTTCCGTCGTTGCCGTCGTTGGGACTTTCGGCTTCTTTTTCTGGCAGCGTTTGAAGGATGCGCCAATTGTTCCCGAAGGCGATCCGCGTTTAGCCAAGTCTTTGAGGTTCCACAATGTCTAAGAAATTTGCAGAGCACGATCATCTGAAGCATGTTCCGCCCGGCACTCAGTTTGATGACTCCGAACCACGGAGCGGTCTGATTCTCGTGGGTGCGCTGGTCAGTGCCGTTTTTATTATTCTCACCATAAATGGAGTCAACTCCTACTACACTTGGTATAGAGATAAAGCGCTTTACGAAAAACAGCTCGCCCCGCCATCTGTGGAGCTCAAGGTTATCCGCGCGCAGGAAGATCAAGCACTCAACAACTACGGTTATGTGGAAAAGGACAAGGCAATCGTGAGGTTACCAATCGCACGAGCCATAGATTTAGTGGTGACGGAATCTTCCGAAGGCAAAGAGAGATATCCGATTGCCGCGAAGGTTGTTCCACCACCGAAGGCTGACGACGCCCCCGCTGCTGCCGGGGCCGCCCCGGCGGGAACTCCGGCGGCTGGGCCAACTCCGGCAGCCTCACCAACTCCCGCACCGCCCAAGGAAATGCCGGCGAAGGAAAAGCATTGATCTCAAAGATCTCAGTTGCGTTGCTTTTTGCAGGTCTTGTGCTGGCGAGCGGACCCACGGATCCCTCGGTAGTTCCCCAAGAACTTGTTGGAGTGGGTATTGATGAGAAACTGGGTACCCAACTGGATTTGGATCTCACTTTTATGGGCGCGGATGGCCATAACACGTCCTTGCGGCCATTCTTTAGCAAGCAGGGACGGCCGGTGGTTCTGGTCTTCGCGTATTACACTTGCCCTATGCTGTGTTCGATGGTCCTTAACGGCGCCTCCCAGTCTTTTCGAGAGCTCTCATGGACCATCGGAAATGAGTTCGACGTAATAACCATCAGCATCGACCCGCGCGACGATTGGCAATTGGCTCTAAAGAAACAGCAGTCCTATTTGACGAACTACGAGAAATCAGCCACCGGATGGCGATTCTTTTCCGATTATGCGGGCCACGCAAAAATGTTGGCCGATCAGGCAGGATTCAAATACAAGTGGGACGGCACAAAAGAACAGTATGCACACGCTGCGGCGATGATTGTTCTCACCCCAGAAGGTGTCATCTCGCGCTACCTTTACGGGGTCAGATACAAGAGCCGCGACTTGAAGCTGGCTCTCACTGAGGCTAGCCAATCGAGAACCGGAATTTCCTTTGAGAAGCTCTTACTTTACTGTTTCCACTACGATCCGAATGCAAGATCGTACGTCTTTTTCGCCACCAATCTAATGCGCGGTGGAGGCGCTCTTGGTGTCGTGATTTTGGGTTTGATTCTTTGGCGTCTGTTTAAGTCCGAGAACGAAAAATTGAGGATGGCACAATGAACGAATGGCTCCGGTCAACTTTACCGATAGTGGGCAGTGAACACGCTAGGGATATTGATACTTTTTATTTCTTCGTTTTCTATCTCAGTCTATTTTTCTTCATCATCGTAGGTGGTTTGGCTGTCTATTTTCCGATTAAGTACCGGTTGAAGCCGGGCGAGACTCGCCGCTCCGCGCACATCACCGACAATTTTTTCCTGGAAATGCTGTGGACGGTAGTTCCTTCGCTTCTCTGCTTCGTCCTGTTTTTCTGGGGCTTTAACACCTATCTGGCTGCCTTTACCGTTCCTAACGATGCGATGGAGATTTATGTTCGAGGCCGCAAATGGAATTGGACATTCGAGTATCCTGACGGCATGGCCGGCGGCGGTACGCTCTACGTGCCTCTCAACAGACCAATCAAGTTGATTATGGACAGTGAGGACGTGCTTCACGCCTTCTACATCCCCGCTATGCGGATCAAGCAAGACGTGATTCCGGGCCGTTATGTTTATATGACCTTTACTCCAACCGTAAAAGGCGAATTCCAAATATTTTGCGCCGAATACTGCGGCAAGGACCATTCCGGAATGTTGGCTATGCTGAAGGTGATGGATGACGCCGAATATGAAGTCTTCAAGCGTGAGGGACCGCCAGAGTATAAAACAATGGATCCCAAGCTCATTGGAGAAACCATTTATAAAACCCGCGGTTGTCAGAGTTGCCACTCCCTTGACGGGACCAAAGGCGACGGTCCTTCTTTCAAAGGCATATGGGGCAAGACTGAACAGTTCGCGGACGGCACCAGCGGCGTGGTAGACGAGAATTACATCCGGCAGTCCGTATTGGAGCCTCAAGCGAAGGTCGTCAAAGGCTTCGAACCCGTCATGCCGACTTTCCAAGGATCGCTTCGACCGGTTGAAATTAACGGTATCATCGCATTTATAAAGGGCCAGAAGTAAAGGAGTCTTATGGCAGACGTACTACATCATCAAATTCATGCCGCATCGGACCACCGCGAAGTCGACTATCTGAGCGACGGACGCGGCATCCGGGACTGGCTTTACACCGTTGATCACAAACGTATCGGTGTGATGTACCTGTTTTTCATCATACTGTCGTTCTTTGTCGGCGGAATGCTGGCACTGGCTATACGTTTGGAACTGCTCTATCCGGGCCGCACCATCATGGATGCTGAGACCTACAACCGTGTCTTTACTTTGCACGGTGCGGTGATGGTTTTTCTATTCATCATTCCATCGATTCCCGCCGCTCTTGGGAATTTCGTACTTCCTTTAATGCTGGGGGCAAAAGACGTTGCCTTCCCCAAACTAAACCTCGCTAGCTTCTATATCTATTGTCTGGGAGCCACGATGATGATCGGAGCTATCATTAGCGGCGGCGTCGACACTGGTTGGACTTTCTACACTCCGTATTCAACTTCCACTAATGGCGCCGTAACTCTAACCGCCATGGGCGTGTTCACACTTGGTTTCTCTTCCATTTTCACGGGCATCAACTTTATCGCAACGATCCATAAACTCCGTGCGCCCGGTATGGGATGGTTTGAAATGCCGCTATTCGTGTGGGGGATTTATTCCACTTCAGTCATCCAGGTTTTGGCGACTCCGGTAATTGGCATAACCATGGTTTTGTTGGGGCTCGAACGCGCCTTCGGCATAGGGATCTTTGATCCTCGCATCGGCGGCGATCCGGTTCTGTTCCAACATTTCTTCTGGTTCTATTCTCACCCGGCTGTTTACATTATGATTTTGCCTGGCATGGCAATTATCTCGGAAGTCATCCCTACCTTCTCACACCGGACCATTTTCGGTTATCGCGGAATCGCATTTAGCTCGGTAGCGATCGCTTTGGTCAGCTTCATCGTTTGGGGACATCACATGTTCACCAGCGGTCAGTCGCAATTGATCAACGCTGTGTTTTCCTTCCTCACTTTTCTGGTCGGTATTCCTTCGGGCATCAAGGTCTTTAACTGGGTTGCGACCATGTATAAAGGCCGGATCACGCTTAAGGCTCCGATGCTTTTCGCCATCAGTTTCCTCTTGCTTTTCACTATCGGTGGGCTCACTGGTCTATTCCTCGGATCGTTATCGATCGACATCCACCTGCACGACACTTACTTTGTTGTCGCCCATTTCCACTACGTGATGATGGGCGGTACCGTCATCGCATTCCTGGCCGGCCTGCATTACTGGTGGCCCAAGATGTTCGGACGTATGTACAACGAAAGGTTGGCGGCTATCAGCTGCGCGCTAATCTTCGTCGGCTTCAATACCACGTTCCTTACTCAATTTGTATTGGGCAGCCGGGGCATGCCTCGCCGTTACTACAACTATTTAGATCAATTCCAGCAACTCCATATGTACTCCACGTTTGGTTCCTGGATTCTTGGGGCTGGGTTCTTCCTCATGGCCGGATACCTGCTGGCTTCTCTGCGGGGGCCGAAAAATGCCCCTATGGATCCCTGGGGCGGAACGACTCTAGAATGGCAAACACAGTCACCGCCGATCACCCACAATTTCCACGATGTGCCTGTGCTTAAACATGCGCCATACGACTATAGAAATATTCCTCAGGGGGAGGCGTAAATGAGCGTCGCCGAAAATATTGAACACGGTCACGGCCACGCTGCCGAGCTCAGTCCGTTCCAGCAGCATCATTTCGCAACAGCCCAGCAGCAAAATGAGGCGTCCAAAATTGGGATGTGGCTTTTTCTCGTCACGGAAGTCCTGCTCTTTGGTGGCTTGTTTGTCGGCTACGGATTGTCGCACGCCAAGTTTCCGGAAGCTTGGAAATCGGCCCATCATCACTTACAGCGCGAATTGGGTGCTCTGAACACGGTGGTGCTTCTGGTCTCATCCTTCACGATGGTAATGGCTGTTCAGGCGGCGAAATTAAACCGCCGCAAACAATTGATTGGTAACCTCTGGGTAACGATCATCTGCGCCTGCATCTTCCTGGTCGTCAAGTATTTTGAGTACAGCCACAAGTATCATGAGGGCCTACTGCCCTTCAAAGCTTTCTACAGCTATCAGGGCCCCCAAGTTCCGGGAGAGTTTCATTTCTTCAGTTTCTACTTCATGATGACCGGGCTCCACGGCTTTCACATTCTAGGCGGAATCGCTGTACTGCTTTGGGTCCTGAAACGTTCTTATGCGGGCGATTTCACGAGCGCATACTACACCCCGGTCGATCTGATTGGCCTCTATTGGCATTTGGTAGATTTGATCTGGATTTATTTGTTCCCACTGCTTTATCTGATTAGCTAGGAGATCGAAAATGAGTTCACACGCAAGCCATCACGACCACACAAAACTCTACGCAGGCACGCTGCTAACTCTCCTGGTTCTCACCGGCATAACAGTTGCGGCTTCTTACTTTGATTTCGGTTCGGCCAACGTTGTTGTAGCGATGTTCATTGCTACGGTTAAGGCCTCCCTTGTCGCGCTTATTTTCATGCATCTAAAAGACGACAAGCCCGTGAACGCTGTCATTTTTTGCGGATCGATGGTTTTTCTCAGCATATTTCTTGGCTTTTGCATGCTCGATGTTGATTCCCGTGAAAAAGTTTCCACTGGCAAATTAACCTGGGTCGAGGAACAGGATCGCGAGGAAGCGAAGAAGAAAGTGAAAGCCTCGCCACCGGCCGGACACAGCGCCCCGGCGGCGGAGCATCATTAGGGGACGTTTTGACAGGAAGCGCCATGCGTCTGCTGATGCTCTTGCTGTTTTGTAGCATCCTCGACGCAGCGGAATGGCTCCGTCTTAAATCAAATAGCTTTGAATTGATCACCACGGCAGGCGAGGCACAGGGCCGCGAAACCTTACAGCATTTTGAGCAGGTCTCCGATTTCTTTCAACAGCTCAACCAAACGGCGTCTTCAAGTCCGATCCCGATTCGAATAATTTTATTCGCCGACGACAAACAGTACGCGCCATACCGTGCCAACTCCGCAGCCGCCGCGTACTTCATCACTGCTCCAGATGCCGATTACATTGTAATGGCGGGTGCCTCCAAGGGTTTGTATACCGTCGCGCTTCACGAATACGTCCATTTGCTCATCCGTCGCTCTCGAGTAACCTTGCCTCTTTGGCTTGAGGAGGGCTTTGCCGATTTGTTCTCCACCTTGAAAGCCGCCGGGAATCAAACTCAAATCGGAGCCGCTCCGCCAGGCAGAACCCAAGGCTTGCTGACGGGAGCGATTCTACCGCTGGGGACAATTCTTTCCGCCACTCGCAACTCGCCCCTGTACAACGAAGGCAATCGAATAGGCATGTTTTATAGCGAGTCCTGGGCGCTGACTCATATGCTCCGCCTGAGTGACGATTTCCGCCCGGGCTTTGAAAAATTCTTCAATCTAATCGTTTCAGGTTATTCCGCCGAAGAAGCTTTGGAGAAGGCATACTCGAAGTCGCCAAGTGATGTTGAAGCTCATCTAATGTCCTATCTCGGACGTGGGCGCCTGCGCCTAGTTTTGGTCCCAATCAAGCTTAAAAAGGAGATGCCTTCCCCAGTCCGTCTGCCGGATGCTGAATTTACGGCAAAGCTGTCGCTGGCGACCCTACTACAAACGAAGGATTCCGGAAAGGCGGTCGAAGAGCTTGAAGCGCTGATCAAGGAATACCCTGCGCGTCCCGAACCGGTTGGTGCGTTAGCTTATTTGTGGGCTTCCAGCGGTCAAACCGAAAAGGGGATGGATGGAATGGCGCGAGCCATCGCTATGCAATATCGCAACCCAAGAATCCTCAAGGATTACTCGCTGCTTCTCTTGAATTCAGGCAACAACTCGATGTTTCTTTCGGCTGCAAAGCGTCAATTGGAGATTGAGCCGGACGACCATGAACAACGGCTCCGCATTGGCTCAGTTTTGTTTCAAATGGGAGATTGCGCCCAGGCTTTAAGTGAATTAAGAAAGATCGAAAAGCCGCCGTCAAATATGGCGGTCCGCTATCAGCACGGGATTGCCGCTTGCTCCCTTAAGCTGGGCAATCTTGATCAAGCAAGAAGCGCAATAGCTGAGATCCGAAAGGTTGCGCATACTCCGCAAGAACTCGCCGAGTTGAATCAGTTAGAGCAAGCCCTAGCCTCAGCGGCTCGTTGACCAAATTCACCATTCGACGGTGACAACACCAGGTTCCAGAGTCCAAAGTTCCGTCAACCGCGTGTTGCCAATCAGCCACGAATCCTTGGCGAGAATTTGGCCGCCAATTCAGCTACTCCACTGATGTGATCGAAACGTCGTGGGTCACAAGGATTCCGTCCACGCGATTGAAGGTATAGTCTTTCGGAGACTTCGGATTCCCTCGATCCACCGATCGATGACATAAACTTCTCCCGAATCTAAACGCAAAGAAAACGTGCCGTGACCAAGCCAGGTAATCGAACCAAAGATCTTATTTTAGGGAAATTACCATGCGCCCGGTGATGGGGATTTCTCCGGTCACCGCGCGCGCCGCAGCCGTCTCACTTGGCACGGTCGGCGAATAGGTGGTTAGGTACGCGGCGACATCAGGAAAACTGCGCAGAAGATATGGATTTCCGAGCGAAATCAGAACAACCGGCCGGCCGGTTTTTATGAAGCCTTGCACCAGGGCGGTGAAATTGCCGGGCAAGGGTGGGTCGCCTTGAAAGGACGGTAGAGTCACAAACGCGGCGACGACTATCGCTTGGCAATTGCGGGATTTTTCAAGCGTTTCGTCGAGCGCTCCCTGTAGCATGGTCGGGTCCAATAGGGTTTGTGAGGCATTGGGGGCAAGCTTGCTCATCTCCTCCATGAACTGCATTCCTTGCTGACTGGTGCGCCGCTCAATCAGGACCGTGAAGCAGGCGCCTTTTGTGTCTCGGATCGGCACGAGGTTCCCAACGTTCTTGAACATAGCCACTGCGCGATTTGCCACCGATTGCGCTAATTGGGCGTCTTCCGGCTGATCCAATACGCCGCTGGCCGCAACGGGATCAACTAAACGGTTCTTGAACAATCCCAGTTGGATCTTGGCATTCAACAGTCTTTCCACACTGGTCTCGATGCGTCTCACCGAAAGCCGCTTGGAAAGTACGGCTTTTTCGATTGCGGCAATGACGGCGTCGGGATTCTTGGGCATCAAAAGAATATCCACGCCGGCCTCAAGCGCCCGGACAGCTGCCTCACCGGGCGGGAACATCCGCGCAAGGCCTTGCATGTCCATGGCGTCGGTGGTGATCAACCCCTTGAAGTTCAGTTCCTCACGAAGTAGCTTGGTGATGACCTTTGAAGAAATGGTTGCGGGGATCTCCGCGGGTTCAATCGCCGGGACGGCAATGTGGGCCGTCATGATGGAGTCCACCTTGCTTAGAATCGCCGCCCGAAAAGGAGCCATCTCAACGGCGTCAATTCGTTCCCGGCTGGCCTCAATCTTGGCAAGGCCCAAATGGCTGTCCAGGGCAGTATCGCCGTGACCCGGGAAATGCTTCGCGCAGACAAGAACCGGATAGTTGGGATCGGAGTGAGCTCCTTCAATGTACGCCTGAACGTGGGCCGAGACCTCATCAGCGCGTTGTCCGAATGACCGGATACTGATCACCGGATTGTCGGGGTTGTTGTTGACATCGGCTACTGGGGCGAAAATCCAATGGACACCGAGGGTCCTTGCTTCACGGGCCGTTGCTGCTCCAAGCTGCTTGGTAGCTCCTAAGTCGCCTGCGGCGTTAAATGCCATGTTGTGCGGATACTTCGTCGTTTTCGCCACACGCATCGAGGCGCCACGTTCCATGTCGCTTCCAACGATAAGAGGCAATTTGGATTGCTTTTGCAAGCCGTTCAACAACGTCATCAATTCATATGGCTGTGCGTTTCGGACTCCGCTTCGGTCCACTCCGTTGATTACGATCAATCCGCCTACATCCAGCTGAGCGACGGCGTGGTTTAACCGGATTGCCTCAGCCGAACGCCTGGCAGGCACTTCACCATTGGCGGCCACAATGATCAATTGGGCAATTTTTTGACGAAGAGTTAGGTGGGCTAGGATTTCCCTGGCGCTGGCATCGCGGTTGTCGGCCCGCACTGTGGGTTTGGTTGGCGTCGAGCGGGGCTTCTGCTTCGGCTTGTTGTCAGCGCCGTGGCAGAGCGACATCAAAGCTAGTAAAAGAAGAGAGCTCCGAAACACCTAGGAACTTGCGCCGGCCGCTTTCGCGCGCACTTTACTATGAGCGGAAGGCGGTTTTTTCATTGTACGACGCAATAGACGGTTCACCGAGCGCGTCAAGTGTGGAATCTCGTTTGCGTTCTTTTGAATGACCACATCCGCGCCCGTGCTGTTTTCGGTAAGCCCCATACCTTCTACGTAGCCTGATAGAAGAATCACAGTTACTTCTGGTTTGAGAAGTCTGACGGCGGCGATGAACGCCACTCCGTCGATTTTGGGTAGGCGGTGATCGGTAATCACCAGATCAAAGTTCATCTCCGGATACTTCTCTAGTGCCGCGCTAGGAGATGTCGCCGTCGTGATTTCAAACCCCAATTCGGTGAGAACAGCCTTGCGCGCCGTAAGTCCGTTCTTGTTGTCATCCACCATTAGGATGCTTTGTTTTTTCGGTGAGGCTAAGGAGGAAGATCGCATCGGGAACAGTCGAAGGTAACAAAGGTACTGCGTACATGTCAACGTGTTTCTATGCGGAAGAAAATGCATGGAAAAAACGGCTTGACTTTGATCGCGTACTGATTGTACCAAGCGGTTTCGCGCCCGGCGAGTTGGTTACTCCACTTCGCGAGGAGCCGTGTAGCCTTGCTTAGAGATAACAGAGTACTTCATTGGCTTGTTCTTCTCGTCGACAATTTTCAACGGCTCGTTGGTTCCAGGGTTAATCAGTTCAACTTTCAGCTTGCGAAATTTGCCGTCTTTAGCCTGATTGGTGGATTGATAACCCAACGAATACTGATTGCGCAATGATTCATGTATGCCTTGAAATACATTGCCCATCTCGCCCACGAACCGAGGGAAAAAAGCCTGGCCTCCAGTTTCTTTGGCGAACGTCTTCAGCTGATTGTCAGCCTGAAGGAAATCCAAACGCTGAATTGCGCCCATTCCACCACGAGCATCGGCCATTTCCCTGGCCATTTGAAGGATACTGATTGCGTATATCGGTACGCCCGCTAGTTGCAGCTTCTTGCGGGTTTGGTCGAACGTGATTTTGCTAAAGGTGTCGATTCCGCTGGCGAACAGCACTATGGCGCGACGCCCTTCAATTTCGGACATACGGTCAGCCGTGTCGGTTAGCGCGTCATACAAGTTGGATTCCCTAAATGCCGCAATGCGCAGCCGTTGCATGGCTTCCTGTGCTTTGCGCTTGTCCGTGGAAAAATCGCTCAGGATTTCTGGCCGTAGATCGTAAGCTACAACCGCCACGAAATCCTCCGGTTTCAGCGTTGAGAGAAACGCGTAGGTATAGGTAAGCGTCTCATACCAACCTTGGCTCCAATAGGATTGGAACAGGTTGCTGAACTCGATGACCATCGCAACAGTCATGGGAGCTTCGCCCATTCCGAAATTAGAAACTTGCTGCGGCACGCCGTCTTCCACAATGCGGAAACTGGCTCGAGGAATGTTGGGGATGAAATGGCCGTTCTTGTCGAGCACCGAAACATCCACCGTGACGGTGGAAACATCGCTACGGAAGGTAGGGGTTCCATCCGGGATCACGCCGCCTTTGTTGCGGTACTTCGACGGGATCTTCTCGGTTTCCGGTTCCGGCACTGCTTCGCCGCTACCGGACTTCTTCTTTGGGCGCGAGACGGTGGTGGAAGATTCAGTCTTCGGTCCCTGCTGAGCGGAAAGAAGGCCGAAGCCAAAAGAGGCTAAGGACAGGGCGAGTAGAATTCTGGAAAACGGTTTCATTATATTCCCTATGGTTAAAACTATAGCAATTTGAAAGACGCCGGACACTTTGCGAATGTAAACAGGGGAACGCTAATTTTTACGATTCTTGTTCATGTAAACTTGGAACTTTTTCCGGGCCCTATCCAATTTCCATTGCTTGTAGCTCTGTTGCGCTTTTTCTAGGAGCCCAGGTTCGCGGCGGCCGAATCGAGATGCCGGTTTCCCCAGTTGGCTTTTTAAAAAGATAAACCCCCAAAGTGCCCCACCAAGGTGCGCGAAGTGACTGATGCCCCCCCCGGTATCGGTGATCGTTAACAAGAAGGTGACTCCGCCAATGATTAACCCCATGTACTTTGCCTTAATGGGAAACAGGAAATTGAAGTTGACGATGCGCTCCGGATCCATTAGAACGAAGGCAAGAATCAGCCCAAAAATTGCCCCGCTCGCGCCGATAGTGGGGGTATAGGGACGTCCCCCAGGAAGTAGATAATTCGCCAGCACCACCGTGATGCCGGCTCCGACTCCGCAAAAGAAATAGTATTTGAGAAATTTGTGGGTTCCCCACGCATACTCCAAATCAGCGCCGAAGAACCAGAGCGAGAGCATGTTGTATATGATGTGTTGAAAATTAAGATGCAGAAATAAATAAGTGACAAGCTGCCACAGTTGAAGCTCTAACACCTTCGCTGGTACTAATTTAAAAGGCTCAAAAAGCCAACCAAATCCAAAGGCGTTGGCCAAATAGAAGATTACGAACACGGCGGTGTTGGAGATTAGCAACCACTTTACCGCCACCGGAAAATTGAATTGAGCGCTGCCGCTGGGGGCGTAGGGCCTATCAGCAAATGCCATAAAACTATTTCAGCATAGCTCGAAAGCTACCGGAATACCTAGGAACGATCAAATCCACTAGCGCGTCCGATGCCGCAACTGGTAGGCGGAGATTTCCGACAGGGCGGAGATCAATCCCCAGGTTTGCCAATGGGCGAATGGCCCGGCGGGCACGGGAAACTCACCGGCCAATCCAAGATCGGAACCCAAGCGCCAAATTGCCAAGGAACCAGAAACCACGGCGAAGGATGTCAGTAGAAAACTACCGACCCACTCTATCTCCTCTTGTCTAATCTTTGGATCCTCGAACGGTAAGGGCACGATGCAAACTCCTACCCTATGTGATGCTGTTTGGTTCGTTCGCGTTTCGAGTTGAACAGAAATTATTCTTCAGCGGGAGATTCAGTAGATTCAGAACCACCATAACGGTTCAAGGCAAAAGCGGCGGCTTCAATGGCGATTGCCAGAAACAACCAGACCTGCCAGTGGGAAAAAATACCGCTCGCGATGGCGAAGCCTTGGGCAATGCTAAGGTCGGCTGCAAGGCGCCAACAGGCCAGAACGAAGGCAAGCAGAGCGCCCGGCGTGAGGAATGCAGCCGCGATCAGCGCGAGTTTTTTGTTCTTGCCCCGTGCTTTGCGGATCTTAGATCCATGACCGAGGAAAAGGCGCACCCTCATAATTCTTCGTTGAAGAGATTACAGTCTACCAGCATTTGAGTTACATTGTCTTGAGGTAGAGAATTGCTGTTCGTGAAAGAAATACTAGAAAGGAAACTGCCGTTGATATGCGCAAATTGAATACCGCCATTATTGGCACCGGATTCATGGGCCGAGTCCATACAGAGGGAGTCCGCCGGTTGGGGAACGTGGAAGTGGTTGCCGTGGCGGGGAGCTCGGATGCTTCCGCCAAGAAGTTTGCCGACTCGATTGGAATCGCCAAATCGACCGGAGATTACAGGACATTGCTGGACGATCCGAATTTGGACGCTGTTCACATTCTGACTCCAAATGCGCTGCACTACTCGATGTCAATGGCGGCTATGAAAGCTGGGAAGGCTGTGCTGTGCGAGAAGCCGTTAACCATGAGCGCGGCCGAAGCCAAGGAGATGGTGAAGTTGGCGGAAAAGAAGAAACTGCCCAACGCGGTTTGCCATAATTTGCGCTACTACCCAGTTGTTCAACATGTGCGGCAGATGATTCTGGCCGGCGAGTTGGGAGCGATCCTTCATACCCAGGGAACATACTCCCAAGACTGGTTGCTTTACGACACCGACTACAACTGGCGCATCGAGTCAAAAGCAAACGGGGCTTTGCGGGCGATGGGCGATATTGGCTCTCATTGGATGGATATGGTGCAACACTTGACTGGGCTGCCCATCACCTCGGTGTGCGCGGATTTGGCGACGTTCCACAAGACCCGGAAGAAGCCGAAGATGGCCATACAAACCTTTGCCGGCAAGAAGTTGAAATCATCGGATTACGAAGAAGTTCCAATTACGACCGACGACTATGGCGCCGTGCTGCTGCAATTGGGTGATTCGGCGAAGGGCTGTTTTACGGTTAGCCAAGTCGCGGCGGGGAACAAGAATCGGTTTACGTTCGAGATTTACGGGACGAAGATGGGCGTGCAATGGAATCAGGAGAAACCCGACGAGTTGTGGATCGGCCGGCGGAACGAACCCAATATGGTTCTGGTGAAAGATCCATCGTTGCTGAAAGGTGCGGCCGCCGGATTTGCCGATTTGCCAGGGGGCCACAGTGAGGGGTACGACGATAGCCATAAGCAGCTCTACAAGAGGTTTTACGCCCACGTGGCGAATCCGAAGGCGCCGGTGGAATATCCTACGTTTGCCGACGGCCTTCGTGGGATGATTTTGCTTGAAAAGGTGTTGGAGAGCTCGAAGAAGCGTGGCTGGGTCAACGTTTAGTAAAACGTTTCGTAAAAACGTTTAGTAAATAAGTGAGGGAGCGCGGGATAGTCTTGCGCTCCCTTTGCTAGAATTCAGAAGTGTCCCGAATTATTCTTGCCCTTACCTTTGCTGGCGTCATAGCCTTGTCCGGCTGCCAGAAATCCAATCAAAACCCTGAAGCCGTTAAGCAAGCCATCATTGAGCATCTGTCTAAACGGACCGATAACATGCTGTCGGCGATGGACATTGACGTAAAGAACGTTAGCTTTCGCGCGGACGGAGCCGACGCGGCTGTAAGTTTCCGGCCCAAAGGGTCTAAAGAGGGCGGCCTGGACATGAACTACGAGCTGGAATTGAAGGGCGGCAAATGGACAGTAAAGCCGAAGCCCGCAGCAGTGCAAGGCGATCCTCATGGCGGCTCCATGCCGCAAGGCGGCGCTCCTGCAATTGAAGGCGGGGCTGCTATGCCGCCTGGGCATCCTCCTCTACCGAATCAGCCGGTACATCCGAAAAACTAGATGGCTCATTCATGAAGCAGCGTTCAATGGTTGGAGCGTCAGACCAGGGGGGCCTCCGTTCATGAAGCGGGTCGTTGTCATCGGTGGCGGACCGGCTGGATCAATGGCTGCTGCAAGGTTGGCCGAATCGGGACTTTCCGTTTCTCTATTTGATGAAAAACTGGCTTGGGAAAAACCTTGTGGCGGTGGGATCACTTACAAGGCTTATTCGCAGTATCCCTTTCTGCGTGACAACGCCGTTCCCAAGCAAGAAGTATCCAATACATGGCTGCATTCGCCGAAAGTAGGCGGAGTGCGCGTGAATCTGAATCAACCTATCTTGATTTATTCACGAAAAGCTTTAAATGGTCTGATGCTGGAAAGGGCCGAGAAGGCCGGTGCGCAGATTGAACAGGAACGCATCACCGGGATCGAACGGCAGGAAGCGGGCTGGACCATTCGAACCAAACGCGGTTTGCTTGCGGCGGATTATGTTGTGGCCGCCACGGGAGCCAGGAACAATCTACCGGGCATGGGGACAGCGTTCAAACCCATGGATACGATGACGGCGCTAGGCTATTACGTTCCCTCCGAACGGCGTGACATCGACATTCAATTTTTCGAGAGTTTTGAAGGCTACATTTGGGTATTTCCAAGACCGGGTCATTTGTCGGTAGGCATTTGCGGAAAGGGTGTATCGGCTCAGGCTTTACGGACCCGCCTGGAAGAATACATGCGCCTGCATGATATTCCCTCAAAAGACGCCACTTTTTACGGGCACATGCTGCCATCGCTTGACCATGATTCCTGGCGAAACAATCGCGTTGCCGGGGACCGGTGGATGGCGGTGGGTGACGCCGCCGGGTTCGTGGATCCGATCACTGGTGAAGGCATCTACTATGCCATTCGCTCTGGCGATTTGGCTGGTCAATTGATTGGAAGTGACCTGAACGCGCCGGACAAGCATCCGCAACTTTATGCCGAAACGTTGCGTGTCGACTTTACCGATGACTTGGCGTTTGCCGCCACGATTGCTAAACGCGTTTATCTTGGCAGCTTTCTGTTCGGGGCAAATCATGCGCGCATGGTGCAGTTCCTGCGGCGCAGCCCGACCTTTTCAGCCACGATGCAGGAAGTGTTTGCCGGTACGATCACTTATTTTGATTTCCGCAGGAAGTTGCTGGCTAACATCAACAGCTCACTTGGGGAAATCGCGACGAATTATCTACTGGGGCGGCCCTCGGCGGAATCAGTTAGAACATGAACCTTGAAAAATCTAAAATACTCCTTGCTCGCGCCTCGAAGTTAATTCCTGGCGGCGTGAATTCTCCGGTCCGTGCGTTTCGTAGCGTTGGCGGAACTCCGCCGTTCATTGCGCGTGCCAATGGGTCCTCGCTATATGACGTGGACGGGAATGAATACATTGATTTCGTGGGGTCGTGGGGCCCGATGTTGTTAGGGCATCGGCCGCCTGAGGTAATTGCGGCGGTGACTGAGGCTCTGGAATCGGGGACGAGTTTCGGTGCGCCCACGGAGCGTGAAATCTTTTTGGCCGAAGAGATTCAAGCGGCTGTGCCATCAATGGAGATGATGCGCCTTGTGAACTCAGGCACTGAGGCTACGATGTCGGCTATTCGCGTGGCCCGCGGATTTACCGGTCGCGACCTGACGATTAAGTTTGAGGGTTGCTATCACGGTCACGTAGACTCTTTATTGGTGAAGGCCGGGAGCGGACTGGCCACTTTGGGGACCCCCGATTCCGCTGGTGTCCCGAAGGCGTTTGCGGACACGACTTTGTCGCTTCCTTACAATTCGTTTGAGGCCGTGGAGACGGCGTTTGCTGAGCACGGGTCGGAGATCGCTTCCATCATTCTGGAGCCTGTTGTGGGGAATATGGGTTGCGTGCTCCCGGCAGCCGGGTGGCTTGAAATGCTGCGGGCGATTACGGTCAAGCATGGAGCGCTGCTAATTTTCGATGAAGTAATGACCGGTTTCCGCGTGGCCCATGGCGGCGCTCAGCAACTGTTCAACATTAAGCCGGACTTGAGCACGTTTGGCAAGATCATCGGCGGAGGATTGCCGATTGGCGCCTATGGCGGCCGGGCGGATGTGATGTCGTCGGTGGCTCCCATTGGTAAGGTTTATCAGGCTGGGACACTTTCCGGAAATCCGGTGGCGGTTAGCGCCGGTACTGCGATGCTGCGTTATCTGCGAGCTCATAAAGGGGCAGTGTATGGAAGGCTAGAGACTCTGGCGGCGCGATTGACCGCCAATCCTCCGGCGGGTGTGACGGTGAACCGGGTTGGGTCAATGTTCACAACTTTCTTTGTTGACGGGCCGGTGACTAGTTGGGATTCCGCGAAGGGTGCCGATACGCAGCGGTTTGCGAAGTACTTTCACCATATGCTTGAGCGCGGGATCTATATGGCTCCTTCTCAGTTTGAGGCTGGATTTGTTTCCACGGCGCATACGGAGGAGCAGATTGACAAGGTGCGGGCGGCAGTTGCGGAGTTTTTTGCGAAGTAGTATTTTGTCTACTAGTATTTGAGCCTTGCTTGGATAGGAATGACTATAGCTCTATCGGATGATTAGTCCGGCACAACATGGCAGCTACGGGGATAGCGTTGGGCCTGTGGCGATGCCGAAGACGCCATCACCTGACAATTCAAACGAGCGTGAATTGCACCACCGCATCGGCTGAAATCAGCCATAATGATTTATTACTATTTCTAGTGAACCTTTTTTGCTGCCGGGAGAGTCTATCTGAGCAGAGGGCGAATGAAGTAAAAAAGCCTTCAGCAGAAAGAGGAGAACGACAATGAAATACACCAAGATGATTGCAATCAATGCTCTTGCGGTAGCGCTGGGTGGAGGCTCTCTCCTGGCTGCCGATGGATTCTTCGGACACGACTATCGGGTTGATGTCCGGATTGGTAACTATGATCAAGACCGCAGCCGAGACCGGTTCTGGCGGCAGAAGGAAGACCTGCGGCGCGATGAGGCGAAGGCCGAAGCGTTGCGGTTCGAGATTGCCAGAGATCGGGAACGAATCCGCCATCACCTGTGGGAAGGTCGCAGGTTTGAGGCTTCGAGGGACGCTCGTGAACTGGAACGGGATGAGCATGCATATCGGGAATTAATGGCGCACATTGCCCGCGACAGAGCCCGGTTGTTTGGCGATGACAGGGAGTATCGTGGTGATTACCGCGGAGGGTATCCCCCGGTGAGCGCGCCTCCTGCATATCCGCCCGACTATGGCTACAGGCGCTAATGATCTAGGACGAGGTTGAAAAAGGGGCCCGGTGAAAGCCGGGCCCCTTCTGCGTAGTTCAGAACCTGAACAGGCGTACCTGCATGGTGTCTCCAAACCAAACAGGCGGCAACATGTTTGGACTCGGACAGTGGAATCTGCGAAAGCCGCCCGAGCCAGTCTTTGGCCGCAACCTATTTCAGATTCCCGCATACCATGCATAACCACCTTCCGGCGACGAGGCGCCTAGCCCTTTACCGAAGCCTTTCACGCTATCGGTGACCGTCATGTGGGTGATATATTTCAAACTCTTGTAGCCGAGTTGTCGAGGAACGCGTAGACGAAGCGGACCGCCGTTACCCGCAGGAAGATTTCCGCCATTCATCCCATAGGTTATGAGCGTTTGCGGGTGCAATGCATCCTCCATATCGACGCTGCCCCACCAACGGCGTTGTATCGTGAGAAAGACGACATACTTAGCCTGCGGGAGGATCCCCACCAGGTTCAAGACGTGAGAGAGAGGAACTCCTGTCCACTCCGCAATAAAAGACCAACCCTCTTCACATGCCAAGTGAGTGATCTGCGTGCTTGAGGGGTAGCTCTTGAGTTCTCTAACCGAGAAGGATGCGGGGCGAGCGACCATACCATCGACGGTGAGCCGCCAATCAGCGAACCCGCCCGCTTGCAGGCGCGTGAAGACCTCGTCTTTGGGGGGCTTGCCGTTTACGTACGCAGGATTCGAAATTTGGGAACGTGGGAATTCGCGAGCCAATGAGTTGTGAGTTAGCAGCCGGTGCGCGGCGTAGGTTAGCGTTTGACCGGGGCCGTATATGCCGCCGTGATCTGGCGGGATTAACCCATACTGGTCCGCTAGTTTAGCCGCCACTGCAATACCGGACGCGCCGGCTGTTGCAGCTAGCCCAGCAGTGATGAGTTTACGGCGCGAGGGGTTGCTCATGATTGCTCCTTAAGTGCATCGACGCGGCCCGTGATCATGGCTCGCATGCGGCTTTTGAAGCCGGCTAGACAAACCATCAAGATATGAACCAGAAGGAAGAGTACGAGAAACAGGGTGACGAAGAAATGAATGGTCCGTGCGGATTGTTGGCCGCCGAATACATTGACGGCGGCGGGAAACGCGGAGGTGAAGGCGGGAGACATTGCCAAGCCCGTCCAGATGATCAAGGGGAACAAAACGAAGATCACCAACAGGTAAGTAAGCCGTTGCAATATGTTATACGACCACGCTTCTGCCGCACTCGGCGGTTTGAAGCGCAGATGATTCCCGATCTCACGCCAGAGCACCCGTCTTGAAAGATCAGATTTAGCCGGGAGCAAGGTTTTCCGGAAATGCCCGGCATACAGGCCAGAGACCACGTAAAGGAAGCCGGTGAATACCATCAGCCAGCCCGCTTGAAAATGGAGACTTCGGCTCCAGCCGTTCTGGTCCGGTAGCACGAAGCTGTAGCCGGTCTTTACAGCACCCCTCGATGCAGGGATCGGGATGTCGAAGAGCGAAGGCGTTAATGCGTTGCCAACTTCGCCCCAATAGAACCGCGGGTGAGAGATAAGGATTTCAATTCCGGTGACGAGTAAGGCAAAGAAGCAGAGTGTGGTGATCCAGTGCGTGACGCGGACGAGAACCGTGTGGCGGGACGCACTCGTTTGTGTTGAGACAGCAGGGGCAATACTCGGGATCCAAGCAGAATCTGCCATGCAAGGTATGTTATCAAATAATCGGCGTGAATCGGTATCTGCGATATAATCAACCGATCATTGAGGAGGTGCGACCATGCTCTGGTGGCTGCCATTATTTTTCCTGCAAGCACCGCAAATGCCCGATCTACCAAACGTCGAGAAGAACCCACTCTCCGCAGCGTCCGACATTGCTTACGGTAAAAAATTATTCGCCGGGCGGTGCGCCGGATGTCATGGTCCGTTGGGTGACGGAGGAAAAGGCGCCAACCTCGGCGTTCCGAAACTGCAGCGCGCGGCCGACGATCGATCTCTTTATCGCGTGATCCGCTACGGCCTTGCTGAAACCGAAATGCCCGGTACCAGCCTGACGCAAAAAGAGGTTTGGCAGGTGGCCGCCTATGTCCGTACTCTTGGGCAATTGCCGCGTGAGAAAGCGCTTGGGGATGAGGCCAATGGTAAAACCTTGGTCCGAGGCAAAGGCGGGTGTCTGCAATGCCACTCATTGGGGACCGAAGGCGGACAACTTGGGCCGCCACTGGCCGACGTGGGAGCTCGGCGTAGCGCCGCGCATCTGCGGGCTAAACTTGTAAGCCCTGGGGACAATGTTCCGGATGATTACCGTATGGTGGACCTCGCCACAAGCGGCGGCAAGAAGATTAAGGGCATTCGGTTAAACGAAGATAGTTATACGATCCAGGTCCGCGATGCCGCCAACAAATTCTACTCGTTCGAAAAGAAAGACCTGACTGAATTGAAAGTCGAAAAACGCACCATGATGCCCTCGTATCGTACCCGGCTTCGCCCGAACGAACTGGACGACGTGGTCGCCTATCTTTCCGGCTTAAGAGGTGAACAATGAGAGCTCTGCTCTGCCTGGCTGCTGCCTTTCCTCTTCTGGGGCAAGTGACTCATGACCGTATACTGAACGCAGCGAAGGAGCCCGGCAACTGGCTGACGTACTCCGGTAATTTCGCCGGGCATCGATTTTCCCCGCTCGACCAGATCAACGAAGCAAATG
>JANXXI010000079.1 GCA_025350695.1 Acidobacteriota bacterium
AACAGCGGCGGCTTCACGTATGACGCGAACGGAAACATGACGAACGTTAGCGGCCTGACGAACACGTTCGACGTGGAAAACCGCATCGTCACCTCGGGCAATGAAGTGTATGCGTACGCACCGAACAATCAGCGTGTGTACAAGAAGGACGCGAGTGGTAACGAGTGGGTCTACCTGCACGATGTGGCAGGGCGTCGGATCGCGACCTACCAGCTGCTCTACAATGGAAACGGCCAGTTGGTCATTGCGGGTGGAACGGGGAACGTGTACTTCGCCGGGCGTCCGATCATCCTGGACAGCGCGCCTGTGGTGACGGATCGGCTGGGCAGCGTGGTGTCGCGCAACGGCGCGGCTGCGGATTACTTCCCGTATGGCGAGGAGAAGGTGGCGAGCGCGAATCCGGCGGAGAAGTTTGGCACTTACTTGCGGGATGCTACGGGTTTGGATTATGCCGATCAGCGGTATTATTCCAGCGCGAGTGGACGTTTCTTGAGTAGTGATCCGTACCAGGCTAGTGGTGGTGCTGCGGACCCAGGCAGTTGGCATCGTTCTGGATATGTCGGCGGCGATCCGATAAACTATCTCGATCCTAGCGGGTTAAATAAGCAAAATCCTGATCCGACAGCATGGGGGATAGATGGTGGCGGCAACCGCTGGGCAGGAATTATAAGCCTCACAGGGTGGTCTGAAGGCGAGTTGCAAACAACCTACTTCGCCGGCTTTGGCCCTGTGATGGCCGGCGGAGGTGCAGGAGGAGGCGGCTCTAGCAATACTAAGTGCCCTGAAACTGTCCCTCAACCCCCGGGGCTCGGACCGAATCAACTTCAAGCGAATGTTAACGCGGCCCATGACTTTTACAATCAAGCGCTCAAGGCTGATTCAGAGTCAGCATTCAATGTCCTGATGGGTTTCTTTATTGCCCAATTTAGAGTAAACGGTGACTGGGACTATAAAGCAAAATACGATACGCAGCCAGACCAGAGCAACGCTCGCATTTTTGGCAATTTCAATTTTGGGGCGGTGCTACAATCCTTTAATTTTAGTTACAAGTTTACCCAAAGCGCCGCTGGCGCGGCACAAATATTGATCTGCGCCTCGGGCGGCGCATGCGGTACTGGGACTCCTTTTGTTGCATATCCCTACGGCGATCAGGTTTCCGATGCAGTGGACATTAAGAAAGGCTACGATTACGAGGCCGCGAAGCGGGCAGGGTGCAAAGATCCTTGACTCCACTCGATAGCCTAAATTGTAAAACGATAGGGGAAGACCGACAATATGCTTACTGCAAAACGACCCTTTGGATCTGCCAAATTCTTGCCTCTCGTGCTCGGTGCATGTGTGGCGTGTAATTGGCATACTTCAGATGCAAAGCTGGAACGGAATTTTATGAAGCATGAGGTCGAGTTTAACGCCCTTTTGGCGCAGGTAAACGCTGATGTTAGATTAGGAATGTTGAGAAGCGATAGCCTTAGTTATGCAAATCACCTTTTCGAGAAACCGATTGAGATGTCAAAGGTTGAGGGTGCCGGATTGTCGAAAGAAAGGTTGGATTGGTACCAACAACAAATGCAGAATCTTGGGATTTCTCAGATTAATAGAGGGGATTCGGAAATCGGATTGAGAGTGGATCAAGGCTCGATTTCAAACGGAGATTCCTATAAAGGCTACAGATACTCGACGACTCCGCCCAAAGGGCGAACGTTAACAAGTCTGGATGGATACAAATTATCCCCACAAGATATGGTGCCCGGTGGCTACATAGTCTATAAGCCCATTAAAGGAAATTGGTATTTATATCTATTTGTCAATAATTAGGAGGCTCAAATCTGAGCCGACACAAAATGGGGGATAGATAGTGGGTAACCATTGGCGAGGCCCCTTCGGTATTTCATTTTGGACTGAAGGGTGAACTAGCACGACCTACTATGCTAGTTTTGGTGGAGCAGCTGGTGGAGGTGCATGAGGAAGGAAGGGGGAAATTGGGGTCAACGAATGCCGGAGTACAATTAGACAATTGTCTACCCCCTGCAATACGCGCCTCACCAGCTTCTGGCAGAAGGACCTGGGCACAACCAACTTCACTTACAACGAGCGCAACGAACTAACCGCCATCCAGGCCCCCTCGGTCAGCATCGCCTACGAATTCTCCGCCACCGCAGACAACGGCCAAATCCTCTCCCGCACCATGAACGGAGAAAAGGTGGCCTACCAGTACGACACGCTGAAGCGCCTGATCTCCGCTACTGCCACAGTTGGCGGCGCAACCATCTGGGCCTCCACCTACCAGCACGACGGCTTTGGCAACCTGCTCGGCAAGACGCCCACTGCCGGCTCAGCCCCTTCCTTGAGCGTCACCGTCGACGGCAACACCAACCGCATTAACAGCGGCGGCTTCACGTATGACGCGAACGGAAACATGACGAACGTTAGCGGCCTGACGAACACGTTCGACGTGGAAAACCGCATCGTCACCTCGGGCAATGAAGTGTATGCGTACGCACCGAACAATCAGCGTGTGTAC
>JANXXI010000101.1 GCA_025350695.1 Acidobacteriota bacterium
GTACAACAACTTCAAGCCCAAGATGACTCAGTTGTACTTGGGCTGTTCAGCGAGCATTCTACGCGCGAA
The DNA here is from genome assembly GCA_025350695.1 of Acidobacteriota bacterium. GTDB lineage: Bacteria > Acidobacteriota > Terriglobia > Bryobacterales > Bryobacteraceae > JANXSF01. The sequence goes on from JANXXI010000101.1 coordinate 70, forward strand.
TTGCTTCAGGAAGTCTTCAAGGTCGGTCGCGACAGTCAACCTGTATGGCTCAACATCCGCCAACGATGCAGCATCCCCTATGACATCGTGTGGAAAGAGAACCACTGGATACTTCCCGTATTCGTCGACTCTCACTGTATCAATGCAGTAAGCGTCCCCAAACTTGTTGCTTGCGAAAACCACGTAACCTAGGGGAAACAACGTGGCGCCAGGGACATAATCTCTATTTTCTCTGATTGCATTTTGCACGGACCAGAGTTTCTGGTCGAGTTCGATGCGGCCATCCACAGAGTCCGGCGCACTCTCTCGGTAAAAGTTGATAAGCGCCGCCGGAAAACCAAACTCCCTTGCGTTTCTCAAGGTCGGCCTCACTCGCTGGGTGCAGGCTGCCGCCATCGGATTTCTTCAACTCGGCCTTTAGCTCCTCGACTATGTCGTGAATCATGTAGGCCAGCTTACCTTATTCCAAAACTGGTAAGTTTCCGGACGAAAACTGCGCCACTTGGCAAGGGTTGGATAAAGCCGTTTTGTTGTCGCAGTAGGCGAAAAAGGAAAACCTGTACCTCGTCCGCACAATCCCAATTAATAAATTTGTTCGCCAGAATATCCGCCAATTCTTCACGCCGGCCGAGTCCGCTCCTTCGGCGACGTCCCATCCACATCATTAATGACCGCCCCCTCAGGCGCCTTCACCTCACCCTTCAACGCCGGATCATTCGTCTCCCGCATCCATTTATCCAGCCGCGCCCGCATGTCCGCCAACACTTTCCCGTGCGCGGAATCCGCCACCAAATTATGACTCTCATTCGGATCGAAAACCAAATCGTAAAGCTGCTCCTGATCCACTGGCCGATTCTTCCAGCCGTACTTCAGCCAAATGTCTTTACTCAACCCGTCGTCGCAATTCGGCAAAACAGGCTTGGTCCGATCACTGAAATTGCGGATGTACTTCCAGCGTTGGGTGCGCACGGCGCGCTTCGGCTCGTAGGCCGCATGGTAGTTCACCTCGGCGAATAGCTCCTCGCGAATTTCCTGCTTCTCGCCGGTCATCAACGGCAACATGGAATGCCCCTGAAGCCACGTTGGATGCTTCACGCCAGTCACATCACAGATAGTTGGGAAGATGTCGAGATGCGAAACCAACGCGTCGGAAACCTTGCCGCCGGTGAACCCGCCAGGCCCACGCATAATCAGATAGACGCCGATGCCGTGGTCGGTCAGGTTGCACTTCATTGATGGGAACGCCACGCCATGATCCGTGGTGGAGATGACCAACGTGTTACCGGCCAGCCCCGAGGCTTCAAGCGCGTCCATCACTTGGCCAATCGCATTGTCGAGCAAGCGGGCGCTGGCTTTGAACCCGGCCATGTCGCGCCGGGATTGTTCGACGTCGAGGATCGGCGCGGGCGGCATGGTGTAGCGCTCGTCTTCGCCAGTGCCGGGCTTGGCGAATTCCCGGTGCGTTTCCTGAAAGCCAATGTCCAAAAAGAAGGGCAGCTTGGGCGCGCTGCGCAGCCACTTGGCGGCGGCTGGGCCGACGTCTACCGCGTGATTGCCGCCTTTGAAAACTTCCACGTGTTCGTAGCCGATCTGCTCGCCAGACTTCCCAACGTGTTGCACGCCGAACAATGCCGACGTGTAACCGGCGGGCCGCAACGTGTGTAGCACGTGTTGCGAGTAATCGTTCAACGCAAAGCCGCGATGGGCCAAGCCAAGCATTCCGTTGGAGTGCGGGCACATGCCGGTAAGCAATGAGGCCCGGCTAGGGGAGCAGGTTGGCGCGGCGTCGCAAGCGTGGCGAAAGAGGACTCCGGCCGAGGCCAGCTTTTGCAAGTTAGGCGTCGGGACAGCGTGGCCATAGGGCTGGATGAAGCGGCCCGTGTCGTGCGAATGGATGTAGAGGATGTTGGGCGGGCGCTGGCCTTGGGCTAATGCGGTGGTTGCGCCGGCGGCGGCCCCGGCAATGAATTCGCGACGGATCATACTGGCAAATATATCAGCCTGTGGGCCTCGGTTGCTTCGGTCCGTCAAAGGTGTCGTCTCGTGTCGCTTTTTCCTTCTCGGGCAATTTCCGTTTTTCCTGCTGACTTCTTTCACTTAGGCCCAGGATACTCTCGGCCCTTGCTGTCCACATCACGGATGATCCGGCGCATTAGTTGCCGGGGCAAACATTTTCTTGATCGGCACTTGGCTGTAGGGACATTGATATGATGCAGACTGGCGAATCCCATAACCCTAACCATTTAACTTCCCGATGAGCAAGTCGCCGCGCTGGAGCTACAAGCTCACGTGCGAGGCAACTGAGCAATATGCCCGGGACGTTTTGGCGCACAACCTCGCCCCGGAGTGGCTTCAGCGCTCATGGGCCAGCGCTAAACAGACTGGTTTGAATGAGATCTCGATGGATGAAATCGATGAAGAGATTGCGGATGCGCGGAAGGGCATTGCCGAATCGCGGCTGCGATCCGGTTCATGATTCGAGCAGTGCTCGATACAAACATCATGGTGTCCGCATTATTGCAACCCTTGGGCCTTCTGCTCAAGTATTTTTGTTGGGCATCAGTGGATCCATTCAAATGTGCGTGACGCAAACGTTTTCTCTAAGTGTGAATAGGCCTCCGGATGCCAAAGTTCCACCGCGCGGAGGCCGTGATTGAGGGCGCGCTGCAATCGATTCGCGAGAGAAGCGTTTGGATTAGGCCAACTGAAATGATCCGCGCTTGTTCCGATCCCAAGGACGACATGTTCCTCGAATCCGCGAATGCTGCAAGGGGCCGGGTATGTGGTGACTGGCAATCGCAAACACCTCCCAGAAACAGGGCGAGGGATTCGGACAGTTACGTGCGTTCAGCTATTGCCCTTGGTCAACGAGACATCGTCCCGAATCTGATCTACCACCCGTGCGGCGATTGCGACGAGCAGATTCTCGACCGCGAGGCGATGCGCCGGATTGAAAGTGTCTCACTCTGAAATCCGCCGCGTGATCTAGCGAATCACGAAAGATCGCGTTCCAAATCATAGTTTGTCTTTCAACTGGTTAGCCCCTCTGCACAATGTCCTTAAATCAAGCAGCTCGGTATACTTAAAGAAATGTTGGCCACCAAAGCACTTTCGGGAACGGTGCACGAACAGTTCAAATCAATCCACGGTCTTACCGTAAGATGCGGCGTGCCACTCAGCCACCACACACGCTTTGGCCTCGGCGGTCCGGCGCGTTTGTTCGTTGAGACCGACCAGGAATTGGCCTTCATGCAGGCCCTCGAAACAGCGCGCGCTTCCGGTTTGAACTACGTCGTTTTGGGCGGCGGAACGAACTTGGTTGTTTCCGACGCCGGCTTCGATGGCATTGTTCTGCGCTACATCGCACGAGGGATTCGTCATCATGCTACGCAGGTGGAAGTGGACGCCGGCGCGGAACTCAACCACTTGGTTGATTCTCTGAACGAGGCCGCGCTGAAGGGGCTGGAAACACTCGCGGGCATTCCGGGTTGGGTGGGGGCAGCGGTATACGGTAACGCCGGAGCTTACGGCCATTCTATCTCTGAACGCGTGGACCGCGTGCGCTACTTCGACGGAACTCACGTGCGTGAATGCTCCAATCAAGAGTGCGAGTTTCGTTACCGCGAAAGTGTCTTCAAGCGGCACAAAGATCGGATCATTTTTTCCGTTGCCCTGAAGATGGACTCATCGAACGCCGCCGAACTAAAAGAGAAGTCGGCGGGCATTCGTAGGGTCAGGGATGAAAAATTTCCGCCAACAATGAAATGCGCGGGCAGCATCTTCAAGAACATTCTCTTGCGCAATCTGTCTGAATCCGTTGCGGCGCTTGTACCCGCAAGCGTCGTGCGCGAAGGGAAAATTCCCGCCGCTTGGTTTCTGGAACAGGCTGGCGCCAAAGGACGTTCCATCGGTGGCATTAGAGTCGCCGACTATCACGCCAATCTGATTTACAACACCGGAGACGGAACCGCCGTTGAACTCTGCCGCATGATTCAGCAGTTGAAGGCCGACGTGCAGGCTAAGTTCGGTTTGGCAATAGAAGAAGAAGTGCAGTATGTGGGATTCCCGTCATGACGAAAACAGCCGCCGAGTTAGCCGCGCTAGTAAGTGGCCAGTTGGATGGCCCCGACGTCTCACTTAGCGGAGTACAAGCCCTGGAGCAAGCCGGCCCCACCGACTTGAGCTTTGTCGCCAACCGGAAAGCTGCCGAAGCCGCGACCGGTTCGATAGCCGGATGTCTACTTGTTCCTCCGCAATGGCCTGAGCCCGCGGGCCGCACGGTCATCCGCGTGGAAGACCCGCGCGCGGCGTTCGCTAAGTTGATTCGGGTCCTGAAGCCCGGGCACAAATCCGCGCGAGGTGTGCATTTCACGGCTGTAGTCGACCCCAGTGCGCGCTTGGCGGATGACGTTATGATTGGCGCGGGGTGCGTCATTGGACGCGAGGTTGAGATTGGGCCTGGTAGCCGTTTGCATGCCAACGTGACCATATATGACGAGGTTCGAATTGGAGTGCGAACGGTGATTCACTCCGGCGCCGTGATTGGGGCCGACGGCTTCGGCTTCGCCATGGCCGACGGTCGATGGGAAAAGTTCCCTCAGGTGGGTGTCGTGGTAATTGGCGATGACGTCGAGATTGGGGCGAACAGCTGCATTGACCGCGCGGCGCTGGGGGAAACGGTGATCGGCGATGGAACCAAGCTCGACAACATGGTTCATATTGGGCATAACTGCCGCATCGGTAAGCATGTGGTGATCGCCGCCCAGACGGGTCTTTCCGGTGGCGTAACGGTGGGAGACTATGCTGTGATCGGCGGGCAAGTGGGCGTCGGAGATAAGGCTCGCATTGAGAGCAAGGCCGTGATTGGATCTGGCTCAGGGATTCTGACCTCGAAGATTGTGCGGGCCGGTGAACCGGTTTGGGGTACGCCTGCCAGAGCGCTGAAGGATTATTTGGAAGTGCTGGCGACGATGAATCGGCTGCCTGAAATGCGCGAACAGTTGAAGCAGGCATTGGCGAAGATTGACGAGTTGGAGAAACGCTGAATGCTGGTCGTTGTGGGCGGTCATAGCAGGAACATTGGCAAGACGTCGGTGATGGCGTCCATCATCCGCGACACTGCCCACATGCATTGGGCTGCCGTGAAGATCACGCAGTTCGGACACGGCAAGTGCGCCAAGGGCGGCGATTGCGAATGTGCCGGAACGCAGCATGCGTACTCGCTCTCTGAAGAGCCGGTGGCTACTACGAAGGATAGTGGGCGCTATCTAGGCGCCGGTGCGGCGAAAGCTTTTTGGCTGCGGACCCGGCAAGGTAACTTAGGACATGCGCTGCCGGTGTTGAAGCGGCTTATGTCGTCGAATGCGAATGTGATTTGTGAATCGAACAGCTTGCTAGCGTACTTCGTGCCGGACGTATACATCATGGTTCTCGATGGCCGCGTTGAGGACATCAAAGATTCGGCGCGGCGTTACTTTGACCGGGCGAACGCGTTTGCCGTGGTGGAAGGTGGCGGTGACCAATGGCCCTGGGACGGCTTACCGCGACGATGGCTGGATGGTAAGCCGCGGTTTACGGTGCAGCCTCCGGATTACAGAAGTGCGGAGTTGAGTAAGTGGGTTCTCTCGACCTTACTTACCAATGCAAAAGGTTGAAAAGATGCGGTTGAGAATATCGTCAGCCGTGGTTGCTCCGGTAATCATGTCGATCGGTCGCAGCGCGGAATAGAGATCCAGCATCAGCATCTCGTGCGGAATGCCATGTTGTGCCGCATGACGCGCGCAATCGAGCGCGCCGACTGCCTCGCTCAGCAGGCTCTCCTGGCGCAGGCTGGTGATCATTCCGTATTCTTGCTCCGCTTCCGTTACTCCAATCGATTCGAGAATTTGGCGCTTCAATTCCTCGGTTCCCTCGCCGCTTGTGGCGGAAACCCATGTCGCGTCCGGCACATTGGCCAAGCGGGGCAAGTCGCTCTTGTTCGCAATTACTAAGTGGCGCCCCTGCGCGCGAGCGCGGTCTAACAATTCCGTGTCTTCGGAAGTAAGTGGAACCGAACCGTCCACGACCATCAACGTCATGTCGGCGTCGGCCATGGCTTGAAAGCTGCGCTCAATGCCGAGCGTCTCCACCATGTCTTGCCCTTCGCGGATACCCGCCGTATCGACAAACTTCACAGGCACGCCGCCGAGGGAAGCGGTCTCGCTAACCAGATCGCGGGTGGTGCCGGGAATGGCGGTTACGATGGCCCGGTCCTGATCGAGAAGGCGGTTGAACAAGCTGCTCTTTCCCACATTGGGCCGCCCGATGATCGCAAGCGTTGCGCCGGAGTGGACAAACTTACCGAACGCGAAGCTGGCGGCGAGCTTGGCGAAACCATCGCGAACCGGCGCCAGGCGATGCAGGATATCAGCTTGGCTGGCCACGCTGATGTCGTCCTCGGCAAAATCGATGCCAGCCTCAAGCAACGAGATCAGTTCGAGCAACTGCTGCTTCAAAGGGTAGATCACGGCCGACACCGAACCTTCACTTTGGCGGGCGGCGACTCGGGCTTGGAACAGCGTCGTCGCGCCGATCAGGTCGCGCACAGCTTCGGCTTGGGGCAGATCGATACGACCGTTCATGTAGGCTCGTAGCGTGAACTCGCCGGGGTTGGCGATCCTTGCTCCAGCTTTCATGGCTCGTTCTACCGCGTACCGGAGAACGACCGGGGCGCCGTGGCAGGCGATTTCGATTACGTCTTCGGCTGTGTAGGATTTTGGGGCGGCGTAGTAAGTGACCACTACGCGATCGACTAACTGGCCGTTGTCATCCACTAATTGGCCCAGGCGGGCGGACCAAGTTCGCCACTCGCCGCGGCTGAGTTTTATGAAGGTTTCTATGATCGTCCGAGCGTTCGCGCCGGACAGGCGCACTATGCCGATTCCGCCTCTGCCGGGCGGCGTGGAGATGGCTACTATCGTGTCGGAATGCAACAGGCGGACCCTACCTACTTAAGGTCGGGGACCACGGTCGCGGGGTGGACCATCACGCCTTGGGCCACGGCTATCGCGCCTTGGGCCACGATCTCCACCGCGATCATCTCTTCGACCGCCGCCACCGCCGTGCGGTCTGGCAGGCGCACCAAATCCTGGTGGGGGCGCGGGTGGCGCGGGCATGTCTGCCGGATATATCACGACGGCGCGAGTGGGACCGACGCCGAAACTTTCGCTCTTCACGTCGGTCTTTGAGCGCAAAGCTAAATGCACAATGCGGCGCTCGCGACTGGTCATCGGATTGAAGCGGAACGGGATGCGGTTTTTGCTGACTTGATCGGCCGCCATTTGGGCGCTAAGGTGGAGTTCTTCCATGCGCATCATGCGGTAATCGTTGGCATCGAAACAGAGCTGCGAGTGTTGATCGCTGCCCAGGCCGAGGGCTTCCACCGTGAGGTGCTCCAAAGCCAGCAGAAGTTCGGCTTTGTTCTCCATCACTAAATCGAGGTCCCGACCGGAGAACTTCACTAGCACATTGGGGTTTTCGATCTCGGGATGAAGGCTTTCGCCCGGTCCGATTTTGTAAGTCAGTGTGAAGCCGGCTTTCTCGAAGAGACCACGCAGAAAGTCGTCGATGCGTTGGCCGCAGTTTTCTACCGAAATTGGATTAGGCGCGCTCATGGCTTTTTGTGAAAGGCTTACTTCTTAGGACCCTTTTTCTTTACCTCAATCGTTTTGGCCGACGCTGGGGGCGCTCCTGGACCGGTCTTATTCGTATACAGTTGCTGTGCGATCCCCATCACGTTGGATGTAAGCCAGTATAACACCAGGCCGCTAGAGGCATTGTAGAAGATGAAGCCGAACATTAGCGGCATCATCATCATCATCTTCTGCTGGGTCGGGTCACCCATGGTATTCGGGGTCAACTTTTGCATGTAAAACTGGCTGGCGATCATGAGCACGGGAAGGATGCGGATAGCGATGGTTTCCGGTTGGGACAGATCGCTGACCCACAACCAGGAAGCGCCGCGCAGGTCGATGGCGAGCGAAAGAACCTTGTAGAAAGCGAACAGGAATGGGAACGGAAGCAGCATGGGGACACAGCCGCCGGCTGGATTCACGCCGTGCTTTTTATAGAGCGACATGATTTCTTCATTCTTATCGTTGTTCTTCGAATCGTTGAGCTTCACGCCAGAGTACTTTTCGTTGATCTTGGCGATCTCGGGTTGCAGCACGGCCATCTGCTTCATGTTCTTCATGCTGGACATTTTGATGGGAATCATCAGAATGTTGATGATGACGGTGGCAAGGATAATGGACCAGCCCCAGCTATGAACGTAGTTGCTGTCCATCCATTTCAAAAATGCGAAGAGAGGCTTGGCGAGGAAACCGAACCATCCCCAATCCACAACCGTATCGAGTTTCGGATTGACCTTGGCCAGGATATTGGTGTCCTTGGGGCCAACGAACAATGAAAACTGATTCAGGGGTCCGCTGGTTCCAACGGCGCCGCCAACGAATAATTCTTCCTCCTTCGACTTTAGATCGATGGGGAGCTTATCGCTCCAGGTCTGTAGTTCAAGGTAGGTGGAGTTTTTCGGGAGGAAAATGGCAGCGAAGAAATTATCTTCAATTCCGGCAAAGGTCCAGTTGCCGCCCTCCAGTTGAGGACCGCTCTTGGCTTTGGAGTTGTCGTATTGGGTTGGCGAATTGTCGGCCGGGGCAATATGAGTTGTGTGCTGGGCGGCGTGGGATTTAGGCACCGTCGGATCGCCGAACCCACCGCGCCAACTCAGCAAATGAGGAATCGCCGCCCCCTTCACTGAGACGACGCTTGTAACATCGGTCAAGTAGTTAGACTTGGTGAACTGAAAGCTCTTCTTAGAAAACACACCATTCTGGGAAAACTCGAAATCGATGCCGAGTCCATCGGGATGGAGTTTGGATGCGTAGAGAACTTGGCGGAGGTCGGTTGGTGGAAACTGGTCCTTGTAGGTGATTGTGAAAGGGTAAAGTTCGCTGTGGCTGAGCGATACGGGATTCACCAGATCGAGCGGCTTGCCTTCATTCTGCTTGAATTTATTCAGAATCCAGCTTTCCACCACGGCGCCGCGATTGTTGAAGCGGACTTCGTACAGATCTGTCTTGATGGTGAAGCGTTCTTCTTTTTGGCCAACAAGCTCACCCTCGACCGGTTCGCCTGCGTGGGCGACGGGCGGCTTATTTTGCGCAGCAGCTGATGCGGCGGGGACGGGCGAGGCGGCAGTGCTCGAACTCGAACTTTTCGTTGCTGCGTCCTTTTTCTGGGCCACCGGCTCCGGCGGCTTGGGCATGACGAAGGACCAAGCCATCCAGACGCCGAACATCAGCACGATGGCCAGAAGCAGACGCTGTTCGTCAGTTAATCCTAAAAAACCAGGCTTATTATTAGGTTGATCGCTCATCTAGTGTAAATTCTCGAGTTTATCGGACCGGGTCGAAACCGCCGGAATGAAACGGGTGGCATCTGGCGATGCGGGCCAGGCCGAGGCCGATTCCGCGAAAGGCGCCATGCCGGGCGACAGCTTCCATCATATATTCAGAACAAGTGGGGCGAAAACGGCAGGCGGAGGGCAGCATGGGGGAGATGCGGCATTTATAAAAACGGAGAAAGGAGATAGTCAGCCGTTGCATTTCCGGAAAAGCCTTTCCACTTCCACGAGGAGGCTCGGGAAGGGCGCGGTTTGTGCGGAACGGCGCGGGTTTAATACGATGTCCCAACCTGGGTTCAATTGTTCCCTCCGCAGCCTGATAGCTTCCCTCATACGCCTTTTAATGCGGTTGCGAATAACGGCTTTGCCGAGCGCCCGGGGGGTGGTGAACCCGAAGCGCGATTCCAAGGTTTGCGGTGAGGCTGGTGCTTGGGAGACTTCGAGTTCCGGCCCGGCCAGATCGCGCCTGAGGCAGAAGGCCGCAAAAAACGGACAGGTCAGCCGGACCCCAGTGTCGTATACCTTGCGATATTCGGCATTTTTCAGGATCCGCGCCGACTTGGGAAGATTAGTTGGCAGCGCGAACAGCTCTTTCGTCGCTCACGGTGAGCTTCCAGCGGCCCCGGGCGCGGCGGCGTGCGAGCACAGCGCGGCCATCTGGAGTCTTCATACGGGCGCGGAAACCGTGCACTTTGGCGCGACGGCGATTATTGGGCTGAAACGTTCTCTTTGGCATTACATTCCTTCAGATTCGGACCGCGCGAGCCAGAGGCAAGCTGCGGCAATGGGATTCCTTGGCGCGAGATAGACTACGCCTGAAGATTCAGTATAGCAAGTTCGGGGTCAAGGTGCTGCAAGCGGATGTGTTCGATGGTTTCACTGTCATCCTTGTAAACAGGTTTCCCGCGTGGAGGCGGGAGCAACCCAAGCGGCTGAATTGGCTTCGTTCCGCAAACAGCAAACCTTGTATTTTCGGCCTGGTTTGCAGGGACAAGGTTCATTTCGACCGGTTTTGACGGCGGGGGTGTCGTAGGTTTGGCTGGAGTGGGTGACGAATTTGGGTTCGTTCCGCTGAATTTTCGATTTGGAGTGGGTTAGCTACGGCTTAGAGGCGGTTGGTGCGTTCGATCTTCCAGGCGGTGAGGACGAGAAGGTCGAACAGGGCGACCTCGACAATGTTGGTGGGGTTGAGGGCGTAGACGTAGGAATTTCGCAGAGACTCCAATTGGGTTCGTTCTTCACCGCTGAGCAGGCCGGCATGATTGCCGGCGAGTTGTGCGGACGTGGACATTTTTCGGGCTCCTTTTCGAAATGCGAAAGGCGGCTGAATCCGAGTGGAAATGGCTGCCCTCATGCTTCTATTCTGGCAGGTGGGCTCAAAAAAGAGAGATCTCAAAAGCTGGTATATTATTGATTTGTTTGTAAAAACAGCTATTCGATAAGCGGTGATTCACGTTCCGGAGAGCATCCGGAGGAGATTTTCATTGGAGGTAGAGGCTTTGCACAGAGCCTGTACTTTTCAGAATTGGCCGCCGATACACGCCGATTCACACGGATAAAAAAATTCTTATTGGGTTTGGTTCGGATTTAGTTAGGGATTTCGAGTTCGTTTTCGACGAGCCAAAGCCAGCACTTCTGCTTTATGCGCCCCGGCAATTTGGATCTAGCTCCTGGCGTCCGTCACATTCGCCAATATCGCGTTGATTCGGCTTCGATGACCAGGCCCTTTAGTTTTGACTTCAGCCACTGAGCAGTCACTCTGCACGCGAAACGAAATCGGAGTCGTCTTGGAACGCAGCCTGAATGGGACCACTTGCGCCAGCTGTTCGTCCGTGAGCTCCGGGATATCGGAGAAATCGATTTCCAAATCGGGCTTCTTCGCCAAACTCTTCAGCGTTACTCGCTGTTGTCTGGTCAGCGGCTTACTCAAAATGTCGATGAGGAGCGAACCCAATTCGAGTCTCTGCGCCACTCCTACGTCTACGCCTCAACCCCACCAACATTGCGGACGTGAACATTTTTCGGGCTCCCTTTCGAAATGTGGAAGGGCGGCTGATTCCGAGTGGAAATGGCTGCCCTTATGCTTCTACTCTGGCAGGTGGGCTCAAAAAATAGAGATATCGAAAGCTGATATGTTATTGATTGAATTCGTGAAAACAGCTATTCGATATGCGGTGATTCAAATTCTGGAGAGTATCCGGAGGAGGTTTTCATTGGAGGTAGAGGCTTTGACCATTCCTCTACTTCTCAGAATTAGCCGCCGATTCACACGGATTCACGCGGATAAGAAAATTCTTATTGGGTTTGGTTCGGATTTAGGGATTTGGAGTTCGTTTTCGGCTAGTCCCTAGGCGGCTTTAACCAGCGTTAAGTGAAGCTTTAGGCCCAGGCGGACGATCGCCAGTTCCAGAAGCTCAAGTTTAGATTCATGCTTCAAATTGAGAAGCCGGTCAACTTGAGTTGCCGAAAGCCCGGTGAGCCTCGCAAGTTTTGCTTTGCGTATTCCCTTGGCCCTCATCTCTAAATAGAGAGCCAGTTTGAGTTGGGATAACCCGCCAATAGAGATTGCATAGTAGCCAGGCTTGAAGGGCTTGCTCCAATCCTGGAGTTTCACCTTCTTGCTTTCTGGCAAGTCGGCCCTGTCCGCCATTCGGTCCATTAGGATGGATTCCAGTAAATTCCGTCCGTGTGCTTGTGCGTCCTTCAAGGTAGCTCCGAAGGTAGCGCCGGAAAGCCCAGGGAAAGTCACCAAGTAGCTACCATTCGAATCCAATTCAATCCATGCGCCATTGATTCCATAGTTGTCATCCAGAATTATTTCAGGCCAAGATCACTCTTGGTCTTTTCCACCAGTCCTCCTCCAAATTCCTTTTTCCCATGCATTGGCACGAAGGAGG
>JANXXI010000142.1 GCA_025350695.1 Acidobacteriota bacterium
CGACTACGATAACGACGGCTTCGACGATATTTTCATCAGCTGCTGGGGTCAAAGCATTCTATTCCACAACAATGGAAACGGTACTTTCAGCGACGTAACTCGCAAAGCGGGACTAGTTCGTACAGGCGTCCACTTCGCCACCGGCTGCACTTGGATTGACTATGATCGCGATGGCCGACTCGATCTCTTCGTCTGCCATTACGCCATCTTCGATCCTGCGAAGACGCCAGCCCGTGGCAAGGACCCCGCCTGTAACTATAACGGCGTTCCGGTCTTCTGCGGGCCCGCCGGACTGGCTCAGGAAAGTTGTCGCCTTTATCACAATAACGGCGATGGCACATTCACTGATGTCAGTGTGAAGTCAGGCATCGCCGCCATAAAACCCGGCTACGCCGTAACAGCAGTTGCCGCCGATTTTGATAACGATAGTTGGCAGGACATCTATGTTGCCTGCGATACATCACCCAGCCTGTACCTTCATAACAACCACGACGGAACCTTCACCGAACAAGGTCTGGAGCGAGGGGTATCTTTGAGTGAAGATGGCCAACAGCAAGCGGGCATGGGTGTTGGCGTTGGCGACTTCGATGGGGACGGCTACTTGGATATTTTCAAAACGCACTTCCGTGGCGACACTCAGGTCCTTTATAAGAACAACGGGAAGGGCTATTTCCGCGATGCGACATTACGTTCCGGCCTAGGCGTGGAGACGCGTTTCGTTGGCTGGGGAGCAGCCCTTGTGGACCTGGACAACGACGGCCTGCCAGACCTGTTTTGGACTACTGGCATGGTCTACCCGGAAGTGGAAGCAACGGTTCCCGACGCGCCCTACAAGACGCCCAACATCTTGTTCCGTAATCTAGGCGACGGAAGATTCGAGCAACTATCCGACGTGGACGGTCTCAACGAACTGCATTCCAGCCGCGGTGTCGCGTTCGGCGATTTTGATAACGATGGCGATGTGGACATCTTGATCGTGAACCTCAACGAGCCGCCATCACTGCTTCGCAACGATGTTAAAGGCACGAACAATTGGCTGAAGATTCAGCTGGTGGGAACAACATCGAACCGCTCGTCAATCGGCGCCCAAGTAATCGCCAGTTATGGTGGGCGCAAGCAGTCCCAAACCATAATGGCGCAGTCATCCTACCTCTCCGTTAGCGACCGCCGTCTGCATTTCGGACTGGGCGAAGCCAAAACAGCGAACCTTGAAATTCGTTGGCCAAGCGGCGCGGTTGAGACTCGGATCGACATAAAAGCTTGGCAGACTCTCACTATTCGCGAAGCCTAATTCTTACAAACAACAGTTTTCCCGTTCAGCTCACAAGACGCCATTTTCTTCCCGGTCTTACTCCGCAAGTGCATGTTCCAGTGCTCACCATTTCCGCGCATCTCCACAAATCCGAACCCGTGAACAAATTTGCTGCTTGCGAGTTTGGCGCCGAAAATAGGGCGAGCCCCCGCATTTTTATCCACCTTCAAGGAAAGTTGCGTCCCACCTTCACCCGCAACCATCTGGGGAGGCCACCCATTGGAAAAACTCAACAGCTCAAAAGTGTGAATGTGGCCCGAAACAATTAGGCCGATAGACTTCATCCCGGCTTCCTCATACGCAAGCTTTAAGACTTCAGTAATGGCCGAGGCTTCGGCATTTCCAGCCATCTTCAAACCCAATACTGGATGATGAAGCAACAGCCAAGCAGGCGTGGATGCATAGGGCTTTAGCTGTTCTCGAAATTTTGTTAACTGTGGCTCATCCACTTTTTCGAAGGCTTCGGAACTGTCCAACACAAGCACTTGAAACGAGCCTAGCTTTGCGAGGTACGGCGCGGAATACTCAATACACGCATCAACCATCGGACGCGGATCGAAGTAGTAGAACCAGCCCTTCCACGTGCGCTTGCACGATTCATGATTACCCCGCGTCATCAGCCACGGGGAAGCTTTTAGTAACTCTTTCGCCGGCGCAAAGAAATCCGCGTTCCATGTCGCCCACGTATCACCAGACGGGCTACCAATGCAGTTTATGTCGCCCTTCGCAGGGCAAGGTTCTTCACGATAGAGCAGATCGCCCGAGTGTAGAACTAAGTCGGGCTTGCGGGCGGCCCCGGATTTCGCGACTCGCTCAAAAGGCCACTCCTCAGGATCGTTACAGGCTTGCACACGCTCGCCATTCAGACGGCATCCCGTGTCTCCGATGATGACCACTCGCCTTGGGTCCTTCTTCGGAAGCGCCAGCTTTTGCTCTCCAACTTTTGCCGATCTCGCGTTCGCTGGCAAGCTAAACTCACACGCCGGAGAAAGCCCTGCCGGCATTGGCTTACGCAGCAACATGGGCCGCGGCGTCCCTTTGTCGATCACAATCGGTGGACAATCGCTCGCCTTTTCCACCACAACCCGAGCCACCGCCGCTCCGTCGGCGCCAACCGCAACCCATACGGGCGTAAGCGCCGCACCATTGGCAACGAAAGCAAGAGTCAAAACACTAACCGAACATTTGAGCACTAACTATTCCTCGTCAAAATTACATACCGCACATCCGCGACATGAGTACCCTTAATTTCCAACGCCTTCAGCCGCAGCTTTCCCCGCCCTTTGGCTAACTTGATATTACCCAGCCGAAGCGGCTTGAAGGCCTTCACGTAGGATTCGCCCGCACGTGGCGTGCGGTCAAATTCCTTGCCCTGCAAAGGCGGGTCATTAACAACGGAGATCTTCGAGGTAACTCGACCGTCGAGGAAAGTTAATTCGATCGTGGATCCAACATCGGCAGCCGCGCAAGTGTAGTGCACCTCAGCAGTGAAGGTCCCCGCTTCGCCAACTTCAATATCCCAAGTAATGGCGTCGTCCTTGGTTTTCCAATCTGTAAAGTACGAACTGTTCGGGGCTTGGGCGCTACGTCGAATGCCGCCTTCAGCCACGCCATCTCGCGCTGGAAGGTACGTCATCTTGGAAAAACCAACCGTGTAGGGCCGGTCATCGCGGCCCACCAGCGGCAACATTTCCTTTCCCCAATCTGCCGCAGCCTTGCGAAGCTGCGCCGCTACCACGGGCTGCTCCGCTGCTATATCGCGCTTCTGCCCCGGGTCTTCCATCATGTCGAACAACGCGCCTTCCGAATCCAGCCGATGCCTTTGCGTACGCACGCTGATGCGCTTCCCTTGCAACGAAAAGATCATGCGATCGGCCCAATCCACCCGCTCGCCAAGCAGCAGTGGCTTCAGGCTTCGTCCATCCAGAGGCTTCTTTGCATCCACCGGCACGCCAGTCAGTTCACACAAAGTGGGCATCATGTCGATCGCGCCTGCAATCTGCGTTACTTTCGTGCCCGGCCTTATGTGCCCCGGCCAGCGAATCAGAAACGGCACCCGCAAACCGCCTTCGTCAACAGTTGCCTTGCGACCCTTCATGCCGCCGTTCCAACGCCAGCTATTCGGCCCGTTGTCGCTGAAGTAAATCACAATCGTGTTATCGCGCAACTTCAATTCATCCAACTTCGCCAGCACGCGCCCCACATTCCAATCCACGTTTTCGCACATGGCCAGGGCCGCGCGTGTGAATTCGATGTCTTCCCTATCCTTACCGTAATCCAGCATCGTCAAATCTTTTTTCGCGAACTTCTGATAGAACCGGTCAGGTACTTGCATGGGAGAATGCGGCGAATTGAAGGGAATATAGCAGTAAAACGGCCGCGCGCGATTCTGCTCAATGAACTTCATGGCGTGGTCAGCCTCATCATCAATGATGTAACCCTTACCCTTTACCAACTGTCCGTTATGATCCATCTCCGTATCGAAGTATTGACCCCAGTGGCCCGACGTGAATCCGTAAAATTCATCGAAGCCACGGGCGTTTGGATGATAGGGATGCTGCGATCCGTTATGCCACTTGCCGAACGCGCCGGTGGCATAACCTGCAGCCTTGAATGTTTGCGCAATGGTGCGTTCATCCAAATTGAGCCGTTCCTGGCCGGTCGAAACACCACGGACGCCGCCACGCGAATGATAGCGGCCCGTAAGGTACTCAGCCCGTGTTGGTGCGCAAACGGCGCAAACAAAGAAGCGGTCGAAGATCGCTCCATCGCGCGCCAGACTATCTATGTTGGGAGTGGAAAGATTTGTGTTGCCGTGAACACTGAGGTCACCCCAGCCTTGGTCGTCAGCCAGAATCACAACGATGTTTGGTTTAGGATCGGCCGCCCGGAGTAAGGAAGTGAAGCCAAGGCCAGCACTCGCCAGCAGGCCGCGGCGTGTTAAGTGAGAATGATGCACTTACTAGTAATAATCTATTTAAGGGATCAACGGAAAGACGTTTCGAGCAGCAAGTGAATCGATTCCATCTGCGAAGCGCTGGCGAACAGAATCAGGAGCGCAAAGATTGCCCCCACCCATATAGTCGAGGGATCGCCCTTCTCGACTGGCGCTGAAATAGCCGAAGCATTTAGTAGCCGATTCACTCGCGCCACTAGTTCATCTTTTTGAGTGATAAAGTAGCTTACAAGTAAACAAGGAACAGGTGCGGCTCTGTATTTGGCGGCGCGCACTAAAGCCGAGGCCAGGGCCACTCCGGAATGGGCATCGCCGGCCACCGCATAATCATCAGCGGCTAGCTCCGCAAAATGATGCCAAACTAATTCCAAGTTCTTCGACCCAGGAAAAGACGGCGAGGCGACGAATAGGAGCCGCTTCCAGTTATCGTGATTGGAGGCGTGGGCTGCTTCATGCCGCAATGCCAAGTGAAGTTCCTCTTCCGGAAAGAGTTCTATCAATTTGGCGGTGGCGATAGGTACAGGCCGCCATAACCCGGCCACGGCAAGCAGGGGGGCATCACCAGGAATCACAAGCACCCCAGATCGCTGATCTCCAACCAGGCTGCAGTTCTTCAGGTATAGGCGCGAATTGACCAAAGCTCGAATCGTCTGGAACGCCGAGGAGCAGCACACGCACAGACTGGCAAGGACAAGAAACAAGCACCACCATCCGGCCCGCTCAGCCCCTCCATCTTGCTCAAGCAGCAGATAGGCGGGCACGCAGACCGCCAGCGCCAATCCGGAACCAAGGGCCGGAACCATACGTAGCCAAGCCAAAAGCTTCACAGCTCTATTGGGATGCCAACGCTCAGCCAGTCGCACAACGCGAGGCGTGGTCAACTTCAGAAGAATGCCCAACGAAAAATAAACCAAGAAGAACACTTCGCCAATGAGCAACAATAAGCGCACAGAATAGGAGGCGTTCATTTTGCCTGGCCTCCATCCAACTCTTGCCGTCTCTTTTTAATCTGCTCTTCGAGCTCATCCAACATTCCCGGTTCATGCCGGTCTACCGCATCGACGAGACAAGAGATCAGAAGACCATTGGAAACGCTCGAATCTTGCAGAAGGCCTGAAATCAAACTCTGTGCGCGGCGTCTTTCAAATTCCTCTTTGCTTAAGAGCGGCGAATAGACGAACGCCCGATCCACTTTATTGCGGCCAAGGATGCCTTTCTTATAGAGCCTGTCAAGCGTCGTCATCGCCGTAGTATAGGCTCGCGGTGGATCGTCACCCTTGTTCAACATCTCAACAATGTCGCGAACGGCGGACTCACCCCGCTGCCACAGAATCTCTAAAATGCTGAGCTCCAAATGACCCAGGACTGGAACAAACTCCTTTTCAGAGCTTCCGGCCAGACGTCGTCTTAGATTGTTCATCACGGAAAATGGCAAAATGTCCCCAAAACTGAACTATACCGCACTAACATAGATGAAGGTGAAACCGCTCATTTTGTTCTTATGCTTGCCCCTAGCCGCTTTGGCTCAGCTGGCAATTCACGATGTAACGGTAATAAATCCTCGCAGCGGTGAGGTGTTACGAAACGTTACCGTCCTGGTGGAAGGAGACCGAATCACGCGAGTCGGTGCAGCCATCGACATTCCTAGACGGTTCAAGCAAGTGAACGGCTCGAGACGATATCTGATGCCGGGGCTCTGGGATTGTCACGTTCATCTGACCAAAGCAGGCGTCGAAAGCTTTCCGCTGTTTCTAGCAAACGGAGTCACATCCGTCCGTGACATGGGCAGCGATCCCAATGAAATTCTGGCCTGGCGGCGTGAGATCGAATCCGGTAAATTGCTGGGACCTCGTATCAAATTCAGTGGACGAATTCTGGAATCGAAAGCGAATGTGGACCGTATGAAGCGTGAGGGTGGAGTGGAGCCTGTTGACCGCATTCGGTACCCGATCGCCAATCCCGAAGAAGCACGCAACGCGGTGGCGGAACAAAAACGTATCGGTGTTGATCACTTGAAGGTCCGATCCGTCGCCGGCCTAGAAACATTTAAGGCGCTTGCCGACGCCGCGCACAACGCTGGTCTAAAGTTAACAGGCCATGCCCTTGCGGCTCCAAAGGAAGTCATCGGCAAGATGCAGAGTGTGGAGCATGTGATCGCTTATCCGCCGTTAGATCAGATGGATGAAGCAGAGCGCCGCCAACTGTTCCGTGATATGAGTAGTGCCGGAACGTACATGTCGACAACCTGGGTAAATATCGATGGATCGGTGCTCGTGAACTATGAGCGAGCCAGAGCTTTGATTGAAGACACGAAAGGGAAACTGGACCCGCGCCGCCGCTACATTAAAGGTTACCTGCTGTCCGACTGGAAGGAGCAGGTTGAAGAAAAGAAGGATCCGGAACAGGCGAAGATGGAGGGCGTGCTGCGAGCGCAACTGCCGAGTTTTGTCAGGGACTTTCGTCAAATGAAGGAAGAGGGCGTGCATTTCCTTGCGGGAAGCGATACGGCCGTGACGTTGATTTACCCAGGTTTCAGCATGCATGAAGAACTTGAAATTTACGTTAAGCAGTTCGGCTTTTCGCCAATGGAAGCATTGCGTGTTGCGACCCACAACCCTGCGGAGTTTTATGGCATCGAAGCCGCGCAAGGGGCAATCCTCAATGGGCAGGTGGCGGATATGGTGCTGCTTGACCGCAATCCGCTTGACGACATCCGCAACACGCGATCCATCCGCGCCGTCATTTCGCGGGGACGCTTGCTGAATAGGAGCAAGCTGAATAAAATGTTGCGAGCAGTGCGACAATGATCTAAATGCACTGCGTCCGCTTACTTACTGCTTCAATTCTTGTCTTGCTGCTGCTTGCGCCCCAGCCTGGATTGTTCGGGCAAGCCGCCGCTAAACGGAAGCTGGAACTGTCCATCGACACTATCATGCGCGGCCCGGGCCTTGTCGGGTATGAGCCCCAGAACGTGCGATGGTCGGTTGATGCATCGAAGCTCTACTTTCAATGGAAGAAATACAGCGACCCTATTGAAGCGCCCTTCGACACTTACGTTGTTAGCCGCGACGGCTCCAATCTGAAGAAACTGAGCGACGAAGAAGCAAAGAAGGCGCCACCCATCTTCGGCCAAACGACGAAGGACAAGAAGTGGACGATCTTTGCCAATCAAGGCGACCTGTTCCTTTATGACCATGCAAAAGGCGAACGCCGCCAGCTCACGAAAACTTCCGATTTGGAATCGCAGCCGCGATTCTTGAAGGACGAAAGACGGATCAGTTTCGTGCGGGGCGGTAACCTATTCACGATGTCGCTTGATGCGCCAATGGTGGAGCAAGTCACTGACATTCGTCCGGCTGGCGCGGCCCCAGCAGCAACGGTTGCGCCACCCGCTGGACGTGGCGGAGGAGGCGCTGCGACTGCAACTTCCACCGAAGAACAAAAGGGCACCGAAAGCCAGGAATACTTAAAGAAAGAAGAACGTGACTTGCTTGAAGTCGTGCGCGATCGCGCCAAGCGCCGTGAAGAAGCCGAATCCAAGAAAAAGAAAGAGAACCCGCGCAAACCGCTGACGCTCACCGCGCGCCAAACAGCATTCGCGCTGGAGCTATCCCCCGACGAGAAGAACGTCATCGCAACGATCCAAGAATCAGGGGAAGGCTCAAAGACGGCGGCTATTCCCAACTACGTTACCGAATCTACTTACACCGAACAAATCCCCTCGCGCACGAACGTGGGCGATCAGCAGGGCCGCACGCGCCTGGCGCTAATCGATGTGTCAAGCGGCGCCGTGAAGTGGGTGGACCACGGCCAGACGATCATGCCTGAGAAGGGTACGACTCCCATTGAACGCCCGGCTCAACTCGCCGCGCCCATTTGGAACGAAGAGGGTACACGAGCCGTGCTGCAGGCTCGGGCGGCCGACAACAAGGACCGCTGGTTACTCTCTCTTGACGCGTCTACCGGCAAAACCAAAGTGCTGGTATCCATGCACGATGATGCCTGGATCAATCAATTCGGCTCATCGACTCTTGGCTGGCTGAAGAACGGTCAGGACATCTACTTCCAATCGGAGCGCGATGGTTACGCCCATCTCTACAAGATTTCCTCTGATGGCGGCGAACCGCGGCAACTGACGTCTGGCAAGTTCGAGGTGACCGGCGTGCAGCTATCACTGGACAAAACGAAGTTCTACCTCACCACGAGCGAAGTCTCCCCCAGCGAATTTCACTTTTATACAATGCCTGCCGATGGAGGCGCCCGCACGAAGCTAACTCAAAGCATCGGCCGGCACGCAGCAACTCTCTCACCCGACGAAAAGTGGATGGCCGATATTTACTCTTACATGACCAAGCCGCCTGAACTGTTTGTGCAACCCGCTACGCCCGGCGCGGCCATGACTAAGCTCACCAGTTCCCCCGCGCCAGAGTTTTGGGACTACACTTGGCTGGACGCGCCGATAGTTCAGATCCCCGCGAAGGATGGCGCAATGGTTCCCGGCAAGTTCTTCAAACCAGCAAACTTCAAGAAGGGTGGCCCGGCGGTGATCTTCGTGCATGGCGCAGGCTACGCTCAAAACGTACACAAAGGTTGGTCCGCCAACTACTACCGCGAATATATGTTCCATCACTATCTGATGGAACACGGTTACGCGGTCCTCGATCTGGACTACCGCGCTTCTTCAGGTTACGGCCGCGATTGGCGCACCGGCATCTATCGTTTCATGGGCGGCAAGGATCTGGACGACCAAGTGGACGGCGCTAAATGGCTGGTATCGGCGCAGGGCGTGGACGCTAAGAAAATCGGCATCTACGGCGGGAGCTACGGGGGCTTCATCACTTTGATGGCGATGTTCACCCAGCCGGGAGTCTTCGCAGCGGGAGCGGCCCTGCGGCCCGTCACCGATTGGGCCCATTACAATCACGGCTACACGTCGAATATTCTGAACATTCCGCAGAAAGATGCCGAGGCTTATCGTAAGTCTTCGCCGATTTATCATGCCGCCGGATTGAAAGGCGCGTTGTTGATTTGTCACGGCATGGTGGACGTGAACGTGCACTTCCAAGACACCGTGCGGCTGGTGCAAAAACTGGTGGAACTGCGTAAAGAAAACTGGGAGACCGCGATCTACCCGGTGGAAGACCACGGGTTTGTACAGCCTTCAAGCTGGGCGGATGAGTATAAACGAATCTTCAAGCTGTTCGAGAAAAACTTAAAAGACTAAAGAGCGACGGTCCAAGAACTAGGGACAACTCATCCCAAGATCCGCGGCAAGGGAGGCACGGGCCAATTCCCCGCCGTCGATGCTAATGGCGGCGCTTAGAGTTGAAAAGGGGGACTGACGGAACAGACAGCCTTTTTTCGCAAACTACCTTCCAGAAAACTCAATCCCTTTCGGTGGCGAAAAAAGGTGTCAGTTTCGTCAGTCCCCCTTTTCAACCAAACTCCTAGCTAGCTAGATTAAAACAGCAACTTCAGCCCCAGATGGATGTACCGGGGAAAGCCGTTCACGCCTGAAATCTTTCCGAACAGAGTGTTCGTCGGGTCCGTCACCGGCGCTACCAGATTCGTGTGGTTTAAAGCGTTCAATGCTTCGGCGCGAAATTGCAAGCGCACTCGTTCGGTAATTGTGAAGGTCTTCACGGCCGACAAATCCCACACGTCCAACCCGGGTGCTCGCACTCCGGAAAAACGAGTGCTCATTGTTCGGACATTGGAAGCCAACTGCTCGGCGGGGCTACGATTGAACGCGGCGGTATTGAACCAACGATCCAGCGTCCTCTCAGAAGATGCAAGCGGCACAGAGGTGATGGGCTGCACCAGAATGGAATTTCCGAATCCAATCGCAGCGCCGGAATTTGCTTGCCAGACAACTTGCAACTGCCAACCGGCGGCCAATTGGTTCACCACGGGATTGGGGGTTGACCAGCGCTTGCCGGCGCCAAACGGTAATTCGTAAATGCCGCTCAGTGCCACGCGATGAGTCCGATCCAAATCGGAGATCACTTTCTCCGGCACGGGATCGCCGCCGTTTAAGCGCGTGATAGCCTCCATGAACTTCGACCAGGTGTAGTTGAACTGGAACGTGTACCCGGATCGGAACCGGTGTTCGGCAACTGTCTGCAGCGAGTGGTACCACGAATACCCTTGCGGTTCAGAGCGAGTGACGCTGGTGAATTCCGGGTACGCCCGCAGCAATTGGCTGCGCGCAACTGTTGTGCCCGATAGGTTTGTTCCAGGCAGCACTGGATAAAACGGGTTGGAGACCTGGGAGCTTAGGAAGTTGATGGTGTCGGCATCGCGCGTTGCCGAAGTGGAAAGGTAGCGATTTGGTAGAGCATTGTAATCGCGGTTCACGGCGAGCTTGGTTCCGCGGTTGCCAATGTAACTGACATCAAGGAAATAGTCCTTTGGCAGTTGGCGCTGGAATCCAAAGCTCCAACGTTGCATGTAGGGGTTCACCGATTGTTCCCGGAAAAATGCAACCCCACGGCCAACGTCCGTGGAGAGCCCCTGTGAGGCTCCGGGAGGTTGCGCCCAGCCGCCAGGGAAAGGATTCGCCAGGGAACTGATGTAGGTCAGCCCATTGTCATTCGATGGATTCAGGGTGGTGGTAACGGAGTAGCCGTTTTGGAGAACCGCGGCGCGATCCGAACCCAAAGGCACAAAGAAAATTCCGTAACCGGCGCGAACTACCGTGTCCTTCATGGCTGTCCAAGCTAAGCCTAGGCGGGGCGAAAAATTATTCCGGTCCATTTGCCAGAGCTGCCTTGGCAGGCCGTTACTCCCGGCAAAGGTAAGGCCGCCGTTCACAGCGAATTGACTGGCAGGCAATTCGGGCAAGGGACTCTTGGCATAGTTCGCAATCGCGGCGGAAGCGATGGGATTCGCCCTGGTGAAATCAAATCCACGCACGCTGCGGTTGTATCGTTCGGTCAACGGAGAATCAAAATCGTAGCGCAGCCCGATGTTCAACGTAAGGTTACGGCGCACACGCCAATCATCCTGGACATAAAAAGCAGTGCTCTTCGACTGCTGCGCAACCGACCCATTCGCGCTTATCTGTCCGCCGGAAGGGAGCCCAAGCAGGAAGGACGCAAGGCCTTGCCCGATAGGCGCAGCCGGTGAATTGTCCATCGGTCCACCTGTCCATCGATTGTTGAAAGTCTCTTGCGGAACCAGATTGGAATAATCGTAGCTGTTCTCGCGATAGACGCGGAACTCTCCGCCGAACTTCACAGAATGATTGCCACGGTTCCAGGATAGGTCATTGGTGAGCGTTCCATAGTTGGAAAAGCTGCGCGAAAAGTTTGCCGTGCCCAATGGCTGATAACCGGCAATGTTGATATTTGGAAACGTGCGGGCATCGGCCGAGATTGCACTTACAAGTTGCGGCGCAAACCCTATCTTCGCCAAATCGAAGCCCTGGGAAAGTGGGTAGAAGCTTTGTTCCAGGCGGTTGAATCCTATACGGAAATCGTTCAGTAGCGATGGAGTGATGACGTAAATATCGTCAACCACCGCGCCATAGTTCTTCCGATACCGATCATTCCCCAAAGCGTCGTTGGGAAAGAGGCGTCCCGAAGTGAATTGGTTGTACCACTGGTTGTAGCGTCCGAACATGCGGTGCTTTTCGTTGAAATTGTGATCGACCTTGGCGGAGTGAGATTTATAGTAATTCCACGAGGTCTGCAGGAACTGGAAATTCTGGCGGCCATCGGCCGTGCCTTGATAGTTGGGGAGCGGCCAGTAGCTGAGCAATTCCAGGGCAGTCTTGTCCAAGCGGGACGCGGGCACAATATTCCCCGCAAGCGGCAACCTTTGAAACCGGCCATTTGCCGCGGCCGTGGTTGTATTCGGATCGTAAAGCAGATAAGTTGCGCCAAGTGGTAATAGCGCGGAAAAATCTCCGCCCCGCTCCGCCACTGTGGGAACGGTATAGAAAGGAGTCCCGCGCTCGACGCCGGGACGAGTCAGACCTTCGAATGAGTAAATCCAAAAGGTCTTGTTGCGGCCATCGTAAAGTTTCGGCAAAAGCACGGGGCCGGAAAATGTGGCGCCGAAGCGGTTCAGCACATTCAGCGGATTGGTGGTCTTAATCTTTTGATCAGTAACCGGGCCGGTGGCCGCGTTGTACAACGTCTGCCGCTGGAATAAATCCAAGCCTTGAATGTGTTGGTTGTTGTGGAAAAAATAAAGCGTGGAATGCATTTTGTTCGTGCCGGATCGCAACACCACATTTACGTTACCTCCCGGAGCGCGTCCAATACTGGCATCGTAACTGGTAGTCTGCACCTTGAATTCCGCGATTAGGTCAGCCGGTGGCGCATAGGCTGCGTTAGTGCCCCACATGGCAGGCGTTCCATCGACGCTGAATTCAATATTGCCACCGCGAACGCCGTTCGCCGAGAGCGACGACAGTACTTCCGTAGCGGGTCCTAAGCTGGGGTGGTTCGCAGCCGCTAGACTAACAATGCCGGGCGCGAGGCGCGAAAGCGAAAGGGCGTTGCCACCGGGCAGTGGAAGATCGAGGATGCGCTTGCTATCCACCACGCGGCCGATACTGGCGGTGGATGTTTCCAGTTGCGAGGTCTGGCTGCTTACTGTGACTGACTCCGTGATGTTGCCTACTTGAAGAACAATGTCCACCGATAGGCGGCTAGCTACATTGACTTCAACGCTGGGCCGATTGAATACCTTGAACCCGTTTGCGGTGGCATTAACATCGTAAATGCCTGGCTGGATGTAGAGAAGATCATAGGCGCCGGTTTCATTGGTGGTCGCCGTCAGCTTAACGCCGGTGTCGCGATTGGTGGCGGAAATTTCGGTATTCGGCACAACGGCGCCAGTGGGATCCGTGACGCGTCCCGTGATGCGCCCTCGTGGATCCTGGGCGATTAACGCGCTGATAGTTAGCAGTGAAAAGGCAAAGCGAGTCAGCATAGTAACCTCGTGATTTTTTAGGAATCAGCGCCTTAGGAGCTTGTTGAAAAATGGGGGACCGACGGAACAGACAACCTTTTTTCGCAAGTTACCCTTTAGAAAAATCAATCGCTTGCGATGGCGAAAAAAGATGTCAGTTTCGTCAGTCCCCATTTTCAACAACAAGCTCCTAAGGCGTTGATTCCCAGCTGAAGCAATTATACAGGATGTCGCGTCGCTTCTAGCTAGACCTAAGCGGAGCTAAGCGGCTAAGCACGCCACGGCCGAATTGGGTTCGTTCCGCAAACAGCAGAATTTGTATTTTCGGCCGGATTTACATGGGCAAAGTTCATTGCGTCCGACTTTCGGGGCTGGACGGACGTAGGGCACGCGTTTGAATTTATGCTCTTTTGTGGTTGGCTGAATCATTTTGGGTTCGTTCTTCATTTCCGATTTGGGTTCGTTCCTCAAAAGGGGTTCATTCATTGGATGGGCCGCTTGGTAAGCCTCTAAGGCGTTGAGGCTTTTGTGGAAAGTACGTTCGGCGCGCATGCGATGGACGGCGATCCGGTCGAGCGTTTTGACGTTGGCTTCGGCGACAAGAGGGTCGATTCCATTTGCGGCCAGACTGGCTTCGAGGCGATTTGCACGTTCGATATTCCAGGCGGCGAGGAGGATTTGGGTATAGAGAGCGCGTTCGACTGGGCCGGCGGGATGGAGCTCGAATCGGAAGGCGACGGTGAGAGCCTCGAAGGCTTGGTGGTACTCTTCGGTGAGGAGCACGGCCTGCTTAGCGTAGAAGCCTCGGTTGGTGGTGAACATTAACTTTCTCCTCGTTGCAATGGAATAGGCAGCGTTCTTGGGAAGGGCCGCCTTTAGTTCTCGAGCCCATTTTGGCATGAGCATGCAAGTAAGCGGAGTCTTGACTGAGATGTAAGTTATTGAAGCATTTGTGGAATTTGGTCGTAGAATACTCAGTGATGAGAAGTTTACGCTCGAGCTAGTGAAAAAGGGGACTGACGGAACAGACAGCCTTTTTTCGCAACTCACCTTTCAGAAAATCCATCTCCCGCGGTAGCGAAAAAAGATGTCAGTTTCGTCAGTCCCCTTTTTCGATGACGTCATTGGAAGCAGCTAACCCCAAATGCTATCCTCACGCTATGAATCGCTTCTTTCTGGCGACTTTTTCGCTTCCCCTCGTTTTCGCCGGTTCCTACCAAAAACCGCCGAAAGCCATCCTTGATGTCCTTAACGCGCAGGGTTCGCCCACGATCTCCGTCAGCCCCACGCGCACACACCTCTTACTTGAAACGGTCACCAATAATCCAACCATTGCCGATATTGCCAAGCCCATGTTAAGGCTGGCGGGGTTCCGCATCGACGCGGCAACCAATGGCCGGCACTTGACCAGTTACATCACCGCGCTGGCAATCAAGCGTCTTGTGGCGGGCCCGGAAATGCGCATCGCGCTGCCCCCTAATGCCAAAATCACCACACCGCGCTGGTCGGCGGATGGAAAGCTGATTGCCTTTGCCAATGCCGCCGACAGCGCAACCGAGCTTTGGGTTGTGGACGTCGCAACCGCCAAAGCTCGCAAGCTGCCTATCGCAGTGAACGCCGCCACGGAAAGCGCCGGGGTTGGGCAAGCAACGGCGCCATTTGATTGGCTACCCGACCAACAAACTTTATTGGTCAAAGCCGTTCCCACGGGCCGAGGCAATCCGCCCGCCGAACCGATTGAGCCTCCCGGCCCAGCTATTCAAGAAAGTTCCGGCAAGGCGGCGCCTGTCCGCACCAATCAGGACATGCTCCGAAATCCTTACGATGAGGAGTTGTTTCAGTACTACGCAGTGTCGCAACTTGTGCTGGTCGATGTCGAATCCGGTAAGATCACGAACGTAGGCAAGCCTGCGATTCACTTAAGCGTGGACTCCTCGCCGGATGGGCGTTACATGCTTGTGACCCGAATCACGAAGCCTTTCTCTTACCTGTATCCAGCGACGTCCTTCCCCCGTACAGTTGAGATTCTTGATCACAGCGGCAAACCGGTCTACACCGTCGCCAATCTGCCGCTGGCTGACCGGGTCCCAATTGAAGGAGTGTCAACTGGTCCGCGCAGTGCGCGCTGGATGGCCAACGAACAAGCCACCGTGGTTTGGACTGAGGCGCTTGACGGCGGCAACCCCAAAGAAAAGGTTCCGCATCGCGACAAGCTAATGGTCTACCGCATTGGACAAAGCAAGGAGCCAACAGAGTTAACTAAGACAGAGCATCGTCTGCAATCTGTAGCCTTCACTGATAAGGGAGCGGCATGGGTGACGGATTATGATCGCACAAAGAAATGGCTTCGCACGGTAGCGCTTAACGGTAACGGTGATCCGCGGCAACTGTTCTCGCGCAACTCACAAGATCGGTACAAGAACCCGGGCGTCCCAGTTTTGAAGACCACCGGATCCGGGCAGCGCCTGATTCAAACCAACGGCAAATATGTGTTCCTGCACGGGGAGGGCGCAAGCGCCAAAGGCGACAGGCCCTTTCTGGACCGCATGGATACCGAAACTCTGAAAACGGAACGGCTCTTCCAATCGTCCGAAGACAAGTTTGAGGATTTCGTCGCGCTGTTCTCCGACGACGGCTCTCGCATCCTGATCAGCCGCGAAAGCCCCACCGAACCACGGAACTACTTCATTCGGGAGGCAAGCGGGCCGCTGATCGCAGTTACTAACTTCAAGGATCCGGCCCCGCAGCTTCGTAAGATCAAGCAGCAACTGGTAACTTACAAGCGGCCCGATGGTGTTCCGCTCTCCTTCACTTTATACTTACCTCCCGATTACCAATCGGGCACAAAGCTGCCCGCCGTGATGTGGGCCTACCCGCGCGAGTTCAATGACGCCGATACGGCGGGGCAAGTCAGCGGGTCCACGAGGAAGTTCACGACCATCACAGGCATGTCCCATCTGTTCTTCCTACTGCAGGGCTACGCGATCTTAGACAACGCATCAATGCCGGTGGTTGGCGACCCGGAGACCGTGAACAATACTTACCTGGAACAAATCACCGCATCGGCCAAAGCGGCAATCGACAAAGCCGCGGAGCTGGGCTTCGTTGATCCTAATCGGGTAGGCGTTGGCGGCCATAGTTACGGAGCTTTCATGACCGCGAATCTACTGGCCCATTCCAATTTGTTCAAAGCCGGCATCGCACGAAGTGGAGCTTACAACCGGACGCTCACTCCCTTTGGCTTTCAATCGGAACGCCGAACATTTTGGGAAGCGCCGGAAATATACGGAACCATGTCCCCGTTCATGTCGGCCCACAAACTAAAAACGCCGATCCTCTTTATCCACGGGGAGGCGGACAACAATCAAGGTACATTCCCCATTCAATCCGAACGCATGTATCAAGCCGTAAGAGGCAACGGCGGGACGGCGCGCCTGGTGATGTTGCCTCACGAATCACACGGCTATTCTGCTAAGGAGTCTATTGAACATGTGCTTTATGAAATGGTTACTTGGTTTGATAAATATGTTAAGAACTCCCAGTAACTAACCGCTTCGTAAAGTTATATGAATCCTCAGTGGGGCAGCTAACCAAGCGGTAAGCTGCCCCGTCTTGTTACTTGAGAGCGATAGACGCCAAGTCATCCGCACTCGAACAAATCTCAAACCAAGGAAACAATTCAATGAAATCGATCACCCGCGTTATGATGGGCACGGCCTTCGTGTACCTGACCAGCTTCGTCCCAGCCGCTTCGGCTCAAATGCCGGAAGCAGTCAACATTAACCTGCCAGTATCTGCCTACTTTGGAAGCACCTTGCTGCCCGCAGGCCGTTACTCAATTACGCAGGTGCATAATCCAACCAGCCAACCCATTCTGGAGATCGAAGCGAAGGGGATCCATTTCTTCCTCAACGCTTCTCGCATGGAGTCAATCAAAGACTCCGATAAAACTGAGGTCACTCTGCAGCTAAAGGATGGATTCTATTACGCAAGTAAACTTGAACTGGCCGGCAGCGCTGAATACTTTGAGCTGTCCGCGGTGGAAAAGAAATAGTGCAACCGGCCGGGTGGCCGAATTGAGCCACCCAGCGGCAGCACGTTAAGAATTGTTAGGCGCATTTTCAATAAGTTGGCGTTTGGCATTCCGCTTGCATCATAAACAGCTAAGGTGAAAGTCATGAGAACTTATTTAGCAGCAGCAACGTTGGCCTTGGCGGTATGTCCGGCCTTCGCGCAGTCCCAGGCTCCTGTAGGTGAGGGCGGTTGGAGAAAATTCGGCGACGGCGAAGGCGCCGTGAGCACTGCTCCGGCCGCGGCTCCAGCGGACGAACCACAATTCGCCCAGCGCCCCCCGCAATTTGAGCGCAGAGAGCAAGCCCCTCCTCCGCAATATCAACAGCCATTCCAGATTCCATCGCGGGTTACGATTCCCGCAGGAACGTGGCTAACTGTTCGTGTGGAGCAACCTGTTTCGAGTGATCACAATCGTCCAGGCGACGCCTTCACGGCAACTCTAACTGCGCCCGTCGTGGCGAACGGCATTGTGGTCGCGCGGCGCGGCCAAACTCTAGCTGGCCGTGTAACTGAAACCGCCAAAGCCGGTTTCGTGAAAGGTACTTCAAGGCTGGGCGTGGAACTTATCGACCTAAGTATTGTCGATGGCCAACGCGTCCCTATTAGGACTACTTTGATGAAATATGAAGGCGGCAAATCTGTCGGCCGCGACGCTGCGGCAATCGGTACGACCACTGGTATTGGCGCGGCGATTGGGGGCGCGGCCGCCGGCGGATTCGGCGCGGGCATGGGCGCAATTGCCGGAGCAGGAGCTTCGGTTATCGGCGTTCTTAGCACTCGTGGACGCTCAACTGAAATTTATCCGGAAACAGCAATTACGTTCCAGTTGACCGAACCGGTTGATATCTCCACAGAGCGTGGTACGCAGGCGTTTCAGCCGATCCGTCAGCAAGACTACGAGTCGCGGCAGTTACAGTCGCGACCGCAAGTTCGCGCAGCAGGTCCGCCTGCGGCTTACTACGGAAACGGATATGGTTACAGTTATCCTTATTACTACTCGCCCTATCGCTATTATGGCCCCAGCTTTTATGGTCCAAGCCTTTACTTCGGCTACGGCGGGGGCTATCGCGGCGGACATTTCCGCCGGTAACTGAGTCGATGCACTAAAAGCCTAGCGGCGACTGGACTAACCTCCAGATCGCCGCTTTGCTTTGGTTAAGGGGGACTTCAATTTCCTTCGGGAGACTTCGAAGCCTGCTCTACGACGAGAACCTCAAGCGGCCCGCGACGAGCTTCTAGCTTGAGCCCCAGTTGTTGCTGCACTGCTGCGAACAGGCTGGGCCGATCGGGTGGCGGTCCGGAAAGGTCCTCGGCCTGAAGGGCGCGATCAGGAGCCCATTCCAGCTTCACTTCGAATAGTCCGTCAAGCCCTGTGAGATCGACGATGGTTTGCCGCTCAAACCTGGATAGCAAGGTGGCAAGCATGTTCATCGGCATTTGATTATGGACGATACGGCCTCGCACCTGGGGCCCCTGGTTACCAGCATCTTCGGCCTTCGCCCTCTGGAGCTTTGCGCCGCCCTTGCCGGCCACCAACGCCAAGTGCCGAACTGTTCTTTGCTCGCGTCTCAGAATCAAGTGAAGGCGTTCGGCGAGCAGATCCCGCGTCATCAAATGTATTTGCGTCATGGAAGTCTCCGGCGGAGCCAGCGCTTCAATATCGAAGCGAACCGCCCGATTCCAATCGGGCCCTGATATCAAATCATCGGAGACGAGCCCATAGGCGAACTTAATTGCGTCCTTTAATGTCACATTGCTAAGGGTAAGCCGACCGTTGAGGAATTTACCCAAATTGATGTTGATTGAGTCTCCTTCAGGGGGTGGAGACAGCTTCAAGGTAGCTACCTCAAACCGTGGCGGGGCTTGGGCAAAAACCTTCGACAGGCAGAGCGCCACAATTCCAGCTGTCATCAATTTACAGTGAGGCCGCATGTTGTTGTTAGACCGTCAATTCTTATTGAATGTTCCTGAATTTGTTGACGCTGAAGTTGAGCTACCATGGCTACCGTACTTGAGGAAAGCCGAGGTCCACCTTGCTGGTGCTCGGATCCGGCCAACGGCTGGTGACCACTTTTGCCCGAGTGTAAAAGTGCACGCCCTCCGGCCCGTACATGTGGAGATCGCCAAACAGGGAGGCCTTCCACCCACCGAAGCTGTAGTAGGCGACGGGCACCGGGATCGGAACATTTACTCCCACCATGCCTGCTTCCACATCAAACTGGAACTGGCGGGCCACGCCGCCATCGCGAGTGAAGATCGCCGCCCCATTGCCGAAGGGGTTGTCGTTGATCATGCGCAACGCTTCGTCATAAGTGTTGACGCGGACAACGCCAAGTACGGGACCAAAGATTTCGTCCTCGTAACATTTCATGCCAGGTTTGACGTTGTCGATCAACGAAGTTCCCAGAAAGAAACCCTCCCGCGAAGAAGCGGGTTCAAGGCGTCCATCAACGGTAAGCTTGGCGCCTTCACGTTCGGCTCCCGCAACGTAGCTGGCAACTTTGTCGCGGTGTTCCCGAGAAATCAGCGGACCCATTTCGTTGCCCTCTTCCATGCCGGGACCAACCTTGATCTTCGCCATTCGTTCTTTAATCGCGTCGATCAGGGGATCGGCAACGGAGCCCACGGCTACCACGAGCGAAATGGCCATGCACCGTTCGCCGGCGGATCCATACGCGGCGGACACAGCGGCATCGGCGGCCATGCCGATATCGGCGTCGGGCAGCACCAGCATATGATTCTTCGCGCCACCCAAAGCCTGCACTCGCTTGCCGTGCTTTGTGCCGGTTTCGTAAACGTACTTGGCGATTGGAGTCGAACCGACAAAGCTGATTGCCTTCACGTCGGGGTGCTCGAGCAGCCGATCCACCGCCACCTTATCGCCGTGCAATACGTTGAATACGCCATCGGGTAGACCGGCTTGATGCAGCAGTTCCGCCAGATAGAGGGTGACAGTTGGGTCCTTCTCGGAAGGCTTTAGGATGAATGCATTGCCGCACGTGATGGCGTTGGCGAACATCCACATGGGAACCATCGCCGGAAAATTGAACGGCGTAATGCCGGCGACAACGCCAAGCGGTTGGCGAATTTGATACACGTCCACGCCACGGCTGGCTTGCTCAGAATAGCCGCCCTTAAGGAGGTTAGGGACGCCGCAGGCAAACTCAATGTTCTCCAGGCCGCGAGCCACTTCACCCATTGCATCGCTAACGGTTTTGCCATGCTCCATGGTGAGAAGTTCGGCGATGCGTCGGCGGTTGACGTCCACCAGTTCGCGAAGCTTGAACATCACTTCAGCCCGGCGCGAAAGGGGTGTGGCCCGCCATGCGAGGAAAGCTTCTTTTGCCACTGCAACGGCATGATCCACTTCATCGACACTGGCGAGGTCAACGTTGGCTTGGGGCTTTCCTGTTGCGGGGTCCCACACGATGGCGGTGCGTCCGGACTTCGATGCGAATGGCTTGCCGCCGATCCAGTGGTTGACGCTCCGCAGAGCGATGGCTTGTTCTTGTACTGTTGTCATTTTCTAACTCCTGTTCCACTGGCCGTAAGTTCCGGGGCTAGTGCTTGATCGACTAGGTCTAGGCCAGCCTCCACAATATCCAATCCATACCGCATTTCGTCTTCCGTGACAATCAGCGGGGGGCACACCCACAACATGTTGAAGCGGCTGAAGGCGTAGACGTGATTCTTCTTAAGGTGCGTGGCGAGGGCGGCCATCTCTGGGCTTGAGCCGTTGTAAGGCGCCAGTGGTTCGCGCGTTGCTTTGTCCTTCACCAATTCGATGACGCTGAACAAACCCTTGTACCGCACGTCGCCAACACAAGCGTGGTTGCGTTTCATCTCTTCCAGACGCGAGGCCAAGTAGGCGCCTTGCTTGTCGACATTGTCGAAAACGTGGTCCTCTTCATACATGTTCAAATTGCCGATTGCCGCCGCGCAAGAAACCGGGTGGCCGCTGTAGGTGAGTCCTCCCCACAGCATGTTGGTTTCAAAGTAGCGGGCAATAGCGTCGGAAACGATCACGGCTCCAAGCGGCATATAGCCGCTGGTGAGCCCTTTGGCGCAAGTCACAATGTCGGGCGTGATGCCATAATGCTGGGTGGCAAGCCACTTGCCGGTGCGGCCAAAGCCGCTCATCACTTCATCGTCGATCAACAGAATGCGGTACTTGTCGCAAAGCGCCCGGAGCTTCGGGTAGTAATCATCAGGCGGAACGAGAAGGCCATTCGATCCAGTGATGCCTTCGACTAAGATGGCAGCGATTGTGGAAGGCCCCTCCATCTGAATGATCTCTTCGATGTGGCTGACGCATTCACGATGGCAGGTTTCCACCTTCTGTCCAAATGGACAGCGATAGCAATAGGGATCAAAGACGCGAACAATGCCGGGCACGCCGGGCCCGACGGGCCAACGCCGCGGGTCGCCACTGGCGGTCATCGAGCCCATGGTGGCTCCGTGATACGAGCGGTAACGAGTGATGATCTTGTCGCGGCCCGTGAACAGCCGGGCGATCTT
This sequence comes from Acidobacteriota bacterium, assembly GCA_025350695.1. Lineage (GTDB taxonomy): Bacteria > Acidobacteriota > Terriglobia > Bryobacterales > Bryobacteraceae > JANXSF01. The sequence goes on from JANXXI010000142.1 coordinate 21,783, forward strand.
CATAGCATTTTCGTTCGCTTCCGAACCACCCAACGTATAGAAGGTTTTGGCAAGCCCGGTGACTTCCGCTAGCTTCTTACCAAGCACACCGCGGGGTTCGGTGGCAAAGCTTGGTCCGGCAAAGCAGAGCTCGTCCACTTGCTTTTTGATGGCTTCAATGATTTTCGGGTGCTGGTGACCCGCATTAAGGTTAATGAGTTGCGAACTAAAATCGAGCCACCGATTATCTTCGCCATCCCAAAACCAGACGCCCTGGCCCTTCTTCAAGTGGATGGGATTCGCAGAACCTTGGACGGACCAGGAGAAGAGTGTATAGTCGCGATTTTCTTGAATAATTTCGAGGGAAGTGCGTTGCATAAGATTCCTTGTTTTTGGTTTTTATTTATTTAGGATCCATTGAGCAGTTTTTGACGCAAGCTTGTCCAGCGCCGTCACCGCCATTTCCAAATGCTCTTCGCGAGTATCTTCGATTTTGTTGTGGCTGATACCCTTTAGCGATTGGACGAACATCATAACCGACGGGATGCCCGCACGCGCCACTTCCGCGGCATCGTGAAGCGGACCGGACGGGAGACTGTGGCATGCGCGGGACGTTTCTCTCACGGCTTGCTCACAGAAATCGACAAGCCGCGGATGGAACGGAACCGGTTCGATATTCCAGATGCGCGACCATTCAACGGTGCATTTTTCTTCGGCGGCGAAGCGGGCGCTTGCGTCCTGCGCCTCGCGGTACATTTGCGCCAGAACATCAGCGGAAAGATCTCGTTGGTCAAGCGTGGTTTCGCAGCGGCCGACGACAGCCGTTACAATGCCGGGGAACGTCTTCACGCTGCCCATGGTGCAAACGGCATCCGGATGTTTTCCGGCGATGGAACGGATTTCAAGGGCGAGCTTTGCGGCGGCGGCTAGCGCATCGCGACGAACGTTCATCGGCGTGGAACCGGAATGCGCCTCTTGCCCATGGAACGTAATGGCGTGCCGCTCCACTCCTTTGGTGCCGAGTACGACGCCCAATGGCAGCCCTAAGTTTTCGAGCACAGGGCCTTGTTCGATGTGCAATTCGATATAGGCGGCAGCGTTCTTTTGCTCCCTCTCCGCTTCGGGGAAACGGTCGATCTCCACGCCACAGCGACGCAGGACGTCTTCCAAACGTATGCCGTCTTTGTCGGTTCGACCGCGATCCGCTTCGATGGAATGCTTGCCGGCGAAGGCTGCGGAACCCAACAGGCTGCGGCCGAAACGGGCGCCTTCCTCATCGGCCCAATCGACCACGCGGATGGTCAGCGGTGGGCGGCCATTGTACTCGGTGGCGAAACGGCGAAGAATCTCCAGGCCAGCGAGCAGATCAAGGCAACCGTCGAGCCAGCCTCCGTTGGGAACCGAATCGATGTGGCCGCCGATAAGCAGCGCTTTTTCGGACTCGCCCCGAAGAGTAAACCAACTGTTGCCCGCGGCATCGTAGTGGTGCTCAATAGGAACGCCTTTGGTTTTCGATTCAAACCAGGCGCGGGCTCGCAGCCAAGTGTCCGTCCAGGCGACACGTTGCGCTCCGTTGTCATCGGCGGTTAAAGCACGGAGTTCTTTCAGTTCTTCGATGGTTCGTTTGGGATTGAGGCTCATTGTCGAACTCCGATTAGAAATGTGTCGGCTCGCGCTTTAGTAGTTGGCCACGGCCACGTTCGCCGACGAACTTGCCCTCGCGAACTTGCACCTTTCCGCGAACGGTCACCTCGGTTGGCCGGCCATCAATTTCCATACCTTCAAAACCGTTGTAGTCGTTGTTGACGTGTTGTTTCGCGGCGGTTATTACACCCTTCGCGTGGGGATCGTAAACTACCATGTCCGCATCACAGCCAACCGCGATGGTTCCCTTGCGCGGGAACAGTCCGAAGATCTTCGCGGCCTTTGTGCTGGCGGCTTCGACGAAGCGATGCAGGTCAAGCGGGCCACGCTTCACGCCGTACGTATACAGCAGATTGACGCGGTCTTCAATCGCCGGAATACCGTTGGGGATATTTGTAAACGCATCGTTACCCATCAGTTTCTGCGCTGTATCAAAGGGGCAATGATCGGTGCCAACGGTATCGATGAACCCAGTGGCCAAGGCGTTCCACAGTGCTTTCTGATTGCGCTTGTCACGCAAAGGGGGAGACATCACGTGCTTCATTCCCTCAACCCCATTTCGTTCGGCATAAGTCTTGTCCAGGAGAAAATGGGGAATGACCGACTCAATCCAAAGGCGCACTCCGCGGGACTTTGCAGCCATGGCCGCTTTTAACGCAGGCTCACAGGAAAGGTGAACAACATATCCGGCGGCTCCGGTGTTTTCGAGGAACGTGGCGAAGCGGCCTGTGCCTTCGGCCTCCACCGATTCGGGACGGCTGGGCTCGTGCCACTCGGGTCCCGTCTTCCCTTCGGCCAGCAAGCGCTGCTGTAGTTTTCCCACCAGCTCAGCATTCTCACAATGGGCGGTGACGATGACGCCAAGCTTCTTGGCAAGAGTCATGGTTTGGTACATCTCGCGATCTTCCACACCAAAGAAATTCTGGTACGCGAGAAAGATCTTGAACGAGGTGATTCCATCAGCCACAATTTCGCGAAGGTGCTTTTCGGTTTCGCCGATATACTTGGTCACCGACATGTGGAAAGTGTAGTCACAGGCGCTGTGTCCTTCGGCCTTCGACTTCCACAAGTGGTAACCCTCGAGCGCATCTTCGTTGCGATTTGGGCAGCACATCTCAACGTAAGTTGTGGTGCCGCCGATGAGCGCGGCGATGCTCCCCGTCTCATGCGTATCCTTGGCGAACGTGGACATGAACGGCAGGTAAATGTGGACGTGAGGATCGATGAAGCCCGGGAACACCAGCTTGCCGGTGGCATCGATCACCTCGGCATCAGGATGAACAACCAGATTTTTTCCGATACGCGTGATAGTCTCACCTTCAGCGAAGATGTCAGCGTGAAAACGGGAATCGGCGGTGATGACCTCACCATTTTTTATGAGCAGCGCCATTGTTGCCTCCTAGTGAATATGAATGCCGACCTTATCCCGGTACTGCTTCATCTTCTCCCAGTCTTCAGTTACGTCCTTCTGACCCTTGCAAATTTCATCCCAGGTAACCGATTCACGGCCCGAGGAAACCTCCACCATTTCGATGCAGTGGTCCACCGGGCACACGTTATAGCATAGGCGGCAACCAACGCAATCTTCTTCCCTCACTATTGGCTGGGGCCGCGTTTCCACGGCTATTTGCTTGCCGTTGGAACGAACATCGTAGGTGTGCGGCGCGACTAGTTTGCCGTCGGAGCTGATCAGATCGATGCACTGATGAGCCGTATCGTTACACGCGACATAGCAGATGTCGCACTTGATGCACTTCGAGGTATCGATGCGGGCGACGGCGCGGAACGAGAGATCGAAATCCTTGAAATCGGAGACTAGATGGAGACTCTTGCCGATGACATCGTCGAGAGTCGCCATACCTTTCGAGTCCATCCAGTTTGAGAGGCCATCGCAAAGATCCTCCACAATCCGGAAGCCGTAATGCATCACGGCGGTACAAACTTGCAGGCTGCTTGCGCCCAATAGTAGGAACTCCGCGGCATCCTTCCAAGTAGCGATTCCACCCATGCCGGAGATGGGAAGTCCGGAGCCTTTCACAACCGGATCTGTTCCTAAAGCCGAGAGCATATTCAAAGCGATGGGTTTCACAGCTGGACCGGCATAGCCGCCGTGACCGCCCTTACCGCCGATGTTTGGCGTCATTTGCAGGGTGTCGAGATCGACGCCGATGATAGAGTTTACAGTGTTAATCAGCGATAGCGCCGAAGCCTTAGCGGCTACCGCGGCGCGGGCGGGCATAACAATGTTAGTTATGTTGGGAGTTAGCTTCACGATGACAGGGATCTTGGAAACTTCCATCACCCAGGCCGTGATTTGCTCGCAATATTCAGGCACTTGTCCGACGGCGCTGCCCATGCCGCGTTCACTCATTCCGTGCGGACAACCGTAGTTCAATTCGATACCGTCGGCGCCGGTATCTTCAATTTGACGAACAATAGTATGCCACGCCATCCGATTCGATTCGACCATGGCTGAGGCGATGACGGCGCGATCGGGCCATGCGCGTTTCACTTCGGCCATTTCGCGAAGATTCACTTCAAGCGGACGATCGGAGATCAACTCCACGTTATTGATGGCCAACATTTTTTGATTGCCGGAGTGCCAGGCGCCATAGCGATTTGACACATTCAGCACCGGTGGCCCGATTGTTTTCCAAACAGCGCCGCCCCAGCCTGCCTCAAATGCCCTGTGGATTTGCGCGCCGGAATTGCTGGGTGGCGCCGAAGCGAGCCAGAACGGGTTCGGCGATTTTATGCCCGCAAAGCGTGTCGTGAGGTCAGCCATTAATAGAGGCTCCTATGAATTGAGTGGGCCGCTAGCTTGCCGTCTTGCACGGCCATAACGGTGGATGCCGAACCCTTGGATCGAATGCAATCACCGCCACTATACACTTTGGATATGCTTGTCATGAAGTTGTCGTCCACTTTCAGATATCCTTTTTCCGTGGCAAGCCCCAGCTTCTTTGCGATGGCCGGTTTTTGTTGACCGATAGCTTTCACTACTTGATCCGCAGGTAAAATAAAATCGCTGTCTGGGATCAATTCAGAGGTTGGACGAGCTGAAGCGTCGAGCGCCCCAAGTTTCATTCGGAGACATTTCAAGCCCACGAGTTTGCCATTCAATTCAAGGGCGGCGATTGGTTGTGTAAGGAAGCGAAACGCCACTCCTTCGTTCTTCACGAATTCATATTCATGCGGGTAAGCCGTCATTTCGCGATCCGTACGGCGGTACACCATAGTGACGCTCTCCGCTCCCAGGCGCTTGGCGATTGTGGCGCAATCGATAGCAGTGTTCCCTGCCCCGATGACGACGACATTGCGGCCGATGTGCATCGCCGTGGGGTCGATCTTGCTCTGTTCAATGTAGGCGAGACCATCGACGATATGCTCTTCGCCGGGGATGTCCAAAGCCGGAGTGGCGCCCAAACCAACGCTGAGAAACACGGCTTCGAAGCTGCGAAGCAAGTCGTCCAAATTCAGATTGGCGCCGAGTTCATGCCCGGTTTCGATGGCCACGCCGAGACGCTTGATCATCTCCACTTCAGCCAGTGACGCGTCAACAGGTTCACGAAGGCCAATGATGCCATAGGTGGAAAGCCCTCCAGCAAGTGGCCGTTTTTCGTAGACCGTAACGCTGTGACCGAGGCGCGCCAACTGACCGGCACAAGAGAGTCCGGCTGGCCCAGCGCCAACCACTACGACTCGCTTTCCGGTGGCGGGACCTGCGTGGATTACGTCGATGCCGCGTTGCCGGATATGATCCGTCGAATAGCGCTGCAGACGGCCAATGGAGATGGGCTTGTGTTCGGAACCCAATACGCATGCCCCTTCGCAAAGCTCCTGCACGGGACAGACGCGGGCGCATGTGGAGCCGAGAAGGTTTGCATCCAATATCGTGCGGGCAGAGCCAATCAGGTTATCGGTGGAGATCTTCTTGATGAAGCGTGGGATGTCGATGTGGGTGGGGCACGCATGGGTGCAGGGTGCGTCGTAGCAAAACAAGCAGCGATTAGCTTCGACGATGGCCTCATGCGCGGAGAGCGGTGGAACGTGTTCCGCCAGCGCCTGCCCGGGGGTAGCAGTCTGTTGCAAGAGCGACTCCTCTAATTCTTTATTCTGGAAGTTCTATTTGCCCTTAGTTTATCTCACCCGGCGCATCAGCCCCCAGTAGATAAGGCCGGAAACGAGGAAGCCCACAAACCAGGCGTAGTCGTAGAGCCAGCGAAGACCGGGAATCGCGAGGCCGATGAGGGCCACGATGATGCCGATGGCAAGAGCCACCATCGCCTTGTAGTTGACTCCATTCGAATATTCGTATTCGCCACCACGGCGGTATAGATCCTGTACGTTCAGACTGCGATCCCGCACCAGGAAGTAGTCGACAATCATGATGCCCGCGATAGGTCCTAGCAATCCCGAATATCCTATCAACCAACCGAAAATGTAGGAACTGAAATCGGTCATTAGCTTCCAGGGCATCATGGCAATCCCGAGCACGCCAGTGATCAGTCCACCGGTGCGAAAGGAAATCAGGCTGGGCTTCAGATTGGAAAAATCATTGGAGGGTGAGACCACGTTCGCCGCCACGTTGGTGTTGAGCGTTGCCACCAGCAGTGCGATCAGGGCAATAAAAGCGATAGCCGGTTGGTTGAATTTACCGAGCAAGACGACTGGATCCCAAATGGGTTGGCCGAATATTACGGCCGAGGCGGAAGTGACTGCAACGCCGATGAATGAATAGAGCGTCATGGCGGCGGGCAGCCCCAGTGCTTGGCCCAGCATCTGGGCTTTTTGTGATTTGGCGTAGCGGGTGAAATCGGGGATGTTCAACGCAACGGTAGCCCAGAAGCCCACCATACCAGTTAAGGATGGAATGAAGAACGAAAGGAATTCGCTTGTTGTTTTGAATTTACTGGGCGCGCTGAGCACTGGACCCATGCCACCGGCTTTGTTGGTGATCCAGAACAGCAGCAGCAGGCCAACCAGCAGCATGAACGGAGCGCCGATCCCTTCTAGAACTTTAATAGTCTCGATTCCGCGCCAGATCACAAGAATGTTGAGCGCCCAAAAGGAGAGGAAGCAAATCCAAATTCCGCCGGGCAGTTGCGCGGATGCAGGCCAAACGATTTGCAGCATGGAATAGATAGCTTGGCCGCCGATCCAGGTTTGAATGCCGAACCAGCCGCAGGCGACGAGAGCGCGCAACACGGCGGGAACATTGGCCCCGCGCACGCCGAACGAGGCGCGGACAAACACGGGAAAGGGGATTCCATACTTCGCGCCTGCGTGCGCGTTAAGCAGCATCGGAATCAGTACGATCAGGTTACCCAGAAGGATAGTGCCGATCGATTGCCACCAGTTCATCCCGCCTGCGATGAGCCCGGACGCGAGCATGTAGGTAGGAATGCAGACGCTCATCGCCACCCAGAGCGACGTGTAGTTGTAGACGCCCCAGGTGCGTCGGGCGTCCGGCACGGGGGCTAGGTCTTCGTTATATAATGCGGGGTCCGGATTGTGAATTTCCTGCGATTTGCCCATGCTGAGTTGTAACAAAGCTTGGGCCGTTTCGCAAGATGCGCCTCAAATTAGCTAAAACTCTAAGCGCAACCCAAGCTGCATATTGCGGTTGCCTTCACCGTCCTAATAGTTCCCGCTGTCGAGATGTCCCCGCTATTTTCGGGCAACAGGAGATTTGGATGATCCGGGAGATTGAATGCTTCCATCCGGAACTGCAGTGCGCGAGTTTCGGCAAAGCGGATGCGTCTTAAAAGAGACGTGTTGATTGCAAACGTACCGGGTCCATCGGGAGTATGCGGCGGAATTGCGGAAGGGGAATGCGCAATTGGCGCCGGCGGGAAAGCGCTGCGATCGTACCAGCGATCCGCCAAAGGACTCTCAACCGTGCCTTTGCGAAGCCGATGGGGCCTGCTGGCGTTTAATGGGCCGGCCTGATTGATGTCGTAACGACGGGCTCATGACCACACCAGGGACAATGGCACCCGACGGATCGGAAACGCGGCCAACAACACTGCCTGACGGTGGGAAAATGCCGAGCCGGAGCAAAGTAGAAGCGTTAGGCGCTTCACAGCTTCGCCCCTTGCCAGCCTTTCTTCCATTGCTCCATCAAACGTTTCACAACATCTTTATTCGCCGGTAGACTTGCGATGTTGGTGTTCTCTTGCGGATCGGTTTGGTGATCGTAGAGTTCGGTTGCGTCAACCTTCGTATGGTCCTGGCGGTCAACCCAGACGGTCATGCGATAGCGATCCGTGCGCATGGAATAACCCATCAACTTGCGACGCGGATACTGGCTGAATGCCGCCACCTTCCACGGGCGATCGGGCGTGTCGAGCAATGGCTTGAAGCTGCTTCCTTCCAAGTGGGCAGGCAGGGGCAGGCCGGCCAACTCGGCCAAAGTCGGATAAATATCGACGAATTCCACAAGCGCGTTGGACTGCTTGCCGGCGGCTTTCATGCCTGGGACGGATAGCAACAAGGGAGCGTTCGTGTCGTTTTCCACGTTGCTATGTTTGCACCATTCTCCATGTTCGCCTAACTTCCAACCGTGGTCGCCCCACAGAACAATGATGGTGTTCTTACTCATGCCTGATCGTTCGAGCTCGTTCAGAACTTTGCCAATTTGCGCATCGGTATAACTGACAGCGGCGTAGTATCCGTGCTTCAGTTGGCGCGCAAGTTTGTCATTGATGGGGCCTTCGGCCGGCATGTTGGTGTAGTTGCGCAATTCGTTACTGTTTGTCAGCGCGTATTCGGGGGCGCCCTTCGGATGATAAGGATTGGGCGCCAGTTCGATTTGCGCGGGGTTGTACATGTCCCAATATTTCTTTGGTGAAACGAAAGGCAAGTGCGGCTTGGCGAACCCGACGGCAAGAAAGAATGGAGTCTTCTTCGAGAGGCCTTTTATAGTCTCCACCGCCATGTCCGCTACCATGCCGTCTTTGTAGAAATTGTCCGCAACGTTGCCCGATTCAAATGCCGGACCGCCTTTAGTCTTGTTCTTCGGCGCCGCGTCTTCGTCCTTCACTTCAGCGGTCTTTACATTGGCGTAGGTTTCCGCCTTCGGAGTTTTCCACGGTACAGACCAGGTCGGCTCATCATCGTAACCGGGATGGAAAATCTTACCCATGCCCTGCACGAAGTATCCATTTTTCTTGAAGTGCTGAGGGAGCGTGACTGCATTTGGGATCGCGTCGCGGAAGTGCGTGACTAGATCCCACACCTTCGTTGTGTCGGGACGCGTGCCGGTAAGCAGGCTTGTCCGCGACGGCGAACATACCGCTTGTTGGCAGTAGGCGCGGCGGAACACCATCCCATTTTTCGCGATGCGATCGATGTTCGGGCTCTTGATGTACGTCTTCCCATAACAGGCAAGCTCCGGACGCAAATCGTCAACGGCAAAGAAAAGGACATTGGGCTTCTGCGCCGTTTGACCCGATAGATAGCATGCGGACCCGGCCGCTGTTGCGCCCAGAAGTGCGCGTCGAGAGAGTGTGTTTGTTGTCATTTGATTGGTCACTATTTCCCCACTGAGTTAGACTTTTTTCCATTTTGCGGCGGACGTCCGCGTAGTCCTTGCGTCCGGCGACGTTAGCCTTTTCAACGTTGCCCCGTTCATATGATAAAGCTCCGACGGCCCTGGTGGGCAGCGGCGTCTCGTAGGTCCCTTCGGGCAGTTTGGCGAAGTCAATGCGGCCGTAGGCTGCTGGTAAGTTCGAGCAATGTGGGGAACACATCGATCAATTGCGCCACGGCGTTTTGACCGGCGCCTTGCCGAATGCTTCCCAGCGCGTACCAAATCATTGGGACGCGAAGCAACGAATCGTGAAGGAACATCGCTTCGCCCAGCAGGCCGCAGAAATCGCCATGATCAGAGATGAATAACCCAATAGTGTCTTGCGTTAGCCCTTTGGCGGTCGAGTGTATCGAGTAGACGGCCCACCTGTTGATCCACGCCCCATTCGACGGCCGCGTGGTAATGATGCAGGGCCTGCTTCATGTTTGCTTCACCCACGGAACCTAGATTCAAAGCACGGCTGAACTCCCCTAGCCGCGGCGTCAGCACGTCAGGCTTTTCCATCTCCGCCAAGCACTTACCGGAGTTCTTCCAAAGACACACTCCGACCCGCCGCCTTGAATGCAGCCTGATGCGCAGAAGAGCGCAAACCCCAACGGTCCACCGCCGAATTCCGATCCAGGTCGGAGGGAAATATCCAATCTGCTACTTTAGGATTAGGAGAAGGTTGCCTTGCCGCCCGAAACCGAGCCAGCAAAGGTCTGACTGAAGTTGGCATGTGCTGTCCCGCTTAAAAAAAGGATGATGAGTGAAATACTCGATAACATTTTCCGCATAATTAATTTCTCCGAGATAAGTTATTTACCCGTTAACTCTAGTCCTAATTAGGGTGTGTCTATTTTGCGACGACGGTCCAGCGGCCTTGAGGATATAGGCGAAGTTGTTCTTGAGAGACGTGGAAAGACCAGTAGTTTTCGAAGTCGCCGCTGAGGTACAGAGAGCGGAGTTTGACGATAGCTTCTGCCATG
>JANXXI010000194.1 GCA_025350695.1 Acidobacteriota bacterium
ATAATCAATACTGTTCATACGAACCTCCTGTTGGTTGAGTCAGCCGGTGTCTGTCGGCTGCTCTTATTTTCTCCAACGGGAGGTCGTTTCAACTTTCCATTACTAGCATTAAATCAAGTCGAAATGTCCGTTTGGACAGCAACAATAGTCACGCGAGAAACCTAAGTGAACAGTATTGCGACTAGCCCCCGATAGAATCGGGGGATTGCTTTCTGGCCGGATTACCAAGCTTGGCATGGCAATTTTACGAACGTAAAGTCCCGACCACTGTTAGCTGTCAGCATTCTGGAGTACTATCAAGGGGAGGTGTAGATCATGAAGCTCCTCTGTGTAGCAATGATCCTTATTTCTCGCGCCGGTCGCGTCTCCGCAGCGCGTGCCAGGTGACACCAGCAAGGTCGATGGCGCGTGGAGAGCCTGGTTTGTCAATCCTGATGATCCCGAGCGCCCACACATGATCAAAGACGTAGCCTTCGATTTTCGAGTGGATGGTAAAAGCCTTAAGGGCTCCGCTCATCTCGATGTATGGCCAGGCGATGCTGCCATCACCGACGGGACCATCGAAGGAGATCGCATCTCATTCACGGTGGTTGGCAAGATACCTTCAACAACTGGCTTGCCTAAGTTCAGACCCGGAGTTGATGCAACTGCACGAAAGCCCGCCGTCAAGTTGGAAATCAAGCCCAACGGCCAGGAATCCAAGAATTTGAAAGCGATTTCCCTGAAGGATCGCGCACAGTAGTAAGTTGGCTACTCGCGTATCGCAGCGTTAATATCCCCGATAGGAAGGCTCTCAAATGAAATCCAGCGTTGTATCCGTGCTTGTTTCAGGCTGCTTGTTATCACTAGGAAACAGTTTGACCTTCGGCTTCCAAGAGGCTGCGCTCACCGGAGCTGCAGCCGAACGGGAACGGGATACTTACCGAATCTACTCGCTGCTTCTAACCAACCCCATCACCAGCCACGGCCCGGACACCAACGCGCGGTATCTGATAAGAGCCACCGCGCTAGTGGAGAGTTGGCGGCCAATGCCGTGCGTCTCACCGCCCAAATCGCGCGAGGCCGAATTTCGCGAAGTACTCGCCGACTTCGAAAACCGGAAAGACGCCCACCGCGTGTTGAAGTGGCAACTGTCAATTGCCAAGCCCTACGAATTGTTGAACGAGGCCGGCGTCGAGGCGTTCCAAGAGGAGCGCGAAAACCCGAAAATTCTACTTGACAAAAATGGGCAGCGCCGGGATCGCTTCAAAGGCGTCAGCGACGTGTTCACTTTTGCCGATGTGTACTTCAGTAAGAACGGACGCATGGCGCTGACCGCGATGTCCACCTGGTGTGGCAGCCTTTGCGCCTTGCATCGGTGGCGGATTTTTGAGAAGGTGGCATTGACGGGAGAATGGCAGGAGCGGTTGTGGGTCACTTGCTCCACCATGGCCGACTATAGTGCCCACCAAAACGGCCATCACCGCCGGAGAAATATTTATATCTCCAGTAATCTCAAACGTTTGCCCTCCCGCGAATAATTAGCGCGACTCATCGAGTGTAGTAGCTTATAACCAGAGAGCGAATCCGGGCCCGGACTACTCTTCAAACAAAACCGTCCGCCTTTTAGGTGGACGGTCTCGAACTGGTTCGAGTTATTGTTATTTAAGTCGTGTTCAGCGGGTTGTAATGGCGGAATCATCGGATAGGCGGTGCGGGTTGGGGAACCGGCGCCGTCAGCCTGGCAAATCAGGCGGACCGCTCGGCGGTGGTCTTCCAGTTGAAGCAAATGCAGCTCGCTGACGCGAAAAGGTAACACGCAAGCCATGAGCGTGGCACGATTGCGTCTATACAAACTAGCAATTTCAACCTACCTGATTTCGATCTTGAATAGTAAGTGGTCAGGATGCTTATTGGCGCCTATCGCGCAGTCTCTCTCTATCAATTCATTCAATAAAAGGGCGGGACCTACTAGGGAAAAGGCCCCGCCGCCTCTCAGCCGGGGTGGCTGAGTGGGAACTTAAACTTGAGTGGTGGAAGGCTTGGTGGTGGAATGGAATTTGGTCCACCATTCCTCCGCTTGGGTCTCGGCTACTTCCTTGGCAATGCCATAGCGTTCTTGCAGCTTGCCGACCAATTGTTCCTTCTTGCCGCCAATGCGGTCCATGTCATCGTCAGTCAACTTACCCCATTGCTCGCGGACCGAGCCTTTCATCTGCTTCCATTTACCTTCAAATTGATCCCAATTCATAGTGTTCTCCTTTTTACTTGTTCTTCCCACTTTCCATACGCCTCCTCGTACTTCCGAGGGAAAAGCGCAACCAATCCTCCGCTCAAGAGCAACCCAGCGGCAACTAGCGGTAGAGCGTGTACCAACCCGGAAGAGGTAACCGCCATGGCAATTCCCACCATCCAGCCAATCAGCAATATTGCGACTAGCGCAAGCGATTCCTACCTCCTTTGATGGACTTACTATCCTGCAAGTCATGGTGAGTCCTTTTCTTCCTGTCGTTTTAATTTAAGCACGCTCGTTGCCAATTCCAGCGAACGATTAAAACAACCGTTTACACTGGCTTTCTTGAAACTTGCCTCGTCGCTAGGCTGTTATCAGCCATGACCATATTCGGCCACATGACCACAGGGCGTTAAGAAGTGCAATCCTTGCCGATGCCTAGTTGGGGCGTCTGTTGGACTTATCTCTATATGCAAAGTGTTAAATGGTTTGGCGTTCGTCGTGCAGAAGAACAAAGAGTCGCGGGGTTTCCTCCGACAGAAGAGGACAAAATTATGAAATTTACTTTAGTAACCATGTTGGCGCTAACGCCACTGTTAGCCATCGATAAAGAATCTACAAAGCGTTTAGATGAATCCGCTGCGGTCTTTACCGAAATCATGGCTGCGCCCGATAAAGGCATTCCCCAGGACATGCTGGAAAATGCTCACTGTATCGTGATCGTCCCCAACATGAAGACAGCTGCTTTTATAGTTGGCGGCAAATACGGAAAGGGCTACATGTCCTGCCGCAAAAAGGGTGGCAGTGGCTGGTCGGCTCCAGGCACGGTCCGCATTGAGGGTGGAAGCGTTGGCTTTCAAATCGGCGGTTCCGCTACTGACCTGATCATGCTCGTGATGAACGAACGCGGCGTGGACAAACTGCTTTCTAGCAAATTTACGCTAGGCGGAGAAGGTTCGGTTGCCGCGGGTCCGGTAGGACGTACGGCCACGGCTCAAACGGATCTGCAAATGCACGCCGAGATTCTTTCCTGGTCACGCTCACAGGGGCTATTTGCTGGGCTCGCGCTTGAAGGCGCAACGCTTCGCCAGGATATGGACGACAACGTGAAACTTTATGGTAGGAAGATTGAAAATCGCCAAATCGTTACCGGTGGAGTCCAGGCTCCTAAAGCAGCCATGAAGTTACTCGCATTGCTCAATAAGTATTCCTTCCGCGAACGTAAGAACAAGTAAGCGACCAGGAGCCTGAGGTCACAGGTTAGTAGTCTCCGGCGAAATGATTGGGGCGAATATCAGCCCTTCGTCATTCGTGGCCGTAAAGTAACGCCACTCAATCCATAAGGTGATCATGTTAACTCTTGCACTGAACATCCCGCACTTCAGGAAACTGCTTGGCGATAAGAAGGAAGATCTTACCTCTAATATCAAAAGACTTGAGGGCGAAGGCCTGACGGGAGGAGAACGTGACGTGCGGGATTCCACCGACCAGGCAACGGTATCGCAGGAAATGTCGGAATCGCTCGAAGAAGCATCACTGGCTTCGCGCACTCTGGTCGAAGTGCAGGATGCATTGCTACGAATAGCACACAACGCCTACGGAACGTGCATTGCTTGCGGGAAACAAATCGAAACAGGGCGTCTTGAAGCGGCGCCTTGGTCGGCTTATTGTCTTGAGGACCAGCAGAAGCTGGATCAGGCAATTCGCCAAAACAACTAACGAAAAAATACAAGGAGAAGAAAATGTTATACACAGTTTGCGTAGTCTTGATCGTACTTTGGGCTCTTGGAATGGTTACCTCATACACCATGGGCGGCCTAGTGCATCTGTTATTGGTCATTGCCCTGATTGGAATCGTTCTCAATCTGATCCAAGGCCGCCGAGCACTGAATTAGAGACGAGTGAATTGCTAACCCTACATGGTCACGATTTTCGCTTTGCTCTAAATTCAATTTAGGAAAACTATCTTAGTCAAAGTATCCAATGCTATGCAGGGCGTAGCGTTAACGGCAGTATCGCTTGCGCCAATGGCTGACCGGAGGTGGATCGTCCGGTGATTTTCGCACTCTCTAATCCGCCGACGCGGACCGAGGCCGACCCGGCGGACCTGCGTGCCTGGACGAAGGGCCGTGCATTGGTCGCACAGGAAAACCCTTCGCCCGGGTAACTTATAAAGGCGTGACCTACTTGACAACTCAACAACGCAGTGCTATACCCGGGCCTGGTGCTTGGAGCTATAGATTCCCGCGCGCGCAGGATCGGTGACGGCATGTTCGTAGCGGCGTCTAACGCCGTTTCCAGTCTGGTTACAGTGCGTGAACCATGCTCATGCCTACTTCCGCATGCCGATGACGGTTGCCGTGTCGGTAGCGGAAGCGTTGGACGCAGAAAGCCTAGCGGGAGTCAAAATTCGGCGATCTTGGCCAACAGGTGCACAGGTCAAATGCGGTGGTCCATGCTGAAAATGACGATCTTGCCCATTCGCGGCGCCTGACAGATTCATGGTGCAGGCCAAATGAATCTCTTGACGAACAATCAGTGTTGTGCTCCTTATTGCCAGATCTATGCACGGCGGGAGGCGTTTTGGGAAATAGAAAAGCGACTCAAGCATTTTAGTGACCCGGCACTCGACTACCCGCAACCACCAACACCGAGATTACCTATCCCAGCCTGTAAGGAGACCGGTACTTGTAACTAAGCAACTTATTCGCCGCCTCATTATTCGTGAAACGCTCTGCCTTCGCATCCCACTTCAAGTAGCTTTCCGTCCGCAATGCAATATGCCCGATGATGGCGTTCGAGGTTGAGATGTGCCCGGTCAGCACATCGCAGTTGCACTTGGTCCGGCTCTTCACGCAGTCAATGAAGTTGCGGGCATGCGGCGTTGTCATCAGGCGGCCTTCCACTTTCCTTGCTTCCATTGCTGACTTCATGGACGGCTTGTAAGCTTTTTCTGAGTCACGATCCGCTGGATTTTTCGCGCCCATTAGCAGTTCGGTGGTCTTCTCCGGAATTACTTCGTAGCCGTTGCTGTACAGATACATGGTTCCCTTGGTTCCGCGCAATTCCATGTCGGCTCCGCGCGGCGTCGATGGCGCGGCGTTGGCGTTGTACTGTAGGAACGACATCAAGACGCCCTCAAAATCCCACATAACTTCGGCAGTGTCGGGGATCTCGCGGTTGTCCTTCACTGCGAATACGCCTCCCATGGCCGTTACAGCGCGCGGAGAAGTTTTGCCCAGGCACCAGCGCAACATGTCCATATAGTGTACGCCGAAGTTTGTGATCTGGCCTCCAGAGTAATCGTAGAACCAGCGGAAATTGTAGTAAGTCCGATTGCGATTGTAGGGGACTTTGGGCGCCGGGCCTAACCACTTATCCCACTCTTCCGCCGACGGCGGGGTTGTGTTGGCTGCGTTGCCCAGACCATTCGGCGATTCATTTTGCATGAGGAAGCCGCGAGCCACGGTCACTTTACCGATGCCGCCTTCGCGCACGAACTGCGCCGCTTCCTGAAGATATTTGTTGCTGCGGCGTTGAATGCCCACTTGCGTGATGCGCTTGGTTTCGGCGGCGACATCCACCATGCGGCGGCCTTCGGTCACAGTCAGCGACAGGGGCTTTTCGCAATAGACATCTTTACCGGCGCGGCATGCTTCGATGAACATCAGCGCGTGCCAATGATCGGGCGTGGCGATGACCACGGCGTCCACGTTCTTGTCGTCAAGCACTCTGCGGTAATCCTTGTATCGCGCCGGAGTCGCGCGTGAACGTTTGACGGCCACATCGAGATAATCATCGCGCAGGTCGCACACGGCCGTGGTTTGTTGGTCGCCGAATTCCATGAATGCTTCGTGCACTTGATCGCCGCGGTTGCCAAGGCCGATGTAGCCCATGCGCAGGCGTTCGTTCGCGCCCATGATGCGGTTGTAGCTTAGCGCCATGGCCGTAGCCGCGCTTGTAAAGGTCCGGCGGGAAAAGTCACCCATTTGAAATTTGCTCCTAGTATGCTGAGATGAATGCGAAGAAGAAATGTTTTATTTGCCCCATTGGGATTCTTGATGACACACAAATTGTTCGCCGCATCTAAAATTCTGGTTCACGGCCATCGCGGCGCTCGCGCGTTGCGTCCGGAAAATACGTTGCCCGCCTTTGATTATGCCATTGAACAAGGAGTGGATTGTTTAGAACTCGATATGGCGGTGACCAAGGATAATGTCGTGGTTGTTTCGCACGATCCGCATATGGCTCCCGCTTTTGCGACGGGGCCGGCAGGTCCGAATACCATTCGCGAAATGACGTTAGCGCAGTTGCGCAAGTGGGATGTAGGGGCGAAACAGAATAAGGCCTTTCCCAAGCAGGTTACGGTTCCAGGAACCCGCGTGCCGACGCTGGATGAAGTGTTCAACCTTTCCAAAAGAGGCAGCTTTGACTTCAACATTGAGACAAAGATTTTCAAAGACAAGCCGGAATTGACTCCGTCACCAGAGAAGTTCGTGAAACTGGTGCTGATTCAAATACGGAAGCACAAAGTTGAAAAACGGGTGATTTTGCAATCGTTCGATTTCCGGACGTTGGAGGCCATGAAAAAGTTGGATCCCTCCATTCGGCTATCGGCGTTACTTGAGCCGGGTAAGCACGATCTTGTGGAAGTGGGGAAGCGAACGGGGGCGGGAATCATCAGTCCACACTTTTCGATTGTTACACCGGAAAACGTGGCGGCGGCGCATGCGGCCGGGCTTCAGGTTGTTCCTTGGACTGCGAACACACCGGCGGATTGGGATAGATTGATCGAAGTCAAATCAGATGCGATTATTTCGGATGATCCGGCGGCTTTGCTCGCGTATTTGAAGGAACGAGGGTTGCACTAAAATTCATTTCTTCTTCTTCCCGCCTATCGTTTCCAGGGCTTCGCTGATGATCTTTTCGCGCTGGCCTTTGCTCCACTCATCGACCATGCGCTGCTCTTCAATACCGGCGACGCGGCCCAGCAGGATATAGCCGGGCAAAGCGTGCGCCAGCGATTTCCAACGAGCCATTTCGGCCAACTCCTGCGGGGCGCGTTCCTTGATGCGATCCAGTAGTTTGGCATCACGCTTTTCGGTCATGTTCACCAAGGCCGTTGCCGCCTTATTGCGATCAGTCCAGACAACGCTGCCAAGCATTTCAATGAACCAGGTAGGCTGCACCTTGATTTCCAGCCCCGGCTCTTTTTCGGCGAGTGCGGCGATGGCCGTCAGGCTGCGCATGGCGTTGTTGCGCACCCCTTCGTCTGGGTCGCGCATAGCTAGTTGCAATGTATCCACTACCAGCTTCTTCTTGGGAAAGTAGCCCAGTACGACGGCTGCGATGGCGCGATGTTCGGCGTTGGCGGAATCTTTGATGACGGCCTCAAGCTTTGCTCGATTCTGTTCAGCCAGACCGATGAAACGTTCCTGAGTTTTGCGGGCGGCTTCGTTTTGCATCAAGCTATGGCCGCCGGATATATCTTCGCCCGGCTCGCCTTTACGCACCGCCTCCATCATTGCTTCGGTGAATTCCTTGAAGGCGTCGACAATGTCCTGGGGCAATTCCTCCGTGCCGGCCGGTTCATCGCGGAATTCATAGCCCTTTGTGCCACGCTCCAGAACGCCGACGAACAGGATGGCCTTTCGATCTTCGCAACAGACGGCAGTGACGCTGGCGCGAATTACACCGCTTACTTCGGCTATTTCGTCCTCAAGATCGGCCTTTGATTTAGGAAGAGGATCGCCCGGCTGCAAGCCCACTACTTTGCGAATTTTTTCCGCAGTGGATTTCTTGGCGCCATAGATTTCAATTAACCCCACAAGAGGTTGGGCGAAGGTGGAACCTGCCGCAAGAAGGATTAGAAGTATGGATCGCAAGACTTGTAGACGCATGCCGTAGCCTCCGGGCTACGCAAATTTTTCGGCTAATTCGCTGACGATGGGGACGGTGAGACGTTGGTGGTGGTAAGCCTTAAACATGGAAACAGCCCAGCAGCCAAGGAAGCCGAACCAGATAATGGTCATGATCAGCCCGATGATGGTGGTGAAAAAGCGTGGCGCCGCAAAGGTGACTAGCGACAGGCTAAACCATAGGATCATGAACGCCGCCGTCATGAGGATCGATTGGATCGCATGAACGCGGATTTCGCGGTTTCTTGAATAGGGCGCGGTGGTGAGAAACAACAGCCCTGTGAGCGCGAACATAGCATAGGCTAACGTACAGGCTATGTTTCTTGGAAGATCTTCTTGGGCCATCGACCCTTCAATTGTAGCGTGAATTCGGGTCTAAATTAAGATTTGCTCAGCTTCTGCCTTAGGGCCGTAAGCATAGTGTCGATCGATTGGCGGGGAAGGTCGCGAATGAAGGGGCGAATGATTGCGCCCAGGCCGGTTGGAACGTCGCGTGAGAGAGAGATGGAGCGGCATTCCACGATAGTGCCGCCATCAACGGGGTGGGCTATCCAATAAGCATTAATGCGCCACAAGAAGCCGTGGTCTTCGCCCACAGGGAGTTCTTTTTCGTTGGGTGTATCCGCATCGTTGATCTCGGCGATTTTGGTGCTGTGGGACCAGAGCATTTGATCGCCGCCTGCGTGCTTCAATTGCACGTTGTATTCCGTGTTGAGGTTAACTGTGAGCACGTTCTTTTTGCGGAGGCGAAGAAATACTTTCAAATTGTCATCGGCGTTCGCGAGAATCTTGCCGCGCACTACTTCGGGGAAGAGCCCGGCGTGATGTTCGTAGTCACGTAGTTGAGAAATTACTTCAGCCGGGGTTTTTGAGGGGATGAATGCCGTACCTACCCAATCGTGAATTAATCCGCCGGGCACACTACGGCCTTTGGTCCCTAAAAGAGAATCAATGGTGAGTTCTCCGTCCAAGACGCGTTTGCGTTCGCTGGCGTTTAGATCTATCCGAAGTGCGGGCTTGGCTAGGACGGGCTCGGCTTCTTGAACGTATTTTTCAAACGCGGAGACGGTTTGCGGTTGAAGCCTGGCGCTGAACTGGGCCGTCAGCAGGGAAGAGGACAAGCAGCCGAGTAGAAGGAAAACGCGCATCCAGCTTCTTTGATGTAGTTCAGGTCGCATTTGGTTGCAACGGAATTGTAATTATTCTTCGTTGGCGAGGCCGAAGTCTACGCCTTTGTAGATTTGCTTGAGGGGGATGGTGATTTGGACCGACGGAATTTCGAGGACGTTATCTTGTCCGCGGATTTCGGTGAGTTCCCAACGGCCAGCTGCGTTGCGGCGGAACTGGTCGATGGCGTAATCCCATTGGGAGACCAAGAGGTACTCTTCGAGAGAAGCGATTTTGCGGTAGTTCTCGAATTTGGCTCCGCGGTCATAGCGCTCCGTGGATTTGGATAGGACCTCGAAAATTACTTTGGGGTTCAGTAAGGAGAAGCCAGGTTTCGAGCTCTCAGGCGGACCGCAAATTATGATCCCATCGGGATAAGTCCAAAGGCCACTTTCTGCGATATGGACGCGTGCATCGGACGTTACAACCGAGCATTCATCTTTAAGCCGGTTTCCAATCTCCCGTCCTAGATTGGTTGTGATGAGTACGTGAGGAAATGTACCGCCGCTCATGGCGAACATTTCACCGTTGTGGTACTCGTGCCTTTCCTCGGAAGTGTTTTCAAGCTCAAAGTATTCTTCCAGACTGATCCAAGGTTTTACTTGCGGCGTCATCTTCCTTCTATAGTAGTGGAAAAGACGATTCGATCACGGATTTCATTCTTCGTTGGCGAGCGTGAAGTCCACACCTTTGTAGATTGGCTTGAGGAGGACCGTGACCCGGACGGATGCGATTTCGAGAATACTGTCCTCGCCGCAGACTTCTTGAAAAGTCCAGATCCCAGATTCGTTACGCAGGAACTGATCAATCGCGTAATCGCACGGGGAGACGAGTATGTATTCTTCGAGAGAAGCAATTTTGCGGTAGCTTTCACACCTCAATGATTACCTTTGGATTCAAAAGCGAACCGCCGGGTTTTGAAATTATTCCTGGGCCGCAAAATATGACAACGGCGGGGTATGTGTAGAGCCGGGATGCTTCCACATGAACTCGGGTATCGAAGCCAGCGACGGTGCAACCGTCCTTGAGTCTGGTGCCGATCTCCCGCCCCAAATTAAATCCAATGACCGAGTGCTGAAGTGTTCCGCCGCTAATCGCGAACATTTGGCCGGCGTGATATTCGTGCCGTTCGTCGGATGTTTTTTCAAGCTCAAAGTACTCTTCCGGGCTGATCCAAGGTTTGCTCGCGGCGCCATCTTCCTCCTACAGTAAAGCAAAAAAGCCGGACGGTCACCCGTCCGGCCCTCTGTTTGAAAGCTGTTGCCTTAGAACGTCAAGCGTAAGGCAACCTGCATGCGCCGGGCGTTTGTACCGTCCGGGAATCCCTGCGAAGAGTTGCCTAGGCCAACATTCGCTGTCGGTCGAATGACCCCGGTTGCCGCCGTAAACGCCTGCTGGTTCACAGCCGTATTGGTAATAGTGTTGAAAGCGTTGAACGCCTCAAAGATCAAAGCGCCTTTGACGCGCTCAGTGAACGGCAGTTCCCGCTGCATGCGGGCGTCTACACGATAAATCTGGTCGATATCGAGTGGATTGAACCGCAGGAACGGAACGCGGGTGGAACCGAAGAAGCCGTTAAGCGTGGTGTTGTTGGCCAAGCCGGGCAACGCGGCTGTGACGTTTATCGTTGCCGGAGAAGGATGGGCTGAGGCCAAGGTTGTGATGGCCGAAAGCTGCCATCCATTGACCACAAAGCGCGCCCACTTCGCGGTTGAATTGGTTAACTTTGGCGCATAGAGAAAGTTCAACACGGCGCGATGGCGCTGATCGGTGACGGAGGATCCCCGGTCGCCATTGGCATCGCCGTTAAAAGTCGAACGGGCGTTGCTGATGAACAAGTTGTCGCTGGCTCCGCCCTGGTTTGCATTGTCAATGGCATGAGACCAAGTGTAGGAAGCCGATCCAAAGAAACCATGCGAGAAGGGTTTGCGCACCTGAATCGCCAAACCGTTGTACCAGGAACGGGCTCCGTTCTCAGCTTGATAGATGCTGCGGTACCGCTTGTCGACGCGGTTGGCCAATAGGTAAACAGGAGTCGAGAATGTCCCTTGTTGGGCGCCGGCGGCATCAAGGATTGAATAGGTGACAGGATTGCCTAGAGGCCCGATATTCAAGTCGCGTACCGTAGTCAACGCCACGCCCCGGCTCCAAATGTAACTGGTGGTGAGGGCCAGGTTCTTTCCGAACTGGTGTTCCACCGATAGGTTTCCTTGTTGCGTATAGGGCATGCGGAATTTGGGATCCGCGAATTCAAGGCTGATCGTACCGGCGGAGCCCGCAACGCTAGAAAGGATATTCGGGAACACTGGGGCGGCCCCGTCGGTTGGCGTCAATGAATAGTTGGCTTGATACTTGCCATTTGTAAGGAAGAAAGTATTGAGGGCAGCGCCATGAAAGCGGGCGTGGAAAATGCCGTATCCCGCTCTGATGACCGTCTTCTCGCTCACGCTGTACGCGAGACTGGCCCGTGGCCCAAACTGCGTCGGCGAGGAGTGAATGATTCCGGTCTGTGGGTAATCCGGGTTCGTGATGGTGGGTTGCGGGACTTTCGTGTATTCGTATCGCAAGCCGTAGTTGAATGTCAGCTTCCGGTTGACCTTCCAGACATCTTGAAAATAGAGCGCGGTATCGGTGGTCCGGAAATCTAGGATTGGGTTACCGAATGTCTGGGTGAAGGTGGTGTAGTTCTTCAAGCCGGTCGTATTGCCGGAAAAATCCCTGGCGAAGTTCGTCAGCGAGGCGTAGGCATAAGTACCGAACCGGTTTGACAACTGGTTGTTGAAATCCTGAGTAGTGGCCAGATCAATGCCTACTTTGATCGAGTGTGAGCCCTTGGTCCAGCTATAACCATCAACAAACTGAAACCTTTGTTCAGAAGGTAACACCCGCGGATATTGTGAAGGTGAGCCAAGTGGGGTGCCATTCAATGTGAAGGCCAAAGGTCCGGTTTCGACCGGGGATAAATCGGATGCCGAGGGATCAGCTAGCCGGTCCTTAAACCAACCGAACCGGAATTCATTTACGGAAGTCGCGGAAATGATGCGCGTCCAGGACATCTTGCCGTATCTGGTCTCAACAGTGGAATCGGCATTGCCCCCGAGGGCGTTGCCATTGGTCAACACAGCCTGTGTTTGAATTCCATGCGGAGAGCGCCAGTGCATGGCGTTCACGCTGAAGCTGAAATTGTCTTTTTCGTTGGGACGCCAGTCAATCTTGCCAAGCCCCATATCGGAGCGTACCGTACGAGGCACAAGGACATTCATCTGTCTCCGGATAAATGCCGTTGCCGTGGCGCATTGTGCGGCAGTAGCCGTGCAGGCCGCGGTGATGTTGTTGCCGCTGGCATCTGTGAACTGCGTGTTGATGATACGGTTTTGGGCAGGGAAGTTGCGGCGAACGAACTCTCCATTGAGGAAGTAGAAAACTTTGTCCTTTTTGATTGCGCCGCCCAGGGTGCCGCCGGTTTGATGCCGCCATTCCGGGGCGTTAACGCCATTGGCATACCGATCCGTTGCATTCAACGTCCGATTACGAAAGAACCAGAAAAATGTGCCATGAGTAGAGTTTGTTCCGCTCTTTGTGACCGTATTGATTACGCCGCCATGCGCCCGCCCGAATTCGGCGGAGAATCCATTGGAAAGAACCTGAAATTCCTGTACCGCGTCCTGGGAAATCTGGCTTGAGATTCGCGTGCGGCCCGCATTCTCGTTATAAAAACTATTTGTAGTGTCGTTACCATCGGTGAGGAACGCGTTACCGCCGGCGATGCCGCGAAAGCTCACCAGGCCGAATTCGCCATCGTTGGTGACGGCTGGGGTCAACAGCACGAATGAGTCGGCGCGGCGTCCGTTGATCGGCAAGTTAGCAATCTGTATGGACTCAACCACTTGAGAGACTCCGACATTGGTGTCGGAGACCAACGGGGCCGCAGTATTAACTTCTACTGATGTCATGGTGGACGCAAGGCCCAGGATTGCATTAAAGCTGCCAGTCTGGCCGACTTGTAACGTGAAATCCTTCACTTCATACTTGGCGAAGCCATCCTTGCTAACGGTCAAGCTATAGCCCGTCGCTGGCGGAAGGGAGGGAGCGTTAAAGGCGCCCGACGCATTGCTTTCCAGTGTCCTGCGGATACCTTTAGATTCGTTGGCGACGATAACCTGCGCGCCTGGGATGGAGGCTCCCGTCTGGTCGCGAACGGTCCCTGTAAGACCAGAAAGGCCGGCGACCGTCTGTGCGAATGCCGAGAATGTAAATAGACAGAACGCGCTCAGCAATGTTAGCGAGTGCGAACTATGCCAACTGGTTGTCGGCGAAGATAGAACCTTTTTCATAAAGCGACTCCTTTTTGGAATTTGGACCACGAGCTCCGAAGAACACATCTGGGCATGGCGTGCCACTTGGCGCACTTATCATGACGGAACTGGGAGGTCGCAGACGGTGCGAAATTTGACAACCCCGGCTTGTAAGCACAGAGGGTAAGCTCATACTGTCCCTTACCTCTAGGTTAACACTGAAGAACGAAATTAAGATTGCTAAAAGGTTGCAAACTTGTGAATAAAAGTGGGAAGAAGGCAATCGATTATAGCGCCTAAACCCTTGTTTTAGTCGCCGTTGACAATTGCTTAGTCTATCGCTTAGTCT
>JANXXI010000213.1 GCA_025350695.1 Acidobacteriota bacterium
CGACTAACCCACCATCGAAATGAAGCACAGATCCCGAACTAAGTGAAAATCCTGAAATCTGCCATCTCCAATACTTTAGCAACATCAATGATTCAGTCAAATAAAGAAGAAAAATAAGAAAAGATGCCAACACCATACGCGTAATCTCGTCCTCAAATCGACTTTGAATGAAATTGGTAAGAGTCCCGCTTTGAGGAAGAAAAGCGATTGCAATCGGAACGTACCAAACCTCACTTGGGTCACCGATAAACCTAAAAGTAGTGCCGTTGCTTACACGGAGGCTTTTGGCCATCCAATCTAATGCACGAGCTAGCCCCCAAGCAGCGGTGACGATCAAGAGTGACCATCCCAAAGTTGCCAATAGTGCCTTGGCTGCTTCACTCTTTGAACTAGAGAAAGCAACGGTCTTTCCATCGACTAGTCTATCAATGCTAGTGTTCATTGAAACAGTTCCTCATCTACAGCGAGCCGACCTTTTCGGATTACTGAACCCGCAACGATGGCATTCCATTTGTGCAATGTTACACCAGTAACGCCAGCAACGCTACTCTTTGCGAACGGCCTGAAACGCTTGCCAGTGCGCTCCAGGCCGTTGCTTACATCACTTCAAAATGCTCTTAATTGCCCTGGTAATTTATCGTTGTGGAATCCATTGAGGTATTTCCTGATGAGTCAGTCACCGTCAATAGGAAAGTATAGAGCCCGCCTCCGCCCCCCAACTGTACGTTCGGTTTTGCTGAGTTTGCGCCAGAAATCCCCGCCGTCGGACTGCCGGCTGGAATGGACCATTGATAAGTCAAAGCTCCGCCGCCGGTGGTTGTGGATTGCGAACCGTCCAACTGCAGCCATTTTGAAAAGGCCGTGGTGTTTTTCGGCCCTGCTACTGCCGTGGTTTTCGGTCCAAGCACGCAGCGGTTTGCCGGTTCTCCCGGACCACCTTCAATGCACGGAATCGCTGAAAGGTATTCATAGATCGACTGCAGATCGCGATCCGTCATGTTGCCGTAAGCGGGCCACGGCATTATTTGCAGCAGTTCGCCGGAGAAAGGCGCCGGAATGCATTTGGTATCCGGGGCGCCTTTGCATGTGGGGTGAAGTTTATCCAAATCCACGCCGGTTCGCATCAGCGTGACGAACTCATCCAGCTTCATTCCGCCGGCAGCCCTCCCCGTTTTGTCCGGTGTGAGGTTCCGCGAAACGATGTGAGGGAATGGACCAGCGGGATCGGGAAACGCGCCAAAGTCTCTTGTACCTCCTAAATAAGTAACCGGATTTACTTTTATCTTCTGGCCCAAAAATGGATTGCCTCCGACAACGTACTCAGTGGGCGGACCAGCCGAATGGCACCCGTTACACTCACCTACGTAGTTCACAATGTAGCTACCGAGACCAACCAGCGTCGCGTCCCTGCCTGTCAGGTTCAAAGGAACAGGGGCTGCCTGGTAGCCTTTTAGGATTTTCGCTTGTGTTTCCGCGTCAAGCCCTTGTTGGGCTGTAGCAAGAGCCGAAAACAGAAATACGGGCAAGGCAATCTTGGCAATGGCAGCGAGGGGTATAGAAAAACTATTCATTCTGAAATCTCCTAATTTGCGCCGCATTACGAAAGGACAGCACAGCGCACCCTCAATCATAGGCGTTGTTTTTATGAATGACAACGCCCTTAACCAACTTCCAGTAACCTATTAGAATGAGGTTCGAATGAAGCAATTCTCAATGGCTGGCGCGGCGGTCGCTTTCCTAACGTTAACCCTGCCCGCATTCCCACAAGGCGGTTTTGTGCCCGGCCAAAAGCGCCCGCCCGGCGACCCCGTTCAAATCGCTCGCGGCAAGACCATTTATGGAATCGGCTGCACCGCCTGCCATGGAGCCGACCTTCGTGGTGGCGACATCGGCGGCCCTAACCTGCTCCGCTCTCAGGCCGCACTCAGCGATAAGAACGGAGAAATGATCGCGCCCATCATTCACGGCAGCCGCCAATCCACCGGCATGCCGAAGATTGACATGAGCCAGGACGATGCCCTTGCCGTCTCCGCTTATGTTCGTAGCGTGCTCGAAACCATCGGAGGTCAGGGCCGTCCGCCTGCCACCGGCAAGGTCCCAGAGAAGATCGTGGTTGGGGATGCCGTGGCCGGCCAAGCTTACTTCAGCGCCAAGTGCGCCAGTTGCCACTCGGTTACGGCCGACCTGAAAGGCATTGCCGCTCGGTACGAAGACCCCAGAGCGTTACAAAACGCATGGGTCGCTGGAGGCTCCCGCCGCAGAGGCCCACAGGCGGCGTCAAAAGCACGAACTGTTACTGCAACCGTGACGTTGGCAACGGACGAAAAGCTCGAAGGGCGAGTGGTCCGCATCGACGATTTTCTAATCAGCCTGCGCCTCGAAGACGATAGCATCCGCACTTTCACTCGTTTTGGCG
Source organism: Acidobacteriota bacterium (assembly GCA_025350695.1). Lineage (GTDB taxonomy): Bacteria > Acidobacteriota > Terriglobia > Bryobacterales > Bryobacteraceae > JANXSF01. Next base: position 2,417 of record JANXXI010000213.1, read on the forward strand.
ACAAGCCTAAAGTAGACCTTCGCGACCCCATGCAAACTCATCGCGACTTACTCGACACCTATACCGATAAAGACATTCACGACGTAACAGCCTACATGGTGACCGTAAAATGACATTTCAGAAATTGCCCATTGCGCTCTTACTCCCGGCCTTGCTCCTTGGCCAAGGCAAATCAGTCCCCACCACCGAGTTACTCAAGCCGCTCAAGAACGAATGGCTAACTTATAATGGCGATTACACGGGCAAGCGTTACAGCGCCCTAACGCAAGTAAATCGATCGACAGTAAAGAACCTTACGCTAGGCTGGATGTCTCGGATCACTCCCGGTCCCGGAGCGCCAGCTGGAGGCCGCCGCGGTGGCGCAGCCCCGGCTCCTTTAATCATTGGGGGCGAAGGGAAAGGCGACATCAACGCCGGCGGCGGCACAATTAAATGCTCCGTTCTGGCTGTAGACGGCGTGCTCTACTTCACCATGCCCGACAACGCTTGGGCGGTCGATGCCCATGATGGACGTGAGCTTTGGCACTACTTCTGGAAGACCCGCGGCGGCACTCACATCGGAAATCGCGGTCTCGCCATCTGGAATAACTACCTGTTCATGGAGACGCCCGATAACTACCTTGTGTCCCTTGAAGCGAAAACCGGCAAGGAACGCTGGCATGTCCCCATCGCCGAGTTAGAACAAGGTTACTTCTCCACGCCCGCGCCGATCGTCATCGGCAATCATGTATTAGTCGGCACCGGCAACGATATCGATGCCCCGGGCTTCCTGCAATCCTTCGACCCCGAAACTGGCAAGCTGCAATGGAAGTTTTACACCGTTCCGATGAACCCCGGCGACCCGGGACTTGATACCTGGAAGAGCCTTGACGCGGCGCGCCATGGAGGCGGCCAGGTTTGGATCCCAGGCGCCTACGACCCGGAAACGAAGCTCTACATTTTCGGCACCGGCAACCCAACGCCAGCGTACACTACCGGCACACGTGGCGAGGGCGACAATTTGTTCACTTGCGCCTTGGTGGCGATCAATGTGGAAACCGGCAAGATGGCTTGGTACTACTCGACATCACCGCACGATATGCACGATTACGACTCGGCTCAAACACCAGTCATTGTCGACGGCATGTTTAACGGCAGAATGCGAAAGATGGTGATGACAGCCGCGCGGAATGGTTACTTCTTTGTCCTCGACAGAGTAACTGGAGAACGCTTACTTACAACTAAGTACGGCCAGCGCACAAACTGGGCGAAGGGCTTGGATAAGAACGGCGCGCCCCAGCACGATCCTGAAAAAGATCCCACCGTGCCAGGCGCGTTAGTTTCACCGGATTCCGGTGGCACAGTCAACTGGGAACCACCCGCGTTCTCTCCCGATACCGGTTATTTCTACGTCCCCGAAATCAACACTTACTCCATGCTGTACCTTACCGAGTTAGATCCTCGCGGATCGATGGGTCTTGGCGGCAAGGAAGAAGTAACGGTTGGGACTAGTGGCAACTATCTGGACGCCATCGATTACAAAACCGGCAAGGTGGCATGGCGCCGGCCGTTCTCCGGAGGCGGAGGCGGTGTTCTCGCCACGGCCGGCAAATTGGTATTCACCGGCGACGGGGCCGGTAGCCTGGTGGCCTACGATGCGGTGAACGGCAAGCCGCTTTGGAACACGCGCATTGGCCAAATTTCAAATGCGCCGCAAACTTTTATGATGGACGGCCGTCAGTATGTGATCGCCGCAACCGGCGATATCCTATGGGCCTTCATGCTTTATTAACTACAGATTCCTGACGAAATAGTCGCGCGCCGCGGTACGCATTTCTTCAATTTCCTGATGGCCGCAATCGAAGCGTTTCAGCTCCCAACGCTCCGGATGTCCAGCCGCCAGATAGGCCTGCTTCAGATCGGCGTCTACCCGGTCGTGCCCTTTCGGCGGAGTCGATCTATCCTTGACTCCGGCAAGAGCCAAGTGATGCCTGGGCGCGATCAGGGCGTTCATCCGCGAGGTTGTGAAGTGCTTCAACAGGCCGGGCACATAGTAGTAAATGCCATGTCCTTTCAAGTTCTTCGCTTCAATCAGCGCGTGCCAATCGGTTAGTCAACACAGGTTCCCCGTGACTTTCACCCGCTCGTCGAACGCGATCGCCGATCCCTTCGACAAGCCCACCGTCCCGATGCGCTTCGCGCCCACGTCATCGCGACTGACAATCGTAAACCATCATGCGCCATAAAACACGCTTGCGTTTTGCCCGGACGCTCGCCGAATTCCCACTGTCGAGCAGAGCACTGCATAACCCAGCCCCGTAAACCGCTCCGCGTAAGACGGCTTCACCAAGTGCGACCGTCCTTCGGCTAGCTCCAACTTTCCCAACTTGAAAGTTCCACCGTGGGCGTGATTGTAGAGCACTGCCGGAATCCTTCCACGCAAGTCTCCCAGTAACCCGCGGAGTTCTTTCCTTCGAGATGGGTTCGACGTGGCCGCCGCCAACATGGGCGACAAGGCCATCGCTTTTGCCATCTCTCTCCGATTCATTTCTTGCCCTTTAGGAACTTGGTCACTGGGCTATCCCCCAGCGCCTCAACCACTGTCGCTGCATTTAATTCGGCGCCGGCCCAACTGGTATGCGTGTGTTCATCGGCAAACAAGGCATCAACTTTTTCCGGCCCAAGGGCCTCATATTTCCGTGCGATCAATTCGTTTAAGTCGAGCAGGGCAACGTGCTCCGAGGCCGCCACCTCAAGCGCCCACTTGGCGTGGCTTGCGCTAGCGCGAACGATCTTGCCATCCTTCCATGTTTTGCGGGGAACCAGTGTCGCAACCACGGGAATGGCGCCCTTCGCTCTTGCCGCGGCTATAAATTGGCTCAAGTACCAGCCATAGGAATGCACCACTTCATGCTGGCCCGTAATGGGATTGTCGATCTCCTTGGCTTCGTCACCTACGCCCGGAAGGGTTCCACGGGCGCGGGCTTTGTCGTCGAGCGGCCCATTGTCGTTGTGCCCGAATTGCATGATGACGAAATCGCCTGGCTTGAGCAACGCCAACGTTGTTTCCCAGTAACGGCTAGTGAAGTAAGTTCGGCTGCTCAGTCCGCCCACCGCGCGATTTACCACGTTCAGTTTATCTGCATCGAACAGCTTCACCAGCGGCTCACCCCACCCCCATTGCCCACCCGCACCGTCTCCCCTGCCATTGCGAACAGTTGAATCGCCGATCAGAAAGAGCGATGGCAGCTTAGAATTCGCTGGTTCAGGCAGAACGATCGGGGCTCGATAAACTGCCACGGCTGTGCCCTTAGACGAAAGCCATCCAGCGGGAAGAGTTGCCTTCCATCCAGCGATCACAGCCGCCGCATTTCGATCGGCGCCTTCGGGACTGGTGTGAGTGTGATCGGTCGAAAAAAGTGGCTTCACGTTCTCCTCACCTAGCCGCTCATATTGATCGGCCACGATATTCGTAACGTCCATGAAAGCAAGCTTCTCAGCCTTGGCAATCTCCGCAGCCCATCTGCTGAAATTGCCCGACCCGCGCTCGACTTTGCCATCTTTCCAGATGTTTCGAACGGTGAGGGAAAGAACTATTGGCGTAGCGCCCTTCGCTCGAGTATCGGCAATGAATTTACGCATGTACCAGCCGAAGGTATGCACCAGCTCCGTCTTGCCATCGGGCATGGTTATTTCGCGAGTTTCCTCACCTAGCCCAGGAAGCGATCCGCGCGCGCGGCCTGTATCGAGAGGTCCACCATCGTTGTGGCCGAACTGCAGCAGGACGAAATCACCGGGTTTTAACTCGACAGCGAGCTTGTCCCACAGGCCTTCAGTGAGAAACGTGCGGCTGCTTCGACCGGCCCTTGCGCGGTTCGCCACAGTCACTTTTGAAGAATCGAAGTAGGCGCCGAAGGAATCTCCCCATCCTCGCCGCTCCACATTGCTTGCTGTCGAATCACCGGCAATATAGATGGTTGGAATCTGGCCCCAAACAGCCGTCGCCGCCAACAGGAATAAACTAGCCGGTCCATGATTCATGTGAACGAGATTATCAGACTGCTTATAAAAGGTGTTGACATTTAGGCAGTAGTATATAAATATACTACTGTGCTGACTTCTCTTCAACTCCTATTGGAACTCGGGTTCAACGAACTTGAGGCCGAGGTCTATCTGCACCTGTTGCCTAACCCTCCGGCAACGGCCTATGCCGTGGGAAAAGCGCTCGGCCGTCCAACCGCAAACGTGTATAAAGCAGTGGACGTGCTGGCGCACCGGGGCGCCGTGCTGATAGAGGAAGGCGAAAACCGGCAGTGCCGGGCTGTTCCTGTTGCTGAATTCCTACGTCAAGCCAGAGCCAGTTTTAACGAGTTAACGGCTGAAGCCGAAAGGCGATTGGGTTCTTTGCTGAGCGCGCCACCCGACGAACGGGTCTACCGCATTGAATCCTCCGAGCAGCTTTTTGAACGCGCCCGCACTATGCTTGAGATCACGGTCAAGAAGATCGCGATCGTGGACGCATTTCCAGAAGCTTTGGAAAAGCTCACCGCGTCGATAGAAAAAGCAGCAGCCCGAGGTGTGGAGGTTTTTGTTGAGTCCTACCGTCCAATTAAATTAAAAGGGGCAAAAGTTGCCTATGCCGCTATTGCCTCACAAGCCCCTGAAGCCTGGGGCTCCGTGCAGATGAACGTCGTGATTGATGGTCGCGAGCATCTCTTGGCCCTGCTTAGTAAAGACTGCGCGCAGGTGCATCAAGCGGTTTGGAGCCGCAGTCTCTACCTCTCTTGCCTGCATCATGGCGGCCGGTTATGTGAACACACTCTGCTGCGATTGATGGACGCCGCGGACCGGTCAGCGGACGGCAAGGTGTTATGCCGCATTCTTGATGAACATCGCTTTTTCGTGAAAGATACCGTACCCGGCCAGAAAGAATTGTTCAGCCGTTTTGCGTCAAGGAGTAAGAAATGAAAGCTGCAGTTGCGGTTGCCATCGCCTGGATGATTTTCCTTGATTCCGGTTTGCTCGCTAAGCAAGCGCCAACTGGCTTCCCGGTCTGGATGGGCCAAGTGATCACCAAAGGAGCGATGCTGCTTTTTTCGTTAGCGGCCATTCGCTTTCTTGGCCCGTTCGACTGGCGCGCCGCCGGGTTCCTGATGCCCCGAAACACGAATTGGAGGAAGGTGATTTTGCCTGGGCTTGCCCTCGGCGCCGCCTCCACGCTCGCCATCCGATTGAGCCATTCCGAGGGGCTGGCCCCGATGCTGAAGGGATACCCGTTCCTGGCGATAGTGCTGGTTATCTGGTTCGGCTCGAGCATTTCCGAGGAGATCTTTGCCCGAGGCTGGTTTCAGAGTTACATCGCTTCATCTACTGCCTATGCGGCGCCATTGAGCGCGTTGCTTTTCGCCACGCTCCATCTTCGATTGCTGAAAGCCGGCGTTGAGCCGCGCGCCGTCGCCATTCTCTTTATAGGCACATTGTTGCTTGGATTGTTGGCGGGACGGTTTCGCGAAGAATCCAAAAGCCTGCTCCCGCCAATCGCCGTTCATATAGCCTTCAACGTCGGCGGCTTGCTCGGCGGCATCGTTTCTATATTGTTTGAAAAAATTGTCTTGAAAGGACACACATCATGATTTTCCGAAATGATCCCAGGCGTATTTTGCCGGTGTTTCTTGTTAGCTGCTTGATGCCTCTGATGGCTGCTTTCAGCAATGGGAGATTGGAGCGGATCCGTACCGTAGACTTCTTACTGATCTTTACTTCCGGCTTTGGCCTTGGCGCCTGCGTGGTTGCTCTCGTGGCCATTAAGAGGGCGCAAAAGGCAACTGACAAAGCCGGAGGCCGGGCACTATAAAGGTACGCCTTAAGAGCGGTTGCGCACGATCAAGTACATATAACGCGCCCCCGGAATCAGGCAAGTATTTTAGGCATTTCCGGTCGGATTCACTTCGTCGATAAGATATCGTATTGTTGATCTTGCAATCGTATCTGAATGAGGAGAAGCATTGCCGGATATACTCAGATAACCGAAAGCCTCTCTGGTTCGTTGGTGAATTCTCAATGCACTTACGGCGGGTCTCGGATATCATCGCGCAGTAATCAGTTGATTTATTACGGTTACGACGCAGGTGGGTTTGTGCGACGATTGTTTGATTCAGTCGCAATATCCACGGCCACCTGCTGTTACGATGCTTTCGGTGCTGGATTAAGTTCAAGTTCTGTCAGTGTCGATCTGTCGCGCACAGTTGTTGGATACTGGTCATGGCTAAACTCTCTGGGTGTTCGAGACCTTCAAGGCGCTCCTCTCGAGTTAAGCGCGGGCATTGCCAAATGTATCGGAGGTTTGATCCGCCATTACTCACCGGGGTCTTACTTCCGTTTGACGTTTTTCATTTCAAACCGTATAGGGCGATCAATAATAAATGTCATCGCACCCGCGAGAATACAGGAAACCATCACTAGCCTGATGAGATCCCCTCTTCGATATAAAGTTCTAATCGATCTTCAAACGGATGTTCCAGTCCGGGTGCTGGCCCCAATAATATTTTTTCAAGGTCAGGCCCAGAACCAATCTCTGATTGAAGTCGATTTCTTAAACCACGTGCCTACGAAGGGCTGCCAATGACGAGGACAAATAGTAACTGTGTGAGGTTTGGGTCTGCTGGTCTGCCTTGAGAACATCCGCGAAGTCTCCTGTTACTCCGTCAAACCATATCCCCGCAAGCAGTTCCGGTTTTTCATATGGTCTCGGAAGCGGAGTGGGTTCAACTTCCAATCTAGTCACATCACAAAGATGTAGTGGTTCCATGCCTAGGTTCTCAGGGAAGGGGCATTAAACCAATTCCAGCCGCTTCAGCTTCATGTGCCCTGCATCCACTTGGGCAAGATCGTACTGCGCCTGTTGAACAAGCCAGCTTTCGGCACTCCCGCCGAACACCTTGCATAGCCGCACAGCCATTTCAGGCGAAATGCCGCGCCTCTCGTTTACAAGTTCGGATAATGTCGTACGAGTAACGCCAAGCGCAGCCGCGGCATCAGTGATGGTCAATCCCAACGGCTCAATGCATTGACGCAACACAAAACCTCCGGGATGGGGCGGGTTCTTCATAGGCATGGGTCAACTCCTTCTTCTAGTGATAATCAACATAATCAACATCGTAAGCATCCGGGTCATCAAACCTGAAAATCACGCGCCAGTTGGCCCGCACGGTGACGGCGTGAAACCCCTTCAACTGGCCTTTGAGCGGATGTAACCGAAAACCCGGCACATCCATATCTGAGGCGGTTTTTGAAGCATCGAGCCTTGCCAGTATGTCGCGCAATTTATCAGCGTGATCTGCCATCACGCCGCGCGGATCGTCGTCTTCGTGAAGACGCTTCAACCCCCTATGGCGTATCGACCGGATCACTCTTAACACCGTAACGCGTTCCGTAACGGATTGCAACAGGATGAAATTCCTATGAAACGTCCCGGTATCAAACGGTGGCTTGGCATCGAAGTCTCTCCAAACTCCAATCGCGACGCTTGTATTCGGGCTTAGTATTTCAACTCGGCGTATCATGTTCGACCGGTGTTTCGACGAAGGAGGGCGATCTCGCAGCCCGTTCTGGGTCGTACCTACCGCCGACGATTGCTGAGCATTGGGAACGGAAACAGCAGCCACCTCGGCGCTATCGCCTCTACGGGCGGCGTCCATGAAACGCTCGACAACGCGCCGGACTTCTTCTGCTCATGTGGCCGTCTGGTTTTGCTGCGCTAAGCAGAAAAGGCGGAACCCAGACAAATTACCAACAATCGCCAAATCAACATGCTTTCCAGTATGCATTGTTAATGGTGCGCCTGGCTGAAGAGCTTGGGGCGTCGCCAATATGAGCATTCCCCGCCCTGTTACAAAGACACAAAGTAAGCCCCATTCGATATCGTAGCCGAAAAAGTTGGCGGAGTTTCCAGCCAACTACCGCTATATTATCGAAGCCCGTGTTTCCAAACGCAGGCTCACCTTAAAGGAGACCTTTATGTTCAGGACAATTTCCGTATCCCCCTTAGCCACCATCTTGCTACTCAGCACGATGGCGGCATACCCCCAGACGAGCGAACCACAGATTTACAGCACCGCGATCTATTTAAAGGTGGCGCCAGCCAATGAAACCGCCTTCGTCGAATTCTATAAAACCGGCGCGGGCGCAAAGGTGGTTCGCGCCCGAATGCAAGCTGACCCTGACACTATGGGCTGGTCCCTCCGAAAAGCAGCGTATGCCGGCGACCCGGCGCCGCAGGCAAACTACGTGATCGTCGCGGCCGGCAAGGGTGCGCCAAAGGATCCCGACCCCGCCAAGCGCGACGAACTCTACCGCACCGTCAGCGGGATGAACTATGCGCAGTATATGGCTAAAGTCCGCACCATGAGCGAACAGGTGGGTCAAACCATGTCGCACATACATCACAGGACTGACAACTACACCTCGATGGAGGGCGACGCGGTCGTGGTGACGCGGCTGAAAATCGCCGAAGGCAAATCAATAAATGACCTGAACGATTTCGAGAGAGATTTTCGCTTCCCCTTGGCTGCGGCGACAGTTAAAGAGGGTGGGTCTCGCGGCTGGTCTTTCGGGCACATGGCTTTTCCAGGGACCGCCCTGCGGTATGACGCCACCGAAGCAGTTGTCTACAAGGATCTGGCCAGCGCGATGGGGAACAGGCAGGGTGCTGCGCCAGCGGCATTTGCCAAGGCGTTCCCTACTAAGGATTACGTTCGCTATGTCAACGACCGCCGCGCTCTCTCCCATGTAGTAAGAACCGATGTGTACCGCGTGGTCGTTGCCCATCGGCCATCGCATTAAGTTAAGCGGCGCAGTTTCGTGTTTACTGGTTTTTAGCCCGTTTGGCCGGACACAAGTCCTAAACCTGTGTCCGGCACATCTTGGCAACTGCTGCCTAACCACTAGAGATTAGTCACACCTCAGATTGCGGTCACAACCCATTTGCGGTCCTGTTTTCAACCACTTGCGCAAAAAGGTAGGCCTTAAAGCTTGCACCCACCTGCTACGCTTTAACCAGAGAGATAAATTCTGCGCAGAATGCTCTTTTTAGAAGCCCTCCCTTAACAAGGAGGTGGCCCTTGGATCGATTCAAGAAGCTCTTAAATAACGGTATTGACCGGACTGGTCATGCAGAATACTCGAAACAGCTTTCCTGGTTAGTTTTGCTGGGAGTTTGTTGAAAAACGGGGACTGACGGAACAGACAGCCTTTCTTCGCAAGTTACCCTTTAGGAAAATCAATCGCTTGCGATGGCGAAAAAAGATGTCAGTTTCGTCAGTCCCCTTTTTTCAATAAACTCCCAGCAAAACTAACCAGGAAAGCTGTTTCGAGTATTCTGCATGACCAGTCCCGTCAATACCGTTATTTAAG